>NZ_JAOZYC010000155.1:0-63590 GCF_035798155.1 Streptomyces endophyticus | reverse complement strand
CGCCGGGCGATGCCGGTCGCGGTGTCGACGGCGTGCCGGGCGTCGGGGCCCGCCTCCACCAGCACGTGCAGCGCCGTGACCAGCGCGGTCGTCCGGGGCTCCGGCGCGTCCACGTCGAGCGGCACCGCCGCGGTCTGCCGCACGCGCTCGGCGAGCCGACCCGCTGCGGCCAGCAGCTGCGTGGCGGTCTGCGGGCCCACCCCGTGGATCTGGTTGAGGCGGGCGGGTCCGGCGTCGAGGACCTGCCGGACCGTGCGCAGGCCGTCCCGCTCCACCAGCCCGACGCGGACCCGCCCGTCCGTGGCCTCTTGCAGCCGCGCCACGGGCATGGTGTCGAGGACCCGCGCCACCGACTCGTCGAGCAGCGGCGCGAGCGCGTCCCGCACGGTCTGCACCGCCCGCTCGTGGTCGTCGAGCAGCCCGCGCACGGCAGCGTGGAGACGCGAACCGTCGGCGACGGCCTCCCGCTCACTGCGTCCCATCGGGCCCGCCCTTCTCCGACCGCGTCCGGCTCCGGCCGGTTCCTGCATCTTGCCATCGGGGTGTGACAACGGGCGTGGCGGTCTCACGGCGTTGCGGTCTCGGGGCTCCGCCCCGGACCCCGCTGCTCAAACGCCGCAGGGGCTTGAAATGCACCGGCACCCGGCACCCGGCACCCGGCAACCTTCCCCGCCGCCCGCGGCAACACCACACCGTCACGTGCCACCCGGCACGCGTACCCCCACCACGTACGGAGTGCATGAGCTGATGAGCGACACCCGCAGCAAGCCCCGGCACCGCAGACGCCGAACCGTCCTCCTCGCGGGCGCCCCGCTCGCCGTCGCCGCCGCGGCCGCCCTCGCCTACGGCGGCGGGTTCCTCGGCGCGGCCGGAGCGGACACGGCGAGCGCCGCGACCGCCGCCGCATGGGCCGACGACACCGCCGACGGCTTCGCCTCCGTCGACGCGCAGGGCCAGGACGGCACGTACGGCGGACGCGGCGGCGAGACGGTCACCGTGAAGACCCTGGCCGACCTGGAGAAGTACGCGACCGCGAGCAAGCCCTACGTCATCGTGGTCGCGGGCGCGATCACGATGGACCCCGTCGGCAAGGAGATCAAGGTCGCCTCCGACAAGACCATCGTGGGCGCCGGCACCGCGGGGCACATCGTCGGCGGCGGCTTCTTCCTCGGTACCGGCGTGCACAACGTCATCATCCGCAACCTGACGATCCGCGACTCCTACCAGGGGACCTGGAACGACAAGGACCACGACTTCGACGCCATCCAGATGGACGGCGCGCACCACGTGTGGATCGACCACAACGACCTGCGCAGGATGGCCGACGGACTGATCGACGTCCGCAAGGACTCGACCGACATCACCGTCTCCTGGAACAAGCTCAGCAACGACAACAAGGCCTTCGGCATCGGCTGGACCGAGAACGTCGTCACCGACATCACCATCCACCACAACTGGATCCGCGAGACGGAACAGCGCAACCCCTCCACCGACAACGCCGCCCACGCGCACCTCTACAACAACTACCTCCAGGACGACCCCGGCACCGACATCACGTCCTCGTACGGGAACTACTCGCGCGGCAGGACGAAGATGGTCCTGGAGAACAGCTACTTCCAGGGCGTGAACAACCCCGTCATCAAGGACGACACCGCCACCCTCGTGCAGCGCGGCAGCGTCTTCTCCGGCACCAGCGGGCGCAACGAGAGCGGCGGCAGCGCCTTCACCCCGTCGGACTTCTACGCCTACACCCTGGACAAGGCGGCGGACGTGCCGGGACTGCTCAAGTCCGGTGTGGGGCCCAGGAGTTCCATCGGCGTCGGCACCCATCAGGTGAAGGCCGCCGCGAGCACCCTCACCGTCGCCGCCGACGGCAGCGCCCAGTACAAGACGGTGCAGGCCGCCGTCGACGCCGTGCCCGCGAACAACACCGCGCGCGTGGACATCAAGGTCGCGCCCGGCACGTACCGCGGCACCGTGACCGTCCCGGCGAACAAACCGCACGTGACGATCGTCGGCACCGGATCGAGCCGCAAGTCCACCGTGCTCGTCGAGGGGCACGCCGCCGGGTCGAAGAAGCCGGACGGATCGACGTACGGCACCTCGGGCAGCGCCACCGTCACCGTCCTCGCCGCCGACACCCAACTGCGCAACCTGAGCGTCAGCAACGACTACGACGAGAGCAAGGACACCTCGATCGCCGCGCAGGCGGTCGCGCTGCGCACCAGCGCCGACAAGGTCTTCCTCGACTCGGTCATCACCAGCGGCGACCAGGACACGCTGCTGCTCGACGGCGCGGGCAAGCGCGTCTACATGAAGAACTCGTACGTCGTCGGCAACGTCGACTTCGTCTTCGGCGGCGCCACCGCCGTCATCGACCAGTCCGTGATCACCCTGAAGAAGCGGTGGGACGGCACGTCGGCCGGGTACGTCCTGGCACCGAGCACCGCGGCCGGCCAGAAGGGCCTGCTCGTCAACCGGACCACCATCGGCGGCGACGTCTCCGCCGGCAGCTTCCACCTCGGCCGCAACTGGCACGCGGGCGGCGACGCCTCCCTCGACCCGCAGGCCACCGTCCGCGACTCCACGCTGGGCGCCGCGATCAAGGCGAAGCCGTGGACGGACATGGGCGGCTTCTCGTGGAAGGACGACCGGTTCGCCGAGTACAGGAACACCGGCGACGGGGCCGGTTCGGCGAGCGCCGACAGGCCGCAGCTGAGCGACGCGCAGGCCGCGCAGCAGGAGGTCGCGGACTGGCTCGGGGACTGGACGCCCACGGCCTCCTGACGGGCGGAGGGGACACCGCGTTGTGCGCGGCGCCGCTCACCGCGCCGCGTACAACTCCTCGACGTCCTGGGCGTACGCCTCCATGACCGCGGCCCTGCGCACCTTCAGGGACGGCGTGAGCAGGCCCTGGGTGGCGCCGAACTCGTGCGGCAGGATGCGGAAGGCGCGGATCGACTCGGCCCGCGAGACACGCGAGTTGGCACGTGACACCGCGCGTTGGATGTGGCCGTGCAGCTCCTCGTCGAGGGCCGCCTCCGCGGGGGCGCTGAGGGAGCGGCCCTTGAGCACCTGCCAGCTCGCCAGGGCCTCCGGATCGAGGGTGATCAGGGCCGTGACGTAGGGGCGGTTGTCGCCGATCACCAGGCAGCCGGAGATCAGCGGGTGGGCGCGCAGCTCCTCCTCCAGGGTCTGCGGGGAGACGCTCTTGCCCGCGCTGGTGATGATGATGTCCTTCTTGCGGCCCGTGATGACGACGTAGCCGTCGGCGTCGAGGTGGCCGAGGTCGCCGGTGGCGAACCAGCCGTCGCGCAGCACCGCCTCCGTGGCCTTGCGGTTGTTGAGGTACCCCGCGAAGACGACGTCGCCGGCCACCCAGATCTCGCCGTCGTCCGCGATGTACACGGCGTTGCCCGGCAGCGGCTTGCCGACGGTGCCGTGCCGTACCGCGCCGAGCGGCTGCGCGGTGACCGCGGCCGCCGTCTCGGTGAGGCCGTAGCCGTTGTACACGGTGATGCCGCAGCCCTGGTAGAACAGGCCGAGGTCACGGGAGAGCGGCGAGCCGCCCGACACCGCGTTGCGCACCCGGCCGCCGAGCACCGCCCGCACCTTCGCGTACACGAGGCGGTCGTACACCTTGTGCATGAGCCGCATGCGCGGTCCGGGACCGGGGCCCTCGCCCGCGGCGTGGCGCTGCACCGATGCCGCGTACCGGATCGCGGTGCGCGCGGCCCGCTCGAACAGGGCGGTGTGGCCGCCGTCCTGGGCGTTGACCCGCGCCTTGGCGAAGATCCGCTCGAAGATGTACGGGACCGCGTACATGATCGTCGGCTGGAACGCGGCGAGCGCGGGGAGCAGCGCGCTGGGTGAGACGTCGGGCTGGTGGGCGATGTTGATACCGCCGCGCACCGAACTGACCACCACCATCAGGCCGTAGCAGTGGGCGAGCGGCAAGAAGGCGAGCAGGGAGTGCTGTTGGCCGGGCGGCGTGAGCACGGGGGCCCAGCCGACCAGGAGGTTGTCCGACTCCGAGGCCAGATTGCTGTGCGTGATGATGCAGCCCTTGGGGCGGCCCGTGGTGCCGGACGTGTAGCAGATGACGGCGGTGTGCCAGGGGGCCACCGAGGCCCGCAGCTGGTGCACGTCCTCGTCCCGCACCGACGCGCCCGCCTCGATGAGCACGTCGAGGCCGCCCGAGTCCAGCTCCCACAGGCGGGTCAGGTCGGTGCGCGCGCCGTAGGCCGCGGCCACCGTCATCGCGTTGTGCTCGTTCTCGACGACGACGCCCACCGCGTCCGTGTCGTAGAGGATCCACCGCACCTGCTCCGCCGACGACGTCGGATACACCGGCACCACCTCGGCGCCCAACGTCCACAGCGCGTACGCGATCAGCGTCCACTCGTAGCGGGTGCGCGACATCACGATCACCCGGTCCCCCGCGGCGACCCCGTAGGCGAGGAACCCGCGGGCCACGGCCATCACTTCGTCACGGAACCGCGACGAGCTGACCTCCTGCGGCGGACCGTCGTCCCGGAGCAGCGAGAACTGCGGGCGCCGCGGGTCCTCCAGCGCGGTGCTGAAGACCGAGTCGGCAAGTCCTCCCGACACCAACGGAGGTGCCAGGCGGGGCGCCGCGATTTGCCGCATGTGACTGCTCATCGCTCCCTCTGGTAGGCAGACCGGGTTGACGATTCAACCTGAATGCGTCGGAACGGCAAGCTACATCCAAGGGGAACTTTTCGCCCCGGTGTTGCATAACGAATCGGCAGTCACCGGCAGCGCTTCCGATACGCTGCTGTTTTCCCATGGCATGTACACATAGAGGAGCGATTCCGTGAAGCGCCGCCCCACCCTGGCCGGACTGACGATGCTGCTGGTGGTCGCGCTCGCGGCCTGCGGCGGTGGAACGGAGAAGTCGGCCTCGTCGCACGGCGGTGGCGGATCCGCCGACAGCCAGTCGATCGAGCAGCACGACGACAAGGTGACCGGAGTGCGCGACGGGGTGCGGCACATGTCCCGCCGCACGACCCGCGCCACCCGGCCGCACCTGGTGAAGAAGTGCGCGACGGACACCCGCAAGGTCCGGCACACCAAGCGCAGCAAGGGCCGCACCAAGACCTACTACACGACGAAGAAGGTCCGCGACTGCCACAAGGTGCGCAAGGGCACCGAGAAGTACACGCGGGTCCTGCGGGCCGAGCGCTGGTGCGTGCGCCTCGACGCCGTGGGCGGCAAGCGCGGCGCCGACGACCAGTGGTTCCGCGTCAACTCCACGACCTACGGCAGGATGCAGGGGGTCGAGGACCGGGCGAAGGTCACCATCGAGCCGATCCGCAAGGGCTGCTGAGCCCGGACCGGGTCACGTGGCGGCGACCTCCGGGATGCGCTCCTTCACCAGCGCGTAGAGGACGACCGCCACGGCCATCACCCCGGCCGCGGTGAACACGCCCGCGGCCCAGCTGCCCGTCGCGTCGCGCAGCACACCGCTGACGACGGGGCTGGCCACCGCGCCGATCTCCGCGACCAGGTTGAACAGGCCGAACAGCGAACCGCGGTCCTTCTCCTCGGCCAGGTCGCCCAGCAGGCTGTGCACGATCGGCTGGAGCGCGTTGAAGAACAGGCCCGAGCAGAACAGGATCAGGCCGAGCAGCAGCAGCGACGGGTCGCCGTTCGCGACACTGACGCCGAACGCGACGGCGAGCACCGTGTGCACCGCCGCGCAGATCACCGCGAGCGGCTTGCGGCCCTTGCCCGCGCGCACCCGCCGGTCCGCTATCCAGCCGCCGACGGGGAAGCCGATGATGCCCGCGCCCGCGTTGAACGCCGCGGTGAGGGCCGCCGCGCCCAGGCTGCTGTGCGCGGCCTCCGCGACGATCTGCACCGACCAGAACGAGAAGAACCACAGGTTCCACATCACGGCGATGAAGCCGATGTAGATCAACCAGACGTTCCGGTTGAGGAGTTGGGTGCTGCGGCCGGTGCGCACGATGCCGCGGATCACGATCGTCACCATGACGAGGAACAGCACCGCGGAGCCGATCGCGGTCAGCCAGTCCGGCCAGCTGAACTCGTCGGCGAGCAGGAACAGGACGAGGATCGCGACCGCCGCGGGGATCGAGTACGCGATCAGCCGCAGCGCGGGCGGGCCGATCCGCAACGGCTTGTCGCCGCGCCCCCGGAAGAACCTCCACGTCGCCGCGGCCACCAGCAGCGACACGACGCCGAACACGTACAGCGGCATGCTCCACGCCCGGCCGCCCATGCCCAGCGTGCCGCCCCAGTCGATGAGGTGCGGGGTGGCGACGATGCCGATGGTCAGGCCGATGGACAGGCCGGACAGGACGACGCCGAGGCCGATGGTGCGGCGGGCCGCGGGCGTGTGACTGATGACCAGGACACGGTCGTTGGAGTAGAAGACACCCTCGCCGAGCCCGGTGAGCACGCGCGCCACGACGAAGCCGATGAGCCCGCCGGTCAGGCCAGACACGAGCGTGAGCAGGCCCGCCCACAGCAGGGAGACGACGAGCATCTCGCGGTGGCCGTAGCGGTCGCCGAGCCGGCCGCCCGCGTACTGCGTGAGCATGTAGCCGGTGAAGAACATCGAGCCGATGAGCCCGCCGAGCGTCGCCGGGTTCGAGGCGTCACCGATGAAGCCGGCCTTGTTCTCGATCATCCAGGCGACGACGGGGCCGGTGACGGTGCGGTCCGCGTAGCTGATCAGCCAGCCCGCGAGCAGGAAACCCCACAAGTGGGTGTGGTGCCCCGAGAAGAGCGCGCGGCCCTTGGACTCGGTGACGGTACGTGGTGGAGCGCCTGACTCGGACATGGGTCCCCCTGGACACTGGGCAGCGGGAAAGCGCTTGCCAAGATCGCAGAGGCTCGACGGCGGGTCAACGGGTCAACAGGACCCAGTTGCGTTGCAGTTGTGTTCACCCCCTCGCGGCCAGCACGGCCGCGAGGCCCTCCCGCAGGTCCTTGACGAAATACTCGGGAACCTCAAGGGCCGGGAAATGTCCGCCCTTTTCGGGCTCGTTCCACCGGACGATCTGCCGGTACCGCTCCTGCGCCCAGGGACGCGGGCACTTCTCGACGTCGCGGGGGTAGGCGGTGATGGCCGCCGGGACGTCGACCCGGAGTTCGGGGTCCAGCGCGTTGTGGCTCTCGTAGTAGATGCGGGCCGCCGACGCACCGGTCCGCGTCAGCCAGTACAGGGTGACGTCGTCGAGGATTCTGTCCATGGGAATCGTCTCGAAGGGACTGTCCTCGGTGTCCGTCCACTCGGCGAACTTGTCGAGAATCCAGGCGAGCAGCCCGACCGGTGAGTCGACGAGCGCGTAGCCGATGGTCTGCGGCCGGGTCGCCTGCTGCTTCGCGTACGCCGCGCGGTGGCGCGTCGCGGTGCCCAGCCAGAAATCGCGGGTCTCCTCGGCCCACTCGCGCTCGGCCGCTGTCAGCCCGTCCGTCGTCAAGCCGGGCACGCCCTCCGCGAACGTCGTGTGGATGCCGAGGACGTGCGCCGGGAACCTGCCGCCGAGAACCGTGGTGATGTTGCCGCCCCAGTCGCCGCCGTGGGCCAGGAACGTGCCGTAGCCGAGCCTGCCCATCAGCTCCACCCAGGCGGCCGCGATCTTCTCGGTTCCCCACCCGGTGGTGGCCGGCCTGTCGCTGTAGCCGAAGCCCGGCAGCGAGGGGGCCACGACGTGGAAGGCCGGCGCGTCCGCGTCCTTCGGGTCCGCCAGGTCGTCGATGACATCAGTGAACCGGGCGACACTGTCCGGCCAGCCGTGCGTCATGAGCAGCGGAGTGGCGTCCGCGCGCGGGGACCGGCGGTGCAGGAAGTGAATGCCCAGACCGTCGATGGTCGTGCGGAACTGGCCGATCGCGTCGAGGCGCGCTTCGAACGCCCGCCAGTCGTACCCGGTGCGCCAGTGGTTCACGACCTCGACGAGGTCGGCGAGCGGAACGCCCTGTTCCCATCGGCGCGGGCCGGGCCCGGCGCCCCGGACCGTCTCGGCCTCCGGCAGCCGCGCCGCGGCCAGACGCGCGCGCAGATCGTCGAGGTCGGCGTCGGTCGCGCGGGCTTCAAAAGCTTGTACGTCGCTGGTGTGGCGGGGCATGAGACCTCCTGGCCATCGTGGAACCGGCTAAGACGGTTCTAGCAGTGGTCCGAACCGCGCTGCAACCGCCTAAGGTGGTTCCATGCGTTCTGGATTCCCTGACTTCCGCCTCGGCAGCGTGCTGGCGACCAGCTTCACGGGGACCCTGTCGGAGCGTCGGGGCAGCCCTGTGGAGCGGATTCCCACGCCGCAGCGGCTCATCGACTGGCTGGCGGTGTACGGCCTCGCCGTGGACTCGTGCAGCCTCGACCAACTCGACCTCGCCCGGGAGTTGAGGGAGTCGATCCACGCCGCCGCGACGGCGGCCGCGACCCAGGGCGCCCTCCCCGGAGCTGCTGTCCAGGTCATCAACGACCGCAGCGTTCAGGGCCGGGCCGCGGCCGTCCTGACGCCCGAGGGCGAGCGGCGCTGGCGGCTCGGCCCGGATTCCCGAGTGGAGGACGCCCTCAGTGTGATCGCCGCCGACGCGATCGGCGTCATCGCGGGTGAGCGGGACGGAAAGCTGGCCCTGTGTGGGTCACCCACCTGCCGGGCCGCCTTCTTCGACACCAGCCAGAGCCGCACCCGCAAATGGTGCGACATGAACACGTGCGGGAATCGCCAGAAGAAGGCGCGCTTCCACGCCAACCAGCGCAAGAACCCCGGCTCGGCGGAGTGAGGTCACCTCGCTGAACCGGGCGGTTCACGCCTCCAGTTGGCGGGCCCGCCCGGCGCCCACGCCCGCGAGCCCCATCGGCACGCACAGCACCGCGAGCATCACCAGCGGCACCGTCCATCCGTCCGTCGCGTCATGCAGCGCGCCGAGCAGGAACGGGCCCGCGGCGGCGAGCAGATAGCCCACGCTCTGCGCCATGCCGGACATCTCCGCGGCACGCGCCGCGTCGGGGGAGCGCAGCACGATCACGGCGAGCGCCGTGCTGATCAGCAGGCCGCAGCCGAAGCCCTGCATCAGCATCCACGCGTACGCCCCGCCGACCGGCGCCACCAGCAGGCCGAGCACGGAGCCGAGGACGAGCACCGAGCCGGCGAGGGAGAGGGCGACCTGGTTCGAGGACCTGCCGACGAGCGCCGTGAACGCGAGCGAACCGGCGATGCCCGCGAGGCTCATCACGGACAGCATCCACCCCGCCTGCGTACCGTCCATGCCCTGACTGGTGAGCATCGCCGGGATCCACGCGGCGCACGCGTAGTACTGCAACGACTGCAGCCCCATGAGGAGCGTGATCTTCCAGGCCAGTGGTGAACGGCGCAGCGGAGTACGGGAGTCGGCGGCGCCCGGGGCCATCGAGGGCGGCGCGTCCGAGCGGCGCAGCTGGGGCACCCACAGTGCGAGCGCGAGCGCGGAGAGCACCGCCCAGACGCCGATCGCGCCGCGCCAGCCGAGCCCGAGCGCGTCCCCGAGCGGCACGGTCACCCCGGCCGCGAGCGCGGCGCCGCAGAACAGGGCCACCGAGTACAGGCCCATCATCAGCCCGGTGCGGTGCTCGAAGTTGCGCTTGATGACACTCGGTACGAGGACGTTCGAGAGGGATATCGCCGCGCCGATCAGGACCGTTCCCGCGAACAGTGCGGGCAGGCCGGGTGCGAGCCGGAGCGCGATGCCGGCCGTGAGCAGCGCCATCATCGCGCCGAGCGCCCGCGTCATGCCGATGCGCCGCGAGAGCTTCGCCGCGAACGGGGCGAGGAGGCCGAAACAGAGGATCGGCAGCGTGGTGAGCAGCCCCGCGAGCGAGCCGCTGAGCCCCGTGGAGTGGCGGATCGTGTCGAGCTCCGGCGAGACGGATACGACGCCGGGCCGCAGGTTCATGGCGATGAGGAGGATGCCGGCGGCGAGGAGGGGGCCAGCGGCTGCCCCTCTCAGTCCCTCCGGCGTTTGAGGAGCGGGGTCTGGGGCGGAGCCCCGGGGCGTCACGTCAGGTGCGGGTGTGGATGCGGGATCACGCTGCGGCATGCGAGCCAACGTAACATCCCATGTTTCCGCCACGACATTGCGAAATTGGTGTGCATACTCACGCATAAGCCCCAGATGGGGCTGGCCGACCGCCCCATACATGGGATATTTTGGCCCGCGTACCCCGAGCAACAAGAAAGGCCACCCCGTGCCCGCACCCACCCTCGTCCAGCGCACCATCGGCCGGATCGAGCGGCGCATCGAGAGCGGGGAGTGGGCCGTGGGCGACCGCATCCCGGCGGAGGGGCAGCTCGTGGAGGACCTCGGCGTGGGCCGCAACACCGTGCGGGAGGCCGTCCGTGCCCTGTGCCACACCGGCCTCCTGGAGGCCCGCCGCGGCGACGGCACGTACGTGCGCGCGGCCAGCGACCTCAACGCCGCGCTCCAACGCCGCCTGCGCCGCGCCGAGTTGAAGCACATCCTCCAGATCCGCCTCGCCATCGAACGGGAGGCCGCCCCCGCCGCCGCGACCCACCGCGGCGAGGCCGACCTCGCCCGCATCCTGACCGCCCTGCTCGCCCGGCGCCGTGCCGAGGAGAGCGGGGACCTGGTCGCGTACGTCGAGAGGGACGTGGAGTTCCACCGCGCCGTGGTCGCCGCGAGCGGCAACCCGCTGATGACGGAGCTGTACGAGAGCATCGTCGAGTCGGTCCGCGACAGCATCGCCTCGCTGCTCCCGAGCTGGACGCCGGAGCCGCTCGGCGCGAGCTCCCACGACGACCTGGCCGACGCGATCGCGCGCCGCGACCCGGAGGCGGCGGCCGAGGCGGCGTGGGCGCACACGCGGACGGTGGAGACGGCGGTGGAGCGGATGACGGACGATCAATAACCGCTTCCATACGGCCAATTGACCGCACTTCGCCCTCTGTCGGCACCACCGCCGCGCGCTCTACCCTGACGAGAGCCTCAACGGCCCTGAGGGGGAGTCGCATGAGCGATGACAGCGAGCGCATCCCGGGTGACGGGCGCCGCCCTGACCCCCCGGGTTCCGGTGAACGCCTCGCCGACTGGGCGGACGGCCGGCTCGGGCTCTATCAACTCGCCAAGTCCCAGATGCGGAAGGTCTTTCCGGACCACTGGTCCTTCATGCTCGGCGAGATCTGCCTCTACAGCTTCATCATCCTCATCCTGACCGGCGTCTATCTGACCTTCTTCTTCGACCCCAGCACCCAGGAAGTCATCTACGACGGCGCGTACGTACCGCTCAAGGGCATCAGGATGACCCAGGCGTACGAGTCGACGGTGCACATCAGCTTCGAAGTGCGCGGCGGGCTCCTCATCCGCCAGATCCACCACTGGGCGGCGCTCGTCTTCGTCGCCGGCATGACGGTGCACATGATGCGCGTCTTCTTCACCGGCGCGTTCCGCAAGCCGCGCGAGCTCAACTGGGTGTTCGGCTGGACCCTGTTGTTCCTCGGCATCGTCACCGGCCTGACCGGTTACTCGCTCCCCGACGACCTGCTGTCCGGCACCGGCCTGAAGTTCGCGCAGGGCGCCGTGCTCTCGGTGCCGATCGTGGGCACGTACCTGGCGATGTTCCTGTTCGGCGGCGAGTTCCCCGGCGACGACTTCATCGCCCGGCTCTATCCGATCCACATCCTGCTGTTGCCGGGCATCATGCTGGGCCTGGTGGCGCTCCATCTGATCCTGGTCTTCTACCACAAGCACACCCAGTTCGCGGGCCCGGGACGCAGCGAGAAGAAGGTCATAGGGGCGCCCTTCTTCCCCATCTACGTGGCGAAGGCCGGCGGCTTCTTCTTCCTCGTCTTCGGGGTGCTCGCGATCCTCGGCGCGGTGGCGACCATCAACCCGGTGTGGGCCTTCGGGCCCTACAGAACGGATCTCGTCACGACGGGCGCGCAGCCCGACTGGTACCTCGGCTTCTCCGAGGGCCTGATCCGCGTGATGCCCGCGTGGGAGATCAACGCCTGGGGCCACACGCTGCAACTGGGCGTCTTCATCCCGTTCACGCTGTTCCCGCTGATCCTGTCCTTCATGGCGGTGTACCCGTTCCTGGAGTCCTGGATCACGGGCGACAAGCGCGAGCACCACGTGGCGGACCGCCCGCGCAACAAGCCGGTCAGGACCGGCATCGGCGTGGCCTGGCTGTCGCTGTACGCGGTGCTGCTGATCGGCGGCGGCAATGACATCGTCGCGACGAAACTGCACCTGTCGATCAACGCCATCACCTGGTTCGTGCGCATCAGCTTCTTCGTGGCACCCGTCCTCGCGTTCGTCGTCACCAAGCGGATCTGTCAGGGCCTGCAGCACCGCGACCGCGACAAAGCGCTGCACGGCCGCGAGTCCGGCACGATCAGGCGGCTGCCGCACGGCGAGTTCATCGAGGTCCACGAGCCGCTCACGCGCGCCGAGCTGTACACCCTCAACCAGCACGAGCAGCCCGCCGCCTACGAGTTGGGGCCGCGGGTCGACGCGAACGGGGTGGAACGGAAGTTCACCGTCCGGCAGCGGATGCGGGCGCGCCTCGCCAAGGCGATGTTCGGCCCGGGAACCTACGTGCCGAAGGTGACGCCGGAGGAGTACCGGGCGCTGCACTCGGGGTGGCACGAGTCGGAGCGGGTGGACTGACGTAGACAGGAGGGGAGTCGGGGCGGCTCCCGGCCAGGGAGCCGCCCCGGGCCGGACTCAGCCGACGTGCTGCGCGGGGCCGACCTCCAGGAAGGTTGTGCGTTCGTCGGGGCGCCCCTTCGTCCGGCTCGCGGACTCCAGGAGCTCGCCCGACTTCGGTGCGATCACGAGCCGGATCGTGGTCCGCTTGCCGGTGAACTCCGAAGGCGCGGTGGTGTATTCCACCGCCGTTCCCGCGCGGCCCTGACTGTCCTCGACCTGGCCGATCAGCTCGACGCCGTCCTGCGCGGCGAGGATCTCGAACAGGGCGGCCCGTACCGCCGGACGCACCGGAGCGCCCTCCAGGAGCACCACAGCCTGGTCGAACGCGTCCGGGCCCAGGCGGGCGGCCAGTGCGTCCGGGTCGGCGGGCAGCGTGCCCAACTGTGGCCATGTCAGCTGCCGTTCGCCCACGCGCCAGCGCATCAGCTTCGGTCCGGGCCGCTGGACGGAGCCGCCGGGCCCCACCGACCAGATCCGTCCGGCGCGATCGACGTACGTGGTGTTCTTGCGCCGCCCGTCGTCCTGGTTGACCACCTCCATGCGGACCTTCCAATACGGGGCCGTGGACGTGGGCCCGTGCGCAGCGGCTTCGGCGACGTCCGAGAGGAACGACGCGGCCGAGGCGTCGGCGGCCGGATCGCCCCCGAGTACCGGGTACGCGGCCCCGCCCACCGCCAGGGCGAGCACCGCCGCGGCCGTGACGAGCAGCCTGCGCCGACGCCAACGCGGCGCGGCGGCCTCGGACTCAGGGCCTGTGGCGAGCTCACGCAGATCCGGCCGGTCCGCCAGGGCGGCCTGCGCCACGGCCAGGCGCGCCGCCCGTACCGCGTCCGCTCCGGGCGGCGTGACCCGGCCCGCGGCGACCAGCGCATCGGCGCCGGGAAAGTCCAGCGCGTCGGCCGTCTCTCGCTTGCTGTCGGGGACGTTGTTCATGCCTGTTCTCCTGTCGGGTGTTCAGAAGATGATCGACCGGTCGGGCTGGTCGGGCTGGTCGGGCTGGTCGGGCTGGTCGGGCTGGTCGGGACGGTGGGGCCGCTGAGTCCGGGGGCGCCTGCCGAGGCGAGCGCCGCGCTTTCCCGGAGCCGGGCCCGCGCCCGGTGCAGTCGCGAGCGTGCCGTGCCTGCGGGGATCCCCAGCGCGCCGGCGGCCTCTGTCGGTGAGAGCTGCTCCCACGCCACCAGGAGCAGCAACTCGCGCTCCACCTCCGGTAGTTCGCTCAGGACCCGCCGCAACGCGGGAGCCAGCGCCGAGGCGTCCAGACGGTTGTCCACCGCCTCCCACGGATCACCGTGCGCGCCCTCACCCGGAGCGCCGCGCGACTCCTGCGCGAGGCGCCGCCAGTGCGCCGACAGCACGTTCCTGGCGACCCCGAACAGCCACGCCCTGACCGGCCCGCGTGCCGGGTCGTAGGCGTGCCGGGCCGTGTACGCCTGGAGCCATACCTCGGCCAGCAGATCGTCGGCCGCACGAGGCGCGCGGCGTGCGAAATAGCCGTGCAGTGCCGCCGCGTGGCGTCCCACCAAAGCCTCGAACCCACCCGAACCCCGCGCTGCTGCGGTGAGCAGCGCGGCATCGTCCTGCCCGTTCTCCACTTCCGTGGCCACGGCACCTCCCTGGCGACCACCGCTCGGCGGTCTCACCCCGTACTTGTCGCCACGCAGGGAAGGCGTTCGCGCATGCCCTGTCTTTGAGGGGTGGGCAGGGCGACAGGAGGCACCCCGCCCACCCCTCAGGGACAGACTCTCAACCGAGCCGCAGCTCGAACGCGCGCGACGTCGACAGCGATGGCGTGCGCACTGTCGTCACCCCCGTCTTCTCGTCGTACGACCACGAGGTCGCGGACAGGGCGCGCCCGTCCAGTGTCACCCGATCCGGGGCCGCGGCCCCGTGCACCGTGAAGGTGTACGCGCGCTCACTCGCCTTGCCCGCGTAACTGCCCTTGCTCGCACCGACGTTGATGACCGAGCCATGCTTGCCGGTGTCGACGGTCACGCGCTGCGTGGCCGACGCGCCCTCCTTGAACTTGCGGGTCACCCCGTCGTCCTCGTAGAGGGTGTACGCGTTGTGGCCCGGCTCCGACGCGTAGACGTCATAACCGAGTTGGCCCTTGTCGCGGTTCTTCCACGACGTGGTGCCCTTGGGCCACATCGGCACGATGGCGCCGGACTTCACGAAGAGCGGGAGGGTGTCGATCGGCGCGTGGTAGCCGTCGATGGTGGTCGGGCCCTTGTACTGCTTGCCCGTCCAGTAGTCCGTCCACGTGCCCTTCGGCAGATAGATGCCGTCACGGGTGTCCGAGTCCTTGTAGACCGGGGCAACGAGGAAGTCGTCGCCCGCCAGGTACTCGTACTTGGCCTGCGCGTCAAGGGTGTTGGCGTCCTTCGGGTACTCCAGCCACAGCGGCCGTACGCCGCCGACGCCGGTGTCCGAGGCCTGCTTGGCGAGCGTGTAGAGGTACGGCATGAGGCGCTCGCGCAGTTGCAGGTACTTGCGGTTGATGGAGGTGTACGGCTCGCCGTCCACCCACGGCTGCTGGTTGATCTTCTTGCCGGTGGTGATGTCCTTCGCCCAGCCGTCCATCGTCATGACGGCCGGAAGGAACGTCTTGGCCTGCAGATCACGCGCGTACATCTTCGCGTCGTGCGAGTAGATCGAGCCGATGTCACCGGTGTTGTACGCGATGCCGGACATCGTGGCGCCCGCGTACGTCGGGATCTGCCAGCGGATGAAGTCCCAGGACAGTTTCTGGTCGCCCGACCACAGGACGGCGCAGCGCTGGGCGCCCGCCCAGGACACCGGCATCCAGACGAAGCCTCGGGCGTCGCTGTTGTCCTCGATGCCGGCCTTGGCCTTGTCGCAGGCGTCGAGGGCCATGCCGTAGCCGTTGCCGACCCAGGCGACGTCCAGCTTGGCGACGCGCTGGCCGGCCTTCACCTGTTCGGCGAGCTTGTCGATGCCGTCCTGCGTCCACAGGCCGAGTTCGGCGCCGTGGTCCTGGAGGCCCTTGGCGGTCTCGGCGAGGTTCTCGTACCCGCAGCCGTAGCCGTCGTTGACCAGCATCCAGCCGAGCGGCAGCTGGTTGTCGACGTAGCCGTCGGCGATCTTCAGGGAGTCGAGGGTGTGGCGCTCGCCCTGGTTCGCGTTGTGCAGATAGCAGTCGGCGTCGCCGGGTTCGAGGCCGTAGACCGGCGGCATGAACGGCTTGCCGACCAGGCCCGTGTACGCGCCGATGACCCGCTTGGCGTCGCCGACGAAGTAGTAGGCGTCCAGGCGGCGTTCCTGCTGGCCGGTGTGGACCGAGGGGCCGAAGTCGTAGACGCCGGGCGCGAACGTGTTCCGGTAGACGCCATAGCCGGCCGAAGAGAGGTAGAACGGCTGGGAGTTGGGGTAGCCGCCCTCGTTCCAGTCGGTGTTGTTGGCGACGTAGACGGTCTTGTCGCGGTGCGAGAAGCTGCCGTTCTGTTCGCCGCCGCCGAAGAACTGCTCGTCGGCTCCGCGCTCCAGGCTCTGCCGCATCCCGCCGGTGGACCAGCGCAGCGGACGGTCCTCCTGCCAGATCCGCGTCTTGTCGTCCGCCTTGTAGAGGCCGAAGCGCAGCGGCTTCTTGTAGACGCGCAGGACGGCGCCGGCGGACCGGATGCCGTAGTAGGCGCCCGCGTCGAACGACGTCGTACGCGTGTCGGCGGCGGGCTGCTTGCGCACGATCTGCGAGCCGGCCGGGTCGCTGAAGTCGCCCGACGGGTCGGCCTGAAGGCGGAGCCCGCCGCCCTTGAGGAAGTCGGCCTTCGCCTTCAGATCCCCGGCGGCGACCGTGTAGCTGCCGTCGTCGCCCTTGAAGGAGGTGAGGTTCCCGGCGTCCGTGGTCTCGGGCAGGTAGGCCTTGCCGACGAAGGAGTTGTCGTGCACGTCGTACGGGACGACCACCACGTGGTACGTGCCGTCCGCCCTCGGGATGACGGTCGCCTCGGGGTCGGCGGTGCCCGCGCTCGACGCCACCTGCTTGCCGGCGTCGTCGTAGACGTACATGTCGAAGTCGTCCTTGGGCTGCTTCGCCCACTCGATCGAGACCGGCACGCCGCCCTCGGGGTTGTCGCTCCAATACCCGTTGGGGACCGACACCTTGAGGTCGAAGCGGTCGCAGGTCTTCCCGTCCGGGTCGTCGGCGGGCGCCGGGCACTTCTTCGGGTCGTCGACGGTGCCGGACGGATAGGTGGGGCTCTGCCAGGTGACGCTCTTGTGGTCGGCGTCGAGCACGCCGCTGCCCGGGGTGGCCGCGCCCGCCTGGTGCGCGGGGGCGGCGAGGAGCGCCGCCGCGAGGGCCGCGGTGGTCCAGGCGGCCAGGGCGCGGGCTCTTCGGTGGGGTTGCCTACGGTGCAGTCTTCGCATGAGGTACGTCTCCGCTCAGAACGACCAGCCGTTGTTTACTTGTGCTTGAAACTCCTTGCGCACGTGCAGGATTGCGCACAGAGTCAGGGTTGAAGATCCCGCTCGCACAGGTTCATGTCAACAGGAGACGCCGCCCCGTGACCGCCCACCGGCCCCCACACCGCCCCACCCGCACCGCCCTCGCCGCCCTCCTGCTCGTCGGCGGCGCGAGCCTCGCCGCGCCGCCCGCCTCGGCCGTGCCGCGCACCGCCACCGACTACGCCGACGTGCTCGACCTGCACGGCACCCCGAAGGCCGCGCTGCCGGGGGACGACGAGGACAACAACCCCATCAGCACCTTCTCGGACCGCGGGGCCTGGCACTCCTACGCCCTGCCGAAGGCCGGGGACCGTGCCGCGTACGGCGGGTTCAGCGGGCCGCTGCACATCGCGCAGGAGTACCCGTGGTGGCTGAGCAAGTCCTTCAGTCGGATGCGGCTCACCGAGGGCGGCCGCACCCTCGACCTCGCCGCCGGTGGCACGCCCCGCTTCACCTCGCAGCCGGGGCGCCTGGTCCAGTCGTACGACCTCGGGCGCGGCCTCAGCCTCACCCTCGAACTGCGGTTCGCCACCAACCGGACGGCCCTGGTGCGCGCGGAGGTGCGCAACACCGGCTCGGCCGCCCGCACGCTCGGCGCCGGCTGGAGCGGCAGTCTGCTGCGGCCCGAGAAGGCGCCCATGCGCGACGCGCCCTCCCTGAAGTCCACCGAAGCCGGCGTCGGCGTCGACTTCGCCAAGGTGCGCGAGAAGTGGGACTACCTCACCGACGGCACCGAGCGCTTCGAGGTCACGCACAAGGAGCCCGTGCGGACGACCGTCGACGGTGACGGCTACCGGACCGAGGCCGCCTCCCCGGTCACCCTCGCGCCCGGCGCCGCGCACCACTTCGACTGGACCGAGTCCTACACGTTCACCGCCGCCGAGCGCGGCCGCGAGGCCCGCCGGGCGCGTGCCGTGCTGGCCGCCCCGCAGGCGTACGCCACCGCCGGCGACGCCCGTTGGCGCGGCTACGTCGCCGGGGTCACGCGCGGGGTGCCCGCCGAGCGGCGCCGCACCGCCGTGAAGTCCCTGGAGACCCTCGTCACCAACTGGCGCTCCGCGGCCGGGCAGATCAAGCACGACGGCGTGACGCCCTCCATCTCGTACAAGTGGTTCACCGGCGGGCTGTGGGCATGGGACAGCTGGAAGCAGGCCGTGGGCACCGCCCGCTTCGCCCCGGAGCTCGCCGAGTCGCAGATCCGGGCCATGTTCGACTGGCAGATCACCGCCGCGTCGAAGACCCGCCCGCAGGACGCGGGCATGGTTCCCGACGCCGTCTTCTACAACGACCCCGCGCGCGGCGGCGGCAACTGGAACGAACGCAACTCCAAGCCCTCGATGGCCAGTTGGTCCGTGTGGGAGGTGTACCGCAAGAGCGGCGACCGGTCCTTCCTGCGCGAGCTGTATCCGAAGCTCGCCGCCTACCAGGCCTGGTGGTACCGCAACCGGGACCACGACCACGACGGCCTCGCCGAGTACGGCGCCACCGTCGACCCCGCCAACGACTCGACCGAGGAGCGCCGCCTCGCCGCCGCCTGGGAGAGCGGCCTGGACAACGCGCCGCGCTTCGACGCCAAGCTCGGCACCTCCGTCGTCGCCAACCGCGCCGCCGACGGGGCGCTCCTCGGCTACTCGCTCGACCAGGAGTCCGTCGACCTCAACGCCTATCTCGCCCAGGACCAGGCCTACTTGGCGCGCATCGCCGACGCGATCGGCCGCCCGGACGAGGCCGCGAAGTGGCGCGAGAAGTCCGGGGCCACGAACGCCGCCGTGCGCTCGAAGATGTACGACCCGGCCGACGGCTGGTTCCACGACATCGCCCTGAAGAACGGGGCGCCGCTCACCGACCGCGGCCGCGGCATCGAGGGCGCCGTCCCGCTGTGGACCGGCGCGGCCACCAAGGAGCAGGCCGCGCACGTGCGCCAACGCCTCACCGACCCGGGTGAGTTCGCCACCCACGTGCCGTTCCCGACCGTGTCGAAGGCGTCCCCGTACTTCGACTCGAAGGCCTACTGGCGCGGGCCCGTCTGGTTCGACCACGCCTACGTCGCGCTGAGCGGACTGCGCCGCTACGGCTACAACAAGGACGCCGACGAGCTCACCGGCAAGCTCCTCGCGGGCGCCAAGGGGCTCACCGGTGACCGCCCGATCCAGGAGAACTACGACCCGCTGACCGGCGACCCGCTCAACTCGCCGAACTTCAGCTGGTCGGCCTCGCTGCTGCTGCCGATCCTGTCCGGAGAGCAGTGAACCGGAAGGCGCTCAGGACGCCGCGTACGTCCAGAAGTCCCGCATGATCTGCGGCGGTGTCGGCCCGCCCATCCCGAGCTGGGTCATCAGGACCGACACCGTCCCGGTCGCCGGGGTGAGGTGGGCGGACGTCCCCGTGCCACCCACCCAGCCGTAGCGGCCCGGCACGTTGTAGGGGTGGGTGCGGGTGACGTCGACGGAGCCGCCGAAGCCCCAGCCCTCGCCCTCCGTGAACAGGCCGCTCGCGGCGCGCTGTTCGGCGCTCAGATGGTCCGTGGTCATCAGCCGCACCGAGTCGGTGGAGAGCACGGACCCGCCGCCGGCGAGCAGCATCCGCGCGAACGCCAGCCAGTCGTCGGCCGTGGAGGCGAGTCCGCCCGCGCCGGAGGGGAACGCGGGCAGACCGCTCCACTGGCCGTCCGGAGTGTCGACGAGTTCGGCGCCGCCGTCGGCCGTGGGCACGTAGGAGCTGGTGAAGCGGTCGCGCTTGGCGGCGGGGACCTCGAAGGCGGTGTCCACCATGCCGAGCGGCTCGAAGATCCGCTCGGCGAGGAAGTCCGGCAGCGAGTCGCTCGTCATCCGTGAGATCAGCACGCCCTGGATGTCCGAGCACGCGTTGTAGAGCCAGAACTCGCCGGGCTGGTGCAGCAGCGGCACCCCGGCGAGCGAGGCCAGCCAGGTGTCCGGCTCGGGCACCCGCTGCGGGTGGTGCGGGTCCATCAGCGCGAACAGCGGCTGCACGGCCGGGAGCGAGAAGTCCGAAGGGAACCCCCAGCCCGCCCGGAAGGTCAGCAGGTCCTCCACCGTGATCGGGCGGGCCGCCGGGACCACGTCCTCTATCGGGCCCGCCGGATCGCGCACCACGTTCGGCGCGGCGAGCTCGGGAAGCCAGTGCGAGATCGGCGAGTCCAGGGCGATGCGGCCCTCCTCGACGAGCGTCATGAGGGCCGCCGCCACGATCGGCTTGGTGATCGACGCGATCCGGAAGATCGAGTCGCGGGCCATCGGCGTCCCGCCCTCGGTGTCGGTGTGGCCGACGGCGGCCACCTCGACCCGGTCGCCGCGGGCCACGAGCCCGACGGCCCCCGGCACGGGCCCCTTCGACACGTGTGGCGTCAGGACGTCGGTCAGGCCGGTGCTCTCGGTCATCGGGCGGTCCTCCCATGCATACGGGTGCGGTGGCGTCGTCCGCGTGAGCGTACAGAGGAAGACCGCCCGGACCGGCTCAACTCATCGGCTCCCCGTCCCAGAGCGTGTCGTGCGCGCGGTGCGCGTCGGTGAGCCCGTTCGCGAAGAAGCGCTCGTAGTACTCGCCCTCCACGTGGTGCGCCTGCAGCCAGACCCCCGGCACATGGATGGCGTCCGTGTGCGCGGGGAAGCGGCGGTGCGTGGCCAGGATGTACGTGCAGATGTCGCGGGCGCACTCGATGACGCGCTCGTCGTACTCGCTGGCCTCGGCGAGATAGCGCTGGCCGTAGTCCTCCTTGTAGATGCGCGCGAAGACGTCCTTGTCGCCGTACGTGCCGCCGGTGCCGAACTTGGCGTCGACGATGGCGTCGACCGCGTCCGACATCGAGGCGTGCGCGGGCGGGCAGGCGGCGGCGATCAGCGGTTCACCGGTCGCCGGGTCGGCCAGGCCCACCGGGTGCGAGCGCAGGTTGGCGTACTTGGGCAGCGGGACGTGCCAGCGCCACAGGTCGGCGAGGCGCCAGCGCGGCGTGACGAACGTGAAGCCGAGCATCCTCCCGTACGTCTTCGTGAACTTGGGGTCGCCGAGGGCGATCGGTGGATTGAGTGACGCGTGGATCCACGCGCCGAGCCCCATCGCCTCCGCCGTCAGCATCACCGTCTGCAGGAGCAGGTCCGCCTCGATCTGCGTGCGCATCGGGCCGAGCGCGCCCAGTGGCAGCTTCAGGTCCTTGTTGAGGAACCCGTTGTCCAGCCACTTCTTCACGCCTGCCGGCCGGTACAGATTGCGGTCGTCAACGAGCGTCGGGCGTGCCCCGTCCGGCTGCGTGAGCAGGTACATCAGGGCGTTGATGTACTGGTGCGAGAGGTCGACGACCGGGAACAGGACGGTCGTCCCCGGCAGGTTCGACAGGAAGCGGTTCGAGTCCAGATACGCCGGGAAGTCGCGCAGCCCCTCGGCGACGTCCAGGCGGTGGTCGAGGACCTTCACCTTCGACTGCCGGGCCCGTTCGACCAGCGCCTCAGCCGTGAACGGCTCGTGCGGCGCCGGCGGCAGCTTGCGCAGGAAGTACGTACCGCTGTCGTTGATCAGGAAGAAGTACGTGCCCTGCGCGTTGTCGGGACTGCCGGCCGTGCGGCCCGTCATGGTCAGGTTCGGCTTGGACATGATGGGCTTGCCGTCGCGCGGGTCCTCGAAGGGGCGGTCCGGCATCGTCAGACCCGTCGAGCCGGTGACGGCGATGAGCAGTGCCTCCTCCAGCTCGCTCAGCGGCTGCGGCTCGTGCTTCGAGCTGTAGCTCATGGACCCGGCCGGCACCGACGCGCCGCGGGATACCCGGTGGGTGCGGCGGCGCCAGATCGTCTTCAGGAGCGGGCGCGCGAGCAGGTCGTCGAGACCCTGGTGACCCGATGAGGTGTCAGCCATGCTCGCCGCCGTTCTCGGCCGGCGGCACCGGACGCCACGGCGCGAACGCGCTCGCGTCGCGCGGCAGCAGGCTCGCGAGGTCCGGGCAGTGCCGCAGGATCACGGACTTCATGCCGCCCTTCTCCACCCAGTCCATGCCGAGCGGCGTGTAGATCTCCGGGCGGTAGTCGACGGTGAGGAAGCGGTCGCTCTGCAACCGCCGCGTCGCCATCAGGATGAAGATGCGGAACGCGGTGTCGGAGAAGCCGAAGCCGGTGGGCGGGTTCTCCGCGAACAGGCCGACGACCGTGTCGATCTCGTCGACGTCCCGGTACACCTCCTTGAGGCGTGCCAGCGTCTCCGGCTCCTGCGTGAGGTCCTCGAAGCGGCGGATGCGCTCCTTGTGCAGGCCCGCACGGAAGTCGTTGTAGCGCGGCACGCCGCGCCTGCGGGTGCGCACCAGGTCGACCACCGACAGGTCGATGATCTCGCCCTCGCGCTGGAAGTGCGTCAGCGACTTCGGGTAGTTGTGCAGCGTGATCGCGCCGGGATGCGCGATGCCGAACGAGTAGAGGGTGTCCGCCAGACCCGTCTTGCGGATCTGGCTCTCGGCGGCCGCGCCCTGGATGTCGTTGAAGCCGAGCGTTTCGAGGCGCTGCCCGAAACGGTGCTCGCGCAGCTCGTAGTCGTCGGGGATCAGCGGGTGCATCCGGTAGACCGTGACGAAGTCCTCGGTCAGCGAGTACGGGGCGCCGTGGTGGTCCGGCATCGTCTTCGGGATGCCGGTCAGGGAGTGCGATTCCAGCAGCCACAGGCCCAGCTGGTTCAGCCAATTCCTGGGCGGGCCCTCCCAGTTGGTGCGAAGCCCGATGTCGATCGCCTTCGTCGCGAGGATCGCCGGTGTCCACTCCACCGTATGGATCTTCGCGATGAGCGCGGAGACCACGAGCCGTGCCGTGTGGTAGATCCGCTCCTCGCCCATCGACGGGTACTCGGCGCGCAGCGCGTCGCACACCGCGTTGTGCTCGCGCGCGAACAGGGTGTGCATCGAGCTGAGCCCCATCCACCAGTTGTCCTTGAACCCGGTGATCGGGATGCCGGTCCGGTCGATCGGGATGTGCCCGCCGTCCAGCAACAGCCGCGCCCCGCCCTCGGGTTCGCGCAGCTGCTTCGCGGTCTGCTCGTCGCCGCCGTATACCTCGGAGCCGTCCCACCAGTGCGAGGCGGTGTTGCCGAACAGGATCGGCGGCTTGTCGCCGGGCAGCTCGATCCCCTCGTTCTCGGCGAACCGCATCACGCTCTCTTCGGGCCCGCCGGGCGTGTTGACCCACGTCCCGCCGCCCGGCGGCAGCGGCACCTCGACCGCCCTGTCGCCCGCCTTGTAGCGGCGGTGGTTGACCCAGTCGTGCACCTGGAACTGGATCCAGGCCGCCGCCAGGATGTTCAGCGAGGTCGCCGGGACGAAGCTCTCGCGCGCCAGCAGACTGCGGCTGACCGTCACCGGGTTCGGGGTGTCGAACAGGTCGGGCCGGAACACCGGCTTGAGGTTGCGGCCGAACGCGGCGCCCACCGCGCCCATCTTCGGCTCGGACAGGTCGTTGTACGTGCCGTCGTAGGAGCGCTCCGTACGCAGCCGCTCGTCGACCGGGACCGGCACCGGCTCGGCCTTCGGCGGGGCCTCCTGCACATCGGTGTCGATCAGATTCAGCCTGCGCAGCACCTTCCGCAGGAACACCAGGTTGAGCAGGCTGAGGTCCACCGGCAGCCGGTGCCACGGCACATACCGGTTCAGGACGCGGAAGGCGAAGCCGACGGGCGCGCCCAGGATCCGGTTCCTGAGCGGCTCGTGCGGGGTGAAGCGGGTGCCGTGCCGCTGCGCGCTGCTCGCCCGGTACGCGGCCTTGCGGGCCCGGTTGAGATTGCCCAGCGGGCGGAACCCGTCCGTGGTGTACCACGGGTTGAAGGAGAGCTCCTCGATCCGCCGGGCCGCCGAGCGGGCCTCGGCCGTCGTGATGTCCTGGCTCGGCACGGTCAGCCGGGCCACGGGGATCGGCGGGGTGATCGCCTCCTTCCACTCCACGGAGCCGTCCTCGACGGGGGTGCGCCGCTCGTCCACGTAGCGCTGCACGCACAGGTCGAAGGCGACGTCGCCGCGGGAGAGCCGGCGCGCGAGCTCCCGGTGCAGGAAGTTCGGGTCGTGGCGGTCGGGCCGCGGCTCGGGGCCGCCGCCCACGGCGGGCCGCAGCAGGAAGCGGACCGGGCCCGCCTCGCTCCACAGCATCGCGCCGCGGCTCCAATAGGTCTCGCGGGCAAGGCTGTTGACGGTGTGCCGGGTGGCGGCCTGGACGTTGCGGCGCATCCGGTTCGCGGTGCCGAGGCCGACGGCGAGCGGCAACTTCACGAACAGGCCGAACGCCTTCTGTAGCGGATTGCGGGCCCCGGCCATCGCCTTGGCGAACGCCACGAACTCGCGGGCGTCGCGGGCGTGCGACACCGGGAATCCGGTGGCGAGCAGGTCGTGGCTCTGCTCGGCGGACACCTTCACGCGCACGGCGATCCCGTGCAGGTCCGGCGCCCCGTCGGGACCGCGCATGCCGCTCGCGTTGGAGAGTCGCACGGTCGCCGGGTACTCGGCGCCGGGCTGCGCGAAGCCGCCGCGCAGCGCGGCCGGAAGGTCGTCGTTGAACCGCAGGCGGGCGTTCTCCACGCCGAGCGCGGCCTTCGCGTGGAAGGCGCGCTCGAAGCCCTGGGCGCCACTGGCCCGCCGGTTCGCGACCTGAACCTTCATGATCTCTCGCGCGAGGCGTTCGAACACGAGGCGCTCGGCCTCGGGACTGCCGCCCTCGTACCGCTCGTACTGCGCAGGCTTGTAAGAAGCCTGACGTTCGTTCTCGGCCATCGGTTGCCGTCCCTGTCGGAGATACGTGGGTCGGAGATATGTGGAGAAAGTTCCTGTAGCGAGGTCGTAGCGGGGCACAGAGGGGGAAGGCAGCGACCGTATCGGCGCCGTCGGACGTGCCGCAGCGCCCGTTCCCGCCATGTACGCGCGTGCGAACTCCCGTACGCCCAGGGGTATTTGCGCCTGTCAGGGCCCGGTCGGTGCGGGGTGGACCCACCCCGCGCGTCGCCCGCCCCTCTCCCGCCTCACCCGCGGGTCCCGCTCATGGCCGATCGACGACGCCTTGACGCTGCCGGGCGCCGATGGTGTGCTGCACAGCCTCGCTTCGGGAGGTGCCATGCGCCACACGATCGTGCACGGACCCGCCTTCGCCGACCTGCGCCCCCTCAAGGAGGCCACGTTCGTCGAGCCGGGCAGGACCACCTTCCCCGTCCACCCCGAACTGCCGCGCCTGCTCCGGGAGGACAAGGAACATCCGGATCCGGCGGGCGTGCTTCCGCACACCATGGCGACGCTGGCCGCGTACGCGTACGCCGGCTACGAGCAGGGCGGCGACGCGGACACCGTCGCGACGATGGCGACACGGCTCGGCCTGGAACGCAACCGGGTCCACGTCTTCGAACAGCGCGTGGACGCGCTCTACATCGCCTCCGCCGCCTACCTGATCCAGGACGAGGACCGCCGGATCGCGATCCTCTGCTACCGGGGCACACAGCCCGAGGACATCATCAGCATCCTCACCGACGCCGACGTCCGCCCGGAGACCCTCGCCGTCGACCTGGACGGCGTCGAGTACGCGGTGCACGCCGGCTTCTACCGCAACATGCGCGCCACCCGCTACCTCATCCTCCAGGCCCTGGAACGCGCCGTGCGCGGCGAGTCCATCGACCCCGAGGAGAAGGGCACCCACGGCCCCGGCCTCGAAGCCCTCTACATCACGGGGCACAGCCTGGGCGCGGCCATGGCGGCCCTGATGGCGGTCACCCTCGTCCACGAGCCCCGCTACGCCCACATCGCCCGCCGGCTGCGCGCCGTCTACACCTTCGGGCAGCCCATGCTCGGCGGCCCCGACCTGGCGCGCGCCTGCGCGGACACCGTCGACAGCAACGGCACCCACATCCTCCGCGACCGCCTCCTGCGCTACATCTACGACCGCGACGTGGTGCCCGCCCTGCCGCCGCGCCCCGTCGGCCCCTACGCCCCCTTCGGCCGCGAGTTCCACTTCCGCAGGCCGCGCCGCGCGGTCGACGCGGTGTTCACGGCGGCGGCCGACGCGGCGGCCGAGGCGGCCGCCTTCCCCGGCGACCTCCTCACCGGCACGAACCCGCTGCGGCGGCTGCGCCGCATGGGCGCGATCCCGGGCCGCGCCCGCGAGGACGGCTGGGTCGAGCGGGTGGAACCCGCCCTGCCCTACGCCCAGATGGACAGCCTCGCCGGCCTGGCGGTCGTGGCCCCCCTCGCCTTCTTCGCGGCGCGCCTGGCACTGACGCGGACGCTCCCGTTCAAGTACTCCTTCGACGACCACGGTCCTGCGCACTACGTCAACGCGCTTGCTCCGCCCGGGGTGTTGAGCGAGTACGGGGACGTACGGTAGGCGCGATCGTCAGGCGCCCACCGGCCACAGGTCCCGCCACGGCGCCGCCTCCTCGTAGGCAGCGCACACGTCCAGGAGCGCGCCGTCCGCGAGGTGCCGGCCGATCAGGTGCACGCCGACCGGCCGCCCGTCGCGCGTGCGGCCCGCCGGGAGCGAGGCGGCGGGCAGGCCCGTGAGGTTGGCGATCGGGGTGAACGACGTCCAGTGGTCCGTGGGCACCATCCGTCCCTCGATCAGCTCCGGGCCCTGCACCCCGACGGGGAACGCCGCGACGGAGGTGGTCGGGGTGAGGATCAAGTCGTACGTCGACATCAGCCGGGCCACCCGGTTCACGACCGCCTTGCGCACCAGGTTGGCGTCGGTGAACTGCTCGGCCGTCCACGGGGCGCGCACGAGCGCCGCCAGGTGCGGCGACATGTCGGGCCCGAGCCGGTCCGCCATGGCCCGCATGCCCGTCAGATCGGTCTCCGCGGCGATGATCGCACCGAACGCCGCGCTGAAATCGGGGAGTTCGAGGTCGATCAGGTCGACCTCGGCGCCCAGGTCCTTCTCGAAGATCCGCGCCGCGTCCTCCGTCACCCGGCGCACCTCGGGGTCGACGGCGACCCGGCCCAGGTCCGGGCTGTAGGCGATGCGCAGCGCGCCGGCCGGGCGGCGCCGGGTCCAGTCCACGTCCGCGCACGGGATGGAGTGCCGGTCGCGCGGGTCGGGCCCGGCGAGCACCGAGAGCATCAGCGCGGCGTCGGCGACGGTGCGGGTCAGCGGGCCGATGTGCTCGACCGACTCCCAGCCCGACACCCCCGGGTAGCGCTCGTCGCGGCACCCCGGATACACCGGCACCCGCCCCATCGACGCCTTGAACCCGAAGATCCCGCACAGCGCCGCCGGGATGCGGACCGAGCCGCCGCCGTCGCTGCCCAGCGCCACAGGACCGAGCCCCGCCGCGACGGCCGTCGCCGAACCGGCGCTGGAGCCACCCGGGGTCAGGGCGAGGTCCCAGGGGTTGCGGGTCACCGGAAACAGCGGGTTGTGCCCGGTCGCGCTGTAGCCGAACTCGGTGGCGTTGGTCTTGCCGAGGACGACGGCGCCCGCCGCCACCGACCGCTCCACCACGATGTCGTCCTCGTCCGGCACGAAGTCCGCGTACGCGTGCGAGCCCGAGGTCGTACGGATGCCCTTGGTGGAGATCAGGTCCTTGACGCCGAGGGGGACGCCGGCCAGCGGGCCCGTGTCGCGGCCCGCGGCGATGTCGTCCGCGATCCGCCGGGCCGCCGCACGGGCGAGCTCGGGCGTGGGGGTGCAGAACGCGCCGAGCCTCCCGTCCACGGCGTCGATCCGGTCGAGCACCGCGTCCGTGACCTCGACGGGGGACAACTCGCGCGACCGGATCAGCGCCGCGCTCTCGGTGGCGGACAGGCGGCAGATCTCGGCGGCATCGGTGGGGTTCACGCGGGTGGGCCCTTCTGTGGGATTCCTGTCGGAGACACCGTTGGCGCATCCGGCTGCCCCGGCCCGTGGCGAGTGGTGTGCCCAGAAAAATGTCGCAGTCGTACGTATAACTGCGACACTTTTCCGGGCTGCCATGTCGCGGCGGGGCTGGCCGGGGCGCGCCGACGGTGCCGCTCAGACGGTGGAGGCGGTCGTGGCGTCGATGGCCGGCTCGGCCGTCGCCCGTGGCGGGCGGCGCCGCTCGGCCACCGCGTACACCACCGCGGCGACCACGATGCCGAACAGCGGGTCGACGGAGCCGGGCAGGAAGTAGTGCGCGAGACCCGCGACCAGGGCTCCGGCCGCCCACGCCCCGAGCGCGCTCCAGCGGTAGTCGCGGGCATCGGCCGCCCGGCCCTTGCGGCGCAGGTACTGGTCGGTGATGAGCACGGCGCCGATCGGCGGCACGAACACGCCCAGCAGGTTCAGCCAGTCCACGAAGTGACCCCACACGCCGCTCAGCGCGAAGAGCAGTCCCAGGACGCCGAGTCCGAGCGCGAGCGGGCGCATCTTGGCGGGGGTGAGCGCGGCCCAGCCGACGGCACCGTTGTAGAGGCAGTGCGAGGCGACGGAGCCGAGGTTGACGAAGACGAACAGCACGGCGAGCGCCGTCAGCAGCGGGCCGTGTCCGGTGAGCAGCGGCAGGAAGCCGCCGCCGTCGGCCGCGGGGTCGGCGGATCCGCCGATCGCCACGACGACGCCTCCGAGCGCGTAGGCGACGAAGTTGGCGAACGGGAAGGCGAACGCGGTGGCGACCACCGCGCTGCGCCCGCTCCTGGACCAGCGGGTGAAGTCGGCCGTCATGGTGCCGGAGTCGGCGAACCCGGCGATGACGATGGCGACGGCCCCGCCGAACCCGAGGGCGCCGCCCGTCCCCTGGTAGGTGAGGGCGTCGGAGGCGGAGGTGTGGCCCGCGCCGTAGCCGATGGCGACCGCGCCGAGGACGACGAACAGGGGTGTCGCGACGGCGCCGACGAGGGCGAGGGCGCGGATCCCGGCGACGGTCAGCAAGGTGTAGATCGCGCAGCCCAGCAGCGCGCCCCACATCGGGGCCCAGCCGAGCGTGTCCTGAAGGGTCGTGCCGGTGAGGCCGATCTGGAAGCTGAACCAGCCGATCACGACCGTGGCGAGGAGACCGGCCGCGGCGATCCGGCCGCGGCGCCCGAAGGTGTCGGCGGCCTGGAGCGCGAAGTTCTCGCCGGTGCGGCCCGCGTAGTGGCTGAGGGCGCCGACGTAGCCGAACAGGACGAGGTTGCCGGCGAGGATCGCGAGCAGGCCCTCCACGAGGCCCAGGTTGTAGACGATCACGCCGCCGAAGACGGCGTTGCCGAGGTTCATCGGGAACCCGAACCACACGGCGGCCACCGGCAGGAGGCTCTTGCGTGCGGTGGGCGGAACAGGTGCGTGTTCGTACTCTTCGGCGCTGGCCATGTGCCCCTCCGGGAGGGTGGGAGGACCGGTTGGTATACCGCAGACGCGAGTGAAGGTAGAAGCCGCGTGTTACACGGGAGGGCGCCCCGCGTTTCCTCTGGAGCGCCCACGATTGCCGCCGTGTAAACGATCAGCGCATGTCGGCCGGGCGCTCGGTGCCCTCGAACGGGAAGCGGCGCCGGAAGCCGTCGGCCGCGTCCTCCAGGGTCACGAACGACACGCCCTCGTGGCCGGAGACGTACTCGATGAAGCGCTCCAGCATCAGCAGGACGTTGGGGCGGCCCGAGACGTCCGGGTGCAACGTGATCGGCAGGACGGCGTAGTCCAACTCCCGGTACACCCAGTCGAATTGGTCGCGCCAGTCCTGTTCGAGGGCGCGCGGCGAGACGTAGCCGTGGCTGTTGTGGGCGTGCTTGTTGAACATCATGGGCGGCAGGTCGTCGACGTACCAGTTGCCGCAGAACTCGACGAGGTCCACCTCGTGGCCGTGCACGAGCGGCTTCATCCAGTCCTTCGCGTCGCCCGCATAGTCGATCTTCGTCCAGGAGTCGCCGACGCGGGCGTAGAACGGAGTGAAGTCCCGGTAGTTCTGCGAATGGTCGTAGGAGAAGCCGTATTTGTGGAGCAGGGCCGCCGTCGACTCCGACATCTCCCACCAGGGCGCGACGTAGCCCTTGGGGCCGCGCCCCGTGAACTGCTCGATCAGCTCGACGGACTTGGCGAGGACGTCCTCCTCCTGCTGCGGCGTCATCTCGATGGGGTTCTCGTGCGAGTAGCCGTGCGCGCCGATCTCGTGGCCCGCGTCCACGACCATCCGGGTCTGCTCGGGGAACGTCTCGATGGAGTGGCCGGGTATGAACCACGACGTGCGGATGCCGTAGCGCTCGAAGAGCTTGAGCAGGCGCGGCGTGCCGATCTCCCCGGCGAAGACACCGCGCTGGATGTCGTTGGGGGAGTCCTGGCCTCCGTAGGAACCGAGCCAGCCGGCGACCGCGTCGACGTCGACCCCGAGGGCGATCTGGATGTCCTTGGGCATGGGTGAACTGCTCCTTCTGTTACGGGAGTTGAGCGGTCAGTTGGGGGCCATCGGGGCAGTCAGTTGGGCGGTCGCCGCCTCGATGGCCTGCCGGTCCGCGTCCGTCCAGGCCCGCTCGCGTGTGCTGTGCACGGAGATCCAGCCGGTGAGCGCGCCGCCGGTCTCGACGGGCGAGAGCATCTGGGCGCGCACGCCGTACACGTCCTTCAGCGCCTCCGGCGGGTGCGGGGCCTCGCGGAAGTGCGGCTGCACCAGCGTGCGGCGCTCGGCCTCCAGCCACTCGACCGTGTTGAGGCGGCGCTGGTCGAGCGAGGCGTCGCGGCGGATGGAGCGGACGCCGGGGCCCAGCGCCTCGCCCGCGGTGAGATCGACGTGCAGTCCGTGCTCGGGCAGGTCGACGCGGAACGTGGTGCGGTCGGCGCCGGTCGCCGCGAGCAGCGTCCCGAGGACGCACTGGATCCCGGCGCGCAGGCTGCCGTCGCGCAGCAGCTGCCCGTGCCCGGTCCACGACGGGCGGGCCCCGGCCAGGTCGAGCGCCCGCCACAGGGTGGCGCTCACCGAGTCGAACACCGGGAGATCCAGGGCGTGTTCGAGCCGGTCGGCCTCGAAGGCGCCGTACACGTTCGTGCAGACGACGGCGACGGCCTGCGCGCCGTCGGTGGCCGCGCGCTCGATCTGGCGGGCCACGTCGGCGGGCGGTATCCGGGCGAAGGCCTCGTTGTCGTGCTCGCCGAAGGGCTCCGCGAGCACGCACTCCAGCCCCTCCTTCGCGTACGTCGACACGATCGCGTCGGCCACGTCGCGGGTGTAGGGCAGGGCGAGGCCGAGCCTGCTCACCCCGTAGGCGGCGCAGGCGTCGAGCAGCGCGAGCGTCGACGTGGTCGCCGGGATGCCGGTCTCCGCGGTGAGCGCGTCGGCCAGGGCGCGGTCCCGCTCGATGCCCAGCCAGGACCCCGACGTCCCGTTCCACACCAGGACGTCGACCTTGGCGTCGGCGAGCTGCCGGGCCGCCGCGAGCATCGGCTCGGGGGCGAACTGGGCGTCGCTGCCGGTGTCGAGGGCGATCCGGGTGACCGGCACCCGCGCGAAGTGCGCGGTGGCGAGCCCCGGCGCGCCCTGGAGCAGCCCGTACGTCACGGGTTCCAGGCAGGTGTTGGAGGACGGCGTGAGCATGCCCACGCGCAGCGGACGGTGACGGTTCTCGTTCATCGGACGACGAGCCTCCTCGAGTAGTCGATGACCAGGGACGCGGCGGTGAACAGCAGCGCCGCGCCGACGAAGTACAGCAGGGCCCAGGTGTAGGAGCCGGTGCCGCCGACGATGAAGCCGACGGCGATGGGCGTGACGATCCCCGCGATGTTGCCGGACAGGTTCATGGCGGCGCCGACCACGCCCGCGTTGGCGCGCCCGCCGAGGGTGGAGGGGAGCGCCCAGTACAGGCCGGCCCAGCGCAGGAAGAACAGCACGACGGAGAGCAGCGCGACCGCCGTCATCGCGTCCGGCACCAGGAGGACACCGAGCAGGCCCGCCGTCACGGCCGTGCCCGCGATTCCCATCAGGGTGCGCAGGACGGTGTTGGCGGCGGTGCCGCGCGAGCGCCAGTGGTCGGCGAGCCAGCCGCCGATCAGCTCGCCGACGAACCCGGCGCCGAAGATGACGAGCGTGGACCAGCCGATGGACTTGATGTCGAAGCCCTTGGTCTCCGACAGGTACAGCGGGCCCCAGGTGAGCAGCCCGTAGAAGACGCCGTTGAAGCCCATCCAGCCCAGGCACATGCCCCAGAACGAGCGGTGCTTGACGTAGTCGCGCAGCTTCGCGGGCCGGTCCTCGCCGGGCGCGGCGGCGTCCTCGGCGGCGTGTGCCCGCTCGATGTAGGTCGCCTCCGCCTCGTTCACGCCCGCGTGCTCGCGCGGGGTGTCGCGCAGGTACCGCAGGGCCAGGAAGCCGACCGCCACGGTCACCGCGCCCGCGACGACGAAGCTGATCCGCCAGCTGCCCGTCCAGGCGATGAGGCCGGAGATGGCGATGCCGCCGAGCGCCGAGCCGAGCGGGGCGCCGCCGTCCATGAGGACCGCGCCGCGCCCGCGTTCCTTCGCGGGCAGCCAGTGCGCGTTGAGCTTGCCGCCGGCCGGCATCACCGGGGCCTCGACCGCGCCGAGCGCGAGCCGGGCGGCGAGCAGTGAGCCGACCCCGGTGGCGGCCGCCGTGGCGGCGGTCGCGACGCCCCAGCCGACGCACGCGCCGCCTGCCATCCGGCGCGGACCGAACTGGTCGATCAGCCGGCCGCCGGGGATCTGCATCAGCGCGTACGTCCAGAAGAACGCGCTCAGCACGAAGCCGGTGACCTCCTTCGACAGATGCAGGTCACGGGTGATGAGGGGCAGCGCCACGGACACGGAGCCGCGGTCGATGTAGTTGAGCGTGACGATGCCGAGCAGGAGCAGGAAGACCTTCCAACGGGTGCGGCTGGGAGGGGACTTGGTGGTTCCCGCGTCGTGGTCGGTCGCGGCGGCGACCTGCGGCGGAGTGGCTGACGGCATGGCAAACCCTCTGTTGACGGGACCTCGAAGGTCCACGGTCCGGACAGGTGGGCACGCTTGTGACGTGCAGTGCACGAGCTATGGCATACCAAAGGATGCGGATCGGACCCTCGCCCGTCAAGGCGTTGGTATACCGTGAGCGGCAATTGACGGGGAGGAAACACGGGGAGGGAACATGGCACAGGCGGGGGCCGGCGAGGCGGGCTGGCTGCGTGACCAGGTCTGCGAGGGCATCAGGGACCGGATCATCTCCGGCCAACTGCGGCCGGGGGACCGGCTGTTGGAGCGGGAGGTCGCCGAGGAGTTCGGGGTGTCCCGGATCCCGGTGCGCGAGGCCATCAGGGTGCTGCTCAGTGAGGGCTTCCTGGAGGCGGCATCGGCCCGCAAGATCATCGTCAAGCAGCTCTCGTTCCAGGACGTGCTCGACCTCTTCGACCTGCGCGAGGCCTTGGAGGTGCTCGCCGTGCGGCGCGCCACCGAGCGGGCGCAGAAGCCGCAGATCGCCGCCCTGGGACGGCTGTTGACCAGCGCCGAGCGGGCCACCCGGACCGGGAAGCCCGCCCGCATCTCCCGCGCGAACACGGACTTCCACCACCACATCGTGGAGATCGCGGGCAACACGCTGCTCGCCTCCACCCTGGAGCCGCTGGAGGGCCGGATGCGCTGGCTGTTCCAGCAGGTCGACGATCCGCACGCGGTGTGGGAGGAGCACCAGGGCCTGTACGAGGCGATCGTGGCGCGCGACGCGGACCTCGCGGCCGACCGGGCCCTGAGCCACGTACGCCACTATCGCGAGGTGGCGATGCGCGTGCTGTTCGGCGCGGGCAGCTCAAGCCCCGCCGGCGCTTGAGGCGCGGGGCCAGGGGCAGAGCCCTGCGACCTCACGTCATCTGCCGCCGCACCAACTCGTGCAACCGCCCACCCGTGTCCGCCAACAGCTCCGCGGGCGACCCCTGCTGAACGACCCGCCCCGCCGACATCACGACAACCCGATCCGCGTCCATCACCGTCGACAACCGGTGCGCGATCACCACCCGCGACGCCCGGAGGGCCTTCGTGCTGTCGATGACGATGCGCTGGGTCTCGTTGTCGAGCGCGCTCGTCGCCTCGTCGAAGAAGAGGATGCGCGGGCGCCGGATGAGGGCCTGCGCGATCATCAGGCGCTGGCGCTGGCCGCCGGAGACCGCGCCGCCGCCCGAGATCATCGTGTGCAGGCCCATCGGCATCCGCTTGATGTCCTCGGCGAGGCCCGCCATCTCGGCCGCCGCCATCGCCTCCTCCTGCGTGAAGGACTCGGCGCCGCAGATGCACTCGTAGATCGACCCGCTCAGCGGCTGGGCGTTCTGAAGGACGACGCCGCACTGGCGCCGCACCGCCGCCTGGTCGAGCGCCGAGAGGTCCTGACCGTCGTACAGGACGCTGCCGGAGGCTGGGGCGTCGAAGCCGATCAGCAGGCGCAGGAGCGTGGACTTGCCGCAGCCGCTCTCGCCGACCACCGCCACGAACTCGCCCGGCCGGATGGACACGTTCACGTCGTCGAGGACCAGCGGGCCGTCGTCCGTGTAGCGGAAGGAGACGCCCCGCGCCTCCAGCGCGCCGGTCAGCTCGCCCGGCTGCGTCGCCGCCTCGCGGACCTCGGGCTTCTCGTCGAGCACCGGCTTGATCTGCTCGAACATGGGCAGGACCGCGGCCGCCGAGATCAGCGCGCCGGTCAGCTGCGTCACCGATGTGAGGAGCATCGTCACCGACGTGTTGAAGGTGAGGAAGGACGCCGCCGACATGCTGCCGCGGGCCGGCCCCGCGAGCAGCATGAACATCACGAGCGAGCACAGCGGGAGATAGACGGAGTTGAGGACCGTCGTCGCGTTCTTGATACGGCCGGCCCTGCGCTGCAGCTCCCTGGTGCGCGCGAACTCCTTCGCCCACGCCGCGTACGCGAAGCTCTCCGCGCCCGCCACCCGCAGCTTCGGCAGCCCGCGCAGCGTCTGGAAGGCCTGGTTGTTGAGCTTGTTGCCGAGCTTCACCAGGCGGCGCTGCCAGCGCAGTTCGAGCAGGCCGAGGGTGAGGAAGACGGCCGCGACCAGGACCAGCATGCCGAGCGCCGCCATCGCCAGCGGGACGCTGTAGAGGAGGAGCAGGACCAGGTTCATCGCGCCGACCGTCGTCGACTGGACGACGATCGGGCCGACACCGGACAGCAGGCGTCTGATCGAGCTGATGCCCATCGCCGCGCTCGCCAGCTCGCCCGTCGAGCGGGAGGCGAAGAACCGGGTCGGCAGCCGCAGCAGCCGGTCCCAGACGGCCGGTTGCAGGACGCTCTCCACACGGCCCTCGATGCGCAGCACTGTGAGGTTCTGCAGCAGCATGAACGCCGCCGTCACGACACTGGTGACCACGACCGCGAGGGAGACCTGCGTGATGAGGCTGGTCTGCGCGTTGGGCACGTACGTGCCCAGGACCTGGCCGGTCGCGACGGGCACGAGCGCGCCGAGGCCCACCGTGACCAGACCCGCCAGCAGCAGCCTGCGGACGTCCGTCGTCATCGCCTGCATGCTGAAGCGCATCAACTTGAACGGGGTCAGATCGCCGTCGGGGAGCGGACGGTAGAGCATGATCGCCCGCTCTTCGAAGTCGTCCGCGCTGTCCTCGTCGACGCGGGTGCGGCGGTCGCCCGCCGCGTTCACCGTCTCGTAGCCGCCGCGCCGCCACAGCAGCGCGACCGGGGCTCCGGAGGAGGCGCGGTAGCCGACCAGCGGGCCCGCGTCGCGGCGCCACCAGCCCCCGGCGAGGCGGACGGGGCGGGTGCGCAGCCGGGAGGCCGTGGCGAGTTGTTCGACCGGGTCGAGGCGGTCGCTGACCGCGCCCACGTGGTCGGGGTCGACGAGCCGGATGCCCGCCGCGTCCGCGACGACCTTGCAGGCCGCGTACGTGGCGTCGGCGCCCGCGTCGGCGGAGCTCCGGCGGCCGCGCTTGGTGCCCATGGACGCGAGCAGCGTGCGGTCGGCCTGCTCGCGGACGGCCTCGCCCGCCCGGATACCGGCGGCGGCACGGTCCTCGTGGGCGCTCTCCAGGCGCTCGATCCAGCGGTCCAGGGTGGACAGGAGGCGCCACTGCTGGTTGACCATGCGTTGCCACAGGCCGGTGTCGACCAGCAGATCGGACGCCGCGTCCGCCGCGTAGGCGGACCCGTACTGCACGCTGCCGGGCGCCAGTTGAGGCCACAGCACGTCGTCGTCGCCGACGAGGGAGTCCTCCTGCGCGTCCACGGTGCGCCCGCCCAGCGGCGCCTCGAACAGGATCCGCTGCCCGCGGCCCACGCCGAGCGCGAAGGCCTCCTCCAGCAGACTCCAGCCGTACGAGCCGTCGTAGGCGGGCGGCGCGTACGGCAGCTCGCGCAGCGGGATGCGGCGCACCGTACAGCCGTTCAACGGCCGGCCCACGAGCGTGTGCTGGGTGCCCTCGACCGGGCCGAGCAGCAGCGTGCCCGGCTCCAGACGGCCCAGGAAGTGCCAGTGCCCCTGGCTCTGCGCGTCGACCGCGAACAGGTCGAGCGCGCCGCCCGCGACGAGCCACAGCACGTGCGGGCCCTCCAGCGGCAGATTCCGCAGGTCCGTGCAGTCGACGGGGGCGCCGAGGCCGCCGAAGGCCGCCACGACTTGGTCGGAGGACGTGAACTCGGTTTGCAGGTCGGTCATGTTCAGTGCTCCTTGACCAGGTCGGCGTACGGCCCGCCGGCCCGCACCAGGTGCTCGTGGCGGCCGCGCTCGACGACCTGCCCGTGGTCGAGTACCACGATCTCGTCGCTGTCCCGCACCGTGCTGAGGCGGTGCGCGATGACGACGCAGGCGCAGCCGCGCCGCCGGATGTTGTCCATGACGGTCTGCTCGGTCTCCGCGTCGAGCGCGCTGGTCACCTCGTCGAGCACGAGGATGCTGGGGCGGCGCACCAGCGCACGCGCGATCTCCAGGCGCTGGCGCTGCCCGCCGGAGAAGTTCCGGCCGTCCTGCTCGACCCTGCCGCGCACGCCGCCGGGACGGCGCGCCACCACGTCGTACAGGCACGCGTCGCGCAGCGCCTCCTCCACCGCCTCGTCGGAGATCGACGGGTCCCACAGCGCGACGTTGTCGCGGACCGTGCCCTCGAAGAGGAAGACGTCCTGGTCGACGAAGGAGACGGAGGCGGCGAGCGCGCCGCGCGGGATGTCGTCCAGGCGCCGGTCGTCGATCCGGATGACGCCCTCCCACGGTGCGTAGAGGCCGGAGATCAGGCGGGAGACCGTGGACTTGCCACTGCCCGAGCCGCCCACCAGAGCGACCTGCTGCCCGGGCCCCACCGTCAGGGAGAAGCCGGACAGGAGCGGCTTGTCGAGCGGGCTGTAGCCGAACGTGATGCCGTCCAGTTCGATGTGGCCGCGCAGCCGGCGTGTGCTCTGTACCTGCTCCGGGCGCGCGTACAGCTGGTCGACGGGGAAGTTCTCCACGTCCTTCAGGCGCGCCACGTCGGCGGCGAAGTCCTGGATGCGGCCCGCGACGCCGTTCAGCCGGGTGAGCGGCGCGGTGAAGCGGGCCACGAGCGCCTGAAAGGCGACAAGGAGACCCACCGACAAATGGCCCTCGACCGCCCGCATGCCGCCGATCCACAGGATCAGCGCGCTGTTGAGCGTCGCGAGGGTCGGCGCGACGACGCCGAGCCACGCGCTCGGCACCCCGAGCTTCTGCTGCTCCTCAAGGGTCGTCGCGTGCTGGCCCGCCCACCGCCGGAAGTAGCCGCTCTCGCCGCCGGTCGCCTTCATCGTCTCGATGAGCTGCAGGCCGGTGTACGAGGTGTTGGTCAGCCGCGCCGTGTCCGCGCGCAGCTTCTGCGTGCCCGTCGCCCGCATCCGCACGACCACCCGCATCGCCACCACGTTGAGCAGCGCGATCCCGACGCCGACCGCGGTGAGCTGCGGGTCGTAGGAGTACAGCAGCGCCGCGTACAGCAGCACCACGATCCCGTCGACGCCCGCCGCCGTCAGGTCGCGGGCCAGGGTCTCGGCGACCGCGTCGTTCGACTGGAGGCGCTGCACCAGGTCGGCCGGGCTGCGCTGCGAGAAGAACGTGACGGGCAGGCGCAGCAGATGCCCGAAGAAGCGGGCGCTGCTCAGCGTCGAGGAGATGATGCGGCCGCGCAGCAGGTTCATCTGCTGCAACCACGTCAGCACGGCGGTCAGCGCCACCATCGCGCCCATCGACGCGAACAGCGCGCCCAGCAGGGAGGTCTGGTCGCCGATGAGGAACAGGTCGATGTACGTCTTGCTGAGTGCGGGCACCACCGCGCCCACGCCGACCAGCAGCAGGCTCGCCACCATCGCGGCGAGCATCGTGCCGGTCGTGCCGCGCAGCCGTGCGGGCAGCGCCGTCATGATGCCCGGCTTGCGCCCGCCCGTACGGAAGTCGTCGCCCGGCTCCAGGACGAGGACGACACCCGTGAAGCTCGTGTCGAAGTCCTCCATCGGCACGAAGCGGCGGCCCTTGTCGGGGTCGTTGATGTGCACGCCGCGGCGCCCGAAGCGACGGCCCATGCCGTCGTAGACGACGTAGTGGTTGAACTCCCAGAACAGGATCGCCGGGCCCTGCACCTCGGCGAGCGCGGTCGGCTCCATCTGCATGCCCTTGGCGGTCATGCCGTAACTGCGGGCCGCCTTGAGCAGGTTCGAGGCGCGCGAGCCGTCCCGCGAGACGCCGCACGCGATGCGCAGCTCTTCCAGCGGGATGTGCCGGCCGTGGTACGCGAGGACCATCGCGAGCGCCGCGGCGCCGCACTCGACGGCCTCCATCTGGAGCACCGTGGGCGTGCGCACCTTGCGGCGGCGCTTGGCCGGCGGGGGAGCGGGGCGCGCGCGGCGGCGGTCGGGGCGGTGGCCGGCGGGCGGGAGGGAGGTCGTGGTCACGGCTTCAGCCAATCCATCGGGCGCTGATCGGCGAGGTGTACGGAGCCGGAGGCGAGGGTCATGGAGGCGAGCGGATAGGGCGGCCCGCCCTCGGACGACCAGGCGTACCCGGACTTGGTGTCCGCCTTGGTGAGCTCGACGAGGACCGGGACCCGGGCCCCGCCCTTCGTGAACTCGCCCGCCAGCGAGCTGTCCCCGATGAAGTCGGTGACCTGTCGCTTCGTCTCGGCGGCGCGGCCGACGGCCTTGACCTTCCCACGCAGCACGCCGTACTGCTGCGCCTGTGGCACGTTCAGGTCGACGTCGGAGCCCGCGTCCACGTTCCCGGCGCCGGTGGCGGGCACGTACAGCATCGCGAGCAGCGGATCACGCGTCGAACCGGTCTTCTCGACCGTCGCCACGTCGGAGCCCGTCGTGACGACCGAGCCCATCCGTGCGACGAGCGCCGTGACCCGGCCGGCGTCGATGGCCCGCACGGCCCGGTTGCCCTGCGCGGTCTGCACCTTGAGGAGCGGCGCGCCCGCGCGCACCCGCTGGCCCTCCTTCACGTACAGGCCGGTGACCTGCCCGGTGACGGGGGTCTGAAGGACGTAACTGCCCTGCGCGTACGTGAGGATTCCGGTTGCCTTGAGCGTCGAGGACACCGAACCGGTGACAGCCCAGACGCCGGCGGCGACCATGACGACGATGGTGACGGCGAGTACGAGCAGTCCCTGCGGCCGTGCGAGGCGCACCGGCAGATCGAGCTCCTCCGGCGACTGCAGTTTGGACAGGGCCTGTTGGCGGAACTGCACGGAGTCTTTCCCTTACCTAGCTTCCTTGCCGGGCCGGGCCGAAAGGGCCCGGTGCCCGAATGCCCCGAAAGGGTCCGGACGCCCCGAAAGCCCCGGGACACAGGGTCCCGAGGCTTGGGGTGCGCCACCCGTCAGGAGGCGGCGCGGTGATCCATGGGTATGGATCAGAGACCGGAGGTGAGGCCGGTGGCCAGGCCGGTGACGGCGCCGGCGTTGACGCCGGTCAGGCCCTCGACCGTGTTGGTCACGGAGGAAACCGTGCCGGCGACCGGGGCGATGCCCTCGACCGTGCCGGAGACCTGGCCGACGAGGCCGCCGACGAGACCGCCGGAGACGTTGTCGAGGTCCGCGTCCGAGATCTCAACGGTCTCAATGTGGTTGCTCATGATGAGCCGCCTTTCTCATGGGTATGTCCGGGTATTTCAAATTCGCGGGGCGCGCTGGAAATCGGTGGGTGCGAATCCCTGCGGCCGTCATGCGATGCCGAGGATCAAAGCATGTTGACGCGTCGCACAGCTAATCGGATCGGGTCCATTCGTAGGGGATCAGCGGGCTCAATTGCCGTCATGTGCCGGGGTGTTCACAGTCGGGTGGCACGTCCTTCACATTCTTCACGGAGAGGATTGTGAACACCCTGTGTCCCAGGACAGCAAAGGGGGACAGTCACGCATCAATGGCGTGCGGTGCTTGTATGAGGCAATGGTTACTTGCGAAGCTCCGTGACCGCCCTGCGCATTCGGTGTGCAGGTTTCTGGCACGCGACCGCGGCGGCGGCCAGGACGGCCGGCGCCGCGAATCCCCACGGCGCGGCGGCCTCCCGTACCGCAACGGCGCAGGCAGCGCCGCCGACCACGGCCAACAATCGACCGGTTACCCACAGTTGCTCCCGGCCCCGCCCCGACCCGTCGACCACCCCGGTCACATGTGTCGTCAGCGTCCCCGTGAAATAGGTGGTGGGCGCGGCGCCGGCCCCCGCCGCGATCATCGCCGCGGACTGCCCGCCCATCGCGAGCGCGGCCACGACGAGCAGCACGGTCCGCCACACCCCGGCCGGGTTCCCGCCGAGCAGACCGCCCGCCACGGCGAGGAAGCCGAGCAGCACGCACTGCGCGGCGAGACAGGCGACGACGCGGCCCGGCCACCCTGTCGCCCGCGGCTCGCGAACGCCCCGGCACACGAGAGCGGTCGCCGCCGCCCCCACCGCGTACCCGCCGAGCGCGTACAGCGGCCCCGCCACGTCGTGCCCCGAGCCCTGTCCCGCCGAGATGCCGAGCAGTACGAGGTTGCCGGTCATGACGCCCGCGAACACGGTGCCGAGGGCCGTGAACGCGAGGGCGTCCACGGCCCCGGAGGCGCCGGCGAGCAGGACGAGCGACATTTGGGCGCGTTTGTTCATGCTTGAGAAGGTAGGCCCAGCGGCGCGAAGTCGAAGCCTTCCCACAGCAGCCGCGAGGCCTCCTCCGGGTACGGAGCCGTGCGCGAGGGGGCATCGAAGACCCGGGTCGTCCGCTCGTCGGCGGTGAACGGCGCCCACCCCGGATCCCCGTCCTTCGCGAATGCGGTCCACGCCGCGCCCATCTCCTCGGACAGGGCCACGGCCTCGGCCGGGAGCGCGCCGCCCAGGAAGAGGCCGCCGAAGTCGGAGTCGAGCGTCCCGAAGACGAGCGGCACGTCCAGCGCGTGGCAGGCACCCATCGCGCCGCCCGCGCCGGGCGCCTCCCAGCACAGCTCGTACGCGTACGCGGTCCCGCCGCCCGCCGCGTGCGCCTCGGCCAGCCGCAGCGACGGCATCCGGAACAGCCAGTCGGACATGACGAGTTCATGCAGCCGGGTCGGGTCCGCGGACGGGTACGCGGCCCGGTAGCGGGCCTCGGTGTCGGGCCCGGGACCGAACCGGAGCAGCGCCTCGGCCGCCTCCTCCTCGGTCGTCTTCCCGTACCGGCCCGCCATGATGGTGAACAGCCGGAACTCGTCCCGGTTGTGCCCGACCAGCAGCTCGACGTCGCGCGCGGCGCCGCCCGCGAGCGCCTCCCACGGGGTGACGGGCAGCACTTCCCCGTCGACCACCGGCGAGAACGGGGTGGCCGTGTGGGCGACGCGGCCCCAGCGGTCCGCGTACGAGGGCAGCGCACGGATCAGGTCGTCGGTGGCATCACGCAACGCCTTCGGCGCGCACGCCGCGAGTTCGGCGGCCCCCGCGCCCGGAACCCCGAGCCGCTCCGCGATCCGCGCGCCGATGTCCCGCGCGAGGTCGAGCGTGAAGAACGTGCCCGGCACGCTCTGCGCCACCGCACGGCGCACCAGGCCCGCCGCCGACGGCATCGCGAGCAGCGCCGCCACCGAGCCCGCGCCCGCCGACTCCCCGAACACGGTGACCTGGTCCGGGTCGCCGCCGAACGCCGCGACGTTCTCCCGCACCCAGCGCAGCGCCGCCACCTGGTCGAGCAGCCCCCGGTTGGCGGGCGCGCCGTCGAAGACGCCGAAACCCTCCGCGCCGACCCGGTAGTTGAGGGTCACGACGACCGTCCCGCGGGCGGCGAGTGCGGAACCGTCGTAGTGCGGCCCGTCCGTGGATCCGGTGACGTACGCCCCTCCGTAGATGTAGACCAGCACCGGAAGGCCCGCGGCGCCGAGGTCCGGCGACCACACGTTGACCGTCAGCCAGTCCTCGCCCTCGGGGAGCTGGTGGCCCGTGAGACCGCCCACGAGGGACTGCGGAGGCGGCGGCCCGAAGGCGAACGCGTCCCGCACCGCGTCCCAGGGCAGCACCGGCTCCGGGGCCGCCAAGTGCAGCGCGTCGACCGGTGGTTGGGCGTAGGGGATGCCGCGGAAGACGCTCAGCGCTCCCTGCGTGAGTCCGCGGATCCGGCCCGATGCGGTGCGTATGGCCGCGGTGGGGGTGGCGTCGGTCATGCGTGTCCTCCCTGGTGGCTCGCCGGTGCCCGGACAGGGCGTCGAAGCGCTTCGACGGACTTCTGGACAGGCACCCTGCGCAAATCATAGGGTCGGCATGCCGAACGACGGGCGGCTCCCCGCCGACCCGCCCGCTGGGCGACCCGTCCCCCCTCGGACCCGGCTTCAGGAGAACGACATGGTCACCCTCGCAGAGGTCGCCAGGCACGCCGGAGTCTCCGCGAGCACCGTGAGCTACGTCCTCAGCGGCAAGCGGTCCATCTCGGCGGCCACCCGCGAGCGCGTCGAGACGAGCGTGCGCCGGCTCGGCTACCACCCCAACGCCGGGGCCCGCGCCCTCGCCAGCAGCAAGTCCAACATCATCGCCCTGATGGTGCCGCTGCGCACCGACATGTACGTACCCGTGATCATGGAGATCGCGACGGCGGTCGCCACCGCGGCCCGTACCCACGGCTACGACATCCTGCTGCTCACCGGCGAGGAGGGCGCCCAGGCCGTGCGGCGCATCGAGGGCAGCGCCCTGGCGGACGCGGTGATCGTCATGGACGTCGAGCTGGACGACGAGCGGCTTCCGCTGCTGCGCACCGCCAGCCGCCCCGCCGTCCTCATCGGCCTGCCGGACGACACCACCGGACTCGACTGCGTGGACCTGGACTTCGCCGCCGCGGGCGCGCTGTGCGCCGAGCACCTGGCGGGCCTCGGGCACCGCGAGATCGCTGTCATCGGCGAGGCCGCCGCCGTCTACGAACGCCGCACCGGCTTCGCCGAGCGCACCCTTACCGGCCTGCGCGAGCGCAGCGCCGAACTCGGCCTGCGACTCCTGCACCGGCCCTGCGAGGGCAGTTACGCCTCCGTGTCGGCGACGCTGTCGCGGATCTACGACGAGCGCCCCGGCACCAGCGCGTTCATCGTGCAGAACGAGGCCGCCACCGACCCGCTGCTCGCCCTGCTGCGCCAGTCGGGACGGGCGGTCCCCGAGGACGTGTCGGTCGTCGCGGTCTGCCCCGAGCAGGTCGCCCGGCACGCGTCGGTGCCGCTCACCTCGGTCGCCGTGCCCGCGCAGGAGATGGGGCGGCGCGCGGTGGAGCAGGTCGTCGCGCAGATCGAGGGCCGCGGCGCGGCCGAGGAAGTCGTGCTGCTCGCGCCCGAGTTGACCATCAGGGAGAGCGCGGCACAGGCGCCGCCCGCCGCATAGGATCACCACATCCGGTCCTGAAGCGTCAGAAAGCGAGCGTGCCTGTGCACCCGACGTACGTCCTCGTCCATGGAGCGTTCGCCAACTCCTTCTCCTTCGCGCCGCTCCAGGCGGAGCTCGGCCTGCTCGGTCACCGCTCGGCCGCCGTCGACCTGCCGGGCCACGGATTCGCGGCCACCTACCCGGCCGCGTACCAGGCCCCGCAGGACCCGGAGGGCCTCGCCTCGACTCCGGGCGCCATCAAGGGAGTCACCCTCGACGACAACGTCGCGCACCTGATCGGCGTCCTGGAACGGGCCAAGGCCAACGGGCCCGTCGTCCTCGTCTCGCACAGCCGCGGCGGCTTCACCGCCACGGTCACCGCCAACCGGCGCCCCGACCTGATCGACCACATCGTCTACGTGGCGTCCTGGTGCCCCGTCGACCTCACCGCGAGTGGCTACTACGCCGAGCCGGAGATGGCCTCGGTCGACGTCGCCGCGCTCGGTCTCGCGATGGCGGGCGACCCGGCCGAACTCGGGCTGCTCCGCGTCAACTTCCGCACCGCCGACGAGAAGGCGCTCGACGCGTTCAGGTCGGCCTTCCTCGCCGACGGAACCGAGGACGAGTTCCGCACCTTCCTCAACACCTTCCAGCCCGACGAGAACCTCGACGTCGGCACCGAGGACGACCGCGCGCAGGCCGATACATGGGGCCGCATCCCGAAGACGTACGTACGCCTCGCGCGCGACGCCAGCGTGCCGCCCGCCGTCCAGGACCGGATGATCCGCGAGGGCGACGCGCTGACTCCGGACAACCCCTTCCGCGTCCGCACCCTCGACAGCTCGCACCTGAAGTGGCTGGTCGACCCGGCGCCGGCGGCGCGGGTGCTGGCGGAGCTGGCGGAGCTTGTCTGACCGGAGAAAAGTGTCGCAGTTCTACGTATGACTGCGACACTTTTCTGAGCAGGCACCCGTCTCCCCGGGCACGAACTACCAGGCGCTGACGGTGAGGTCGCGCACGTCCCCCGTGCCGAGGCGCAGCCGTCCTCCGTCGCCCGCAGGGGTCTGAAGGTCCACGTCCGCGTCCCGGTCCGCGCGGACCACGGCCGTGCACCTGCCGCCGCCCCAGCGCAGATCCACCCGCGCACCGAACCGCGTGCGCAGGCCCCGGACCGCTCCCCGCCGCCAGTCGGCGGGGAGCGCGGGCAGCAGCACCAGGCGCTCGGGCGTGGACTGCAGGAGCGCCTCCGTGACCAGCGCGGGCAGGGCGTGCGCGGCATCGGCGTTGTAGACGTCGCGGCGCGGATAGTGCGAACTCATCAGCGACGTGTGGAAGTGGTCGCCAGCCAGGACGTGCCGCAGGCAGTCGGCGACGCGCGGCGCGTCGCGCAGCCGGGCCGCGATCAGGGCGTGGTGCAGATGGCCGTGCGCGGAATCGTTCTCGGCGCCGCGCAGTTCGAGCGCCCGCCGCGCCGCCTTCGCCAGGTCCGGGGTGTCGTACGGGGTGATGTCGTGGTGCGGCCACACCGGGTACAGATGGCTGAGGTGCCGGTGGTCGTAGCTGTCGTCGAGGCCCGGCCACGCCCACTCGGCCAGCGCCCCGTCCCCGTTGAGCCGGTAGTCGGGGAGTCGGTCGGCCAGCGCGGCCCAGCGGTCGCCGTCGGGGCCCGGGTGCCAGGCGGCGGCGGTGCGCAGCGCGTGCCGGGCCGCCGCGATGTCCATGGTGGCGTTGACGGTGCCCCAGCTCGCGTTCGCGGGCCGGTTCTCCGGGGAGTAGGAGGGCACGATCGCGATCCGCCCGTCGGGGCCCGTCCGCGTGAGGAAGTCCTCGTAGAACACGGCGAGTTCGGTGACGGCGGCCGCGAGCCAGGCGGGCCGCTCGCCGGTGGCCTCGGCCTGTTCGAGCAGCGGCGTGAGCAGCCAGTCGGCGCCCGCCGTCCACAGATGCATCGGATAGGCGCGCTGGTAGTGGTACGCGTGTCCCGACTCGCCGTCGGTGTGTGCGGGCGCGACGATGCCACGGGCGCCGAAGACGAGCCGTGCGTTGTCCCGCCAATGCGCCAACTGGCCCTGGATGAGCGCCCCTTGGGCCTCGATCGTCTCGGGCAGGTCGCAGGCGACCGCCGACGCAGTCTGGAGGTTCAGGTTCGCGTCCGTGGTGAACGCGCCCGACCATGCCGTGTCCCACTCGCCGGTCCACAGCCCGGTCAGCCGGGGCGGCAGGGCGCCCGACGAGCTGAGCAGGTGGTAGCGGCCGGCCGCGAACAGCCGCTCAAGGAGGGCCGGGCTCGACGGGTGGTCGAGCAACTCGCTGCCGGACAGGCCGCGTTGGTGGCGTGGGGCGTCGAGGTCGAAGGTGACGCGTTCGTAGGCGGGGCGGTGCAGGGCCTCGTGACGGGCGAGGAGGGTGTCGTACGTCGCGTCGGTGGAGCCGCTCGGATCGATCAGGTCCGCGAGCGCCCCCGCCTCGCGCGCCGTGTCCAGCTCCCCGGCATGCCTGCGCACCCGGGTCAGGAGCAGCAGTCCGCTCGCGCCCTCGACGCGCAGCCCCGTGCCGCCCACCGAGGTGCGCCCGCCCCGCACCAGCGCGAGCGTCACCCCCGTGAAGGCGAGGTCGCTGTCCGGGTAGTGGCAGCGCAGCGTGAGCCGGGCGCCGTACGGGGTCAGGACGACGCCGCGGCCGACGCCGAGGCCGGCGGGGACGCCGCTCAGGTGCGGGTCGAGTGCCACCTCGCCGTCGAGCCCGGCGCCGGTCACGTGCTGCACGACCACGTCGTCCGCCCGCGACACGAACACCCGCGAGCCCCATCCGCCGCACCGAGCCTGTGCCACCCCCGTCGCGAAGCCGACCGCCCGCCGGTAGCCGCGCCCCGCCCCGTCGCCGCGCACGAAGCGCACCTGGAACGCCGGATGGAACGCGCGCACCCACCGCAGCGGCCGCCCATCCGTGAACCGCTCGGCCGCCGTCACGTCACCGGCGAGCAACTGGTCCTGAAGCAACGGAAGTTCATGGGCGAGCGCGGGCGGCCCCGGCTGCGGGTCACCGTCCGGGCGGACCAGACTGTGATGGGTGACGACGACCCGGTCGTCACGCGGATCACCGAAGACCAGGGCACCGTGCCGACCGTTCCCGCTGAGGTACGCGTCCTCCCAGCGTCCGGCGGGCACGGTCTCCCAGGTGCCGTGGGGATGCTCGGGGATCACCGGGCCGCCGCGCTGCCCGACACCACGCCGGACCCGACACCCGGTGCCGCGTCCGGCCCGGCGTCCGGTGCCGCGTCCGGTCCGGAGCCTGGTGCGGTGTCTGGTGCTGCGTCCGGCCCGGCGCCCCGTGTCGCGTCTGGTGTCGAGTCTGGTCCGGCGTCTGGTGCCGCGCCCAGTCCGGCGTCCCGTGTCGCCTCTGGTCCGGCGTCCGGTGCCGCGCCCAGTCCGGCGCCCGGTCCGGCGTCCCGTGTCGCGTCCGGTCCGGCCACCGGTTCGGCCTCCAGTACCGCGACGCCGAACCGGCCGAGCGTCACCGGTCCCTCGACCCGCGCCCCGGTCAACAGGTCCCGACCGCCCTCCGCGACGGCGACCGTCACCGACTCCTTCCCGTGGTTCAGCAGGAACAGCAGTTCCCCGCGACGTACGGCCTCCACCCCTGCGGGGAGGCCGGTCGGTGGAGGCCGTACGCCCGCTTCGGCGGCGGCGTCCGCGAGCAGTGCGCGCAGGGCCTCCGGTCGCGGGAGCGTGGACAGATAGCGGGCGCGGCCGCGGCGCAGGGCGGCCGGCAGGCCGTCGAGCTCGCCGCCGCGGTACGCCGCGGTGACCTCGGCGTCGGGCGCCGCCGTCAGCTCCTCCGACCACAGCGTGCCGGTGAACGCGCCGCAGTCGACCGATTCGCCGGGCGCCAGCGGCCACCACTCGTGCAGGGTGCGGATGCCGAGCAGCTCGCGCAGCCGGGCGTCCATGCCGCCGGGCCGCACCCGGTCGTCCGCGTCGGCGACCCCCGTGAAGAACCCGCACACGAGCGCCCCGCCCTCGCGCACGTACGCCACGAGGTTGTCGATCGCCGCGTCCGTCAGCAGATACAGCTGCGGGACGACCACCAACGTGTAGGCGGACAGGTCGTGTTCGGGGTGTGCGAAGTCGGCCGTGAGGTGTGCCTCCCACAGCGCCCGGTGCCAGGCCCGCACCACCTCCTCGTACGCGAGGTGTGCCGACGGTCTGGCGTCCTGGCCGCCGGCCCACCAGGAGTGCCAGTCGTGCAGCACGGCGATGTCGGCGGTGAGGCGCGTGCCGGCGACCGCGGGACCCAACCGGGCGAGGTCCGCCCCGATCTGCTTGATCTCCTCGAACGACCGGCCGTCCGCGCCCGCGTGGCCGAGCATCGCCGAGTGGAACTTCTCCGCGCCCTGCCGGGACTGGCGCCACTGGAAGTAGCAGACGGCGTCGGCGCCGCGCGCCACGGACTGGAGGGAGAGGAGGCGGTTGAGGCCGCGTGGCTTGGGCGAGTTGACCGGGCGGAAGTTCACGGCGCCCGCCGCCTGCTCCATCAACATCCAGGGGCGGCCGCCCGCCTGACCGCGCGTCATGTCGGCGAGCATCGCGTTGTACTGCCCGGCCAGCGGGTCGCGCGGATCCGGGTACACGTCGACGGACACGACGTCCTCGTGCCGCGCCCACTCCCACGCGTCCTGCCCGGTCCACAGGGGCATGAAGTTGGTCGTCACCGGGATGTGCGCGGGCGTGTGGCGGCGGACCAGATCGCGCTCGGCGACGTAGCACGCGAGGAGCGCGTCCGAGGTGAAGCGGCGGAAGTCGAGGAGCTGCGTCGGGCCGCGCAGGTACTGCGCGTGGCGCGGCGGGATCACGTCGCCCCACGTCTCGATGTGCTGGCCCCAAAAGGCCGTGCCCCAGGCCGTGTTGAGCGCGCCGAGGGTCTCGTACTTCGCGCGCAGCCAGTCGCGGAAGGCGCGCGCCGCCTCGTCGCCGTAGTCGAAGGTGCAGTACTCGTTGTTGATGTGCCACATGCGCAGGGCCGGGTGGTGGCCGTAGCGCTTGGCGAGGTCCTCGGTGATCGCGGCGGCGTGGTGGCGGTACGCGGCGGAGGAGTGGGCGAAGTGCTGGCGCGAGCCCCACCACACGGTGTGCCCGTGCTCGTCGCGCGGCAGTGTGTCCGGGTGCAGGCGGCCCAGCCAGGGCGGCGGGGAGGCTGTCGGGGTGGCGAGGACGACGCCGATGCCGTGCGCGTGCAGCAGGTCGAGCAGGCGGTCGAGCCAGCCGAACTCCCGCGCCCCCGGCCGGGGTTCGAGCCTCGCCCACGCGAACACGCCCACGGTGACCGAGGTGACCCCGGCCTCCTTCATCAGCCGGACGTCCTCTGCCCACACCTCCTCGGGCCACTGCTCGGGGTTGTAGTCACCGCCGAACAACAGACGGCCCTCCGGCGCGATGCTCACCCCTTCACCGCCCCGATGAGCATCCCCTTCTTGAAGTGCCGCTGGACGAACGGGGACGCGACCGCGACCGGCGCGAGAGCCAGCACCATCATCGCCATCTGCAGCCCGAGCGCGGAGAGTTCACCCGCGTTGACCGCCTGGCTCAGCCCCGTCGGCAGCGCCGTGTTCTTCTGCACGAGCTGCATCAGCACGTTCTGCAGCGGCAGTTTCGTCGGGTCGTCGATATAGATCATCGCGTTGAACCACGCGCTCCAGTACGCCACCGCGTAGAACAGCGAGATGACGGCGATCACCGCGCGGGACAGCGGCAGCACGATCGTCCACAGGATCCTGAGGTCGCCGGCCCCGTCGATGCGGGCGCTGTCCGTCAGCTCCTGCGAGATGTTCATGAAGAACCCGCGCAGCACCAGGATGTTGAAGACGCTCACGGCGCTCGGCAGGATCAGCGCCAGATAGGTGTCGGTCAGGCCGAGCGTCTGCACCAGCAGATACGTCGGGATGAGCCCGGCGCTGAAGAACATCGTCGTCAGCAGCGCCATCAGCAGCGCCCGGTGCGCGAACGAGCCCGGCCGGGACAGACCGTAGGCGGCGAGGACCGACACCCCCATCGAGAACACCGTGCCGACGCCCGTCACCCCCAGGGAGACCAGCATCGCCCGGCTGACCTGGCCGCCGCCGAGCAGTTCCTGGTAGTTGACGAAGGTGATGGCCTCGGGCCACAGCACCAGACCGCCCGCCGAGTCGATGACGTGCCGCGGCGACAGGCTCGTGACGATCACCACCCACAGCGGTCCGAGCACCGCGACACAGCACACCGCGAGGATCAGGCCCTTGGCGCCGAGGCCCGCCCTGGTCGGCGGCTCCTCCCACACCGGGCGCTCGGGCGCCTGCCACTGCGCGCGCGGGCGCGGGCGTTCGACGGTGACGCTCATTTCGGGTCCACCCTCACTTCTTGTACACGCTCACTTCTTGTACACGCCCTGCTCGCCGAGCAGATGGGCGAACTTGTTGGCCGCCAGGACCAGACAGATCCCGACCACGCCCTTCACCAGACCGACGGCCGCCGCATAGCTGAAGTCGCCGTGCTGGATGCCGGTACTCCACACGTACGTGTCGAGTACTTCGGAGGCGCCCGCGCCCACCGCCCTGCGTTGCAGCAGGATCTGCTCGAAGCCCACGGTGAGCGCGTCGCCGACGCGCAGGACGAGCAGCAGCGCGATCACCGGGCGCAGCGCGGGCAGCGTGACGTGCCACATGCGGCGCCACCGGTTCGCGCCGTCCATGGCCGCCGCCTCGTACAGCTCGGGGCTGACGGAGGCGAGGGCCGCGAGGAAGACGATGATGCCCCAGCCGGCGTCCTTCCAGACCATCTGCGCGGTGAGCAGGTACTTGAAGATCCCGGCGTCCGTCATCAGGTCGAAGCCGTCGACGCCGTGGTCCCGGAGCAGCTGCGCGATCAGCCCGGCGCCGCCGAACATCTGCTGGAAGACGGTGACGACGAGCACCCAGGAGAAGAAGTGCGGCAGGTAGAGGATCGCCTGTGACAGGGCCCGCACCCGCGGCCTGATCACGCTGTTGATGAGCAGCGCGAGCGCGATCGGCACCGGGAAGAACAGCAGCAGCTGGATGAGGAAGAGGACGAGGGTGTTCTGGAGCGCGTTCCAGAAGTCGGAGTCCTCGGCCATCTTCTGGAACTGTTCGAGGCCCACCATCGGCGAGTGCAGGATCGCGGTGATGCCATTGGTGGAGACGTACGGGTTGTAGTCCTGGAACGCGACGACGTTGCCGAGCAGCGGCAGGTAGTTGAAGACGAGGAGCAGGACGATGACGGGCACGGTCATCAGGATGAGCGCCCGGTCGCGCCGCAGCCGGATCCGCCAGGTGACGCGGTCGTCCCTGCCGGAACCGGCGGAATCAGCGGAGTCGGCGGAATCGGCGGAGCCGGTGGCCCGGGGCGGGCGCTGGGTGTGCAGCGCCATCAGGAGGCGCCGCCGCTCTCGTCGAGGAGCTTCTTGTACCAGTCGCGCAGCTTGTCGCCGCCGCGCGACTTCCAGTCGCTGACCGCCTGCTGCACGTCGCCGAGCGACTTGTTGCCGCGGACGTAGTCGTCCTCCAGCTGCTCGAACTTGTCCTCCAGGGTGGCGTAGCGCGAGGGCTCGACGATCGTCATGCCGTAGAACGGCGACTTGGTGACGAACTCGCCCATCCGCTGCTGCCACTCGCACATCGCCCTGGTGATCTCGGGCAGGTCGGGATAGGCGAAGAAGGGGGCCGGGCCCGCCAGCATCTGCCAGGCGCTGACCGTCTGCGCGTTGCCCTTCTTGGTCTTGGTCGGAACGCCGTCCTTCAGGGTGAAGTGGGTGCCCTCCTCGCCGTAATAGGTGAGCATGTGCTCTTTGGTGCCGACGGGCGCGGCGGCGTAGTTGGCGGCGGCGAGCGCGTTCTTCACGGTCTCCTTGGACGCGTTCTTGCGGACGAACGCCCAGACGTTGGCCGGGGTGCCCGCGTACAGCTTCGGGTCGCCGCCGTCGTGCCCGAAGATGTCCATCGCGGCCATCTCGAAGTCGGGGAACGCCTTGCTGCCCTGCATCTCCGCGCTCTTGCCGTACCAGTAGGCGATGTCGGCGTTGCACATCATGACCTTGCCGCTGGTGAAGCGGAGCAGGCCGTCACCGGTCTGCGCCTTGGCCTCGGGGTGCACGACCCCGGCGGCGTACAGCTTGCGGGTCCACTCCAGGGCTTCCAGGTACTCGTCGCTCTCCAGGCGCTTGACGAGCTTCTTGCCCTCCAGCTTCCAGCCGAGCGCCTTCTCGCTGCCGCCGAGCGAACCGAAGAAGTTGAAGGCCGACCACTTCATGTCGTCGCAGCCGTACACCCCCGCCTTCTTGCTGGTCATCTCCTTGGCGAGGTCGAAGAACTCCTGTGCCGACTTCGGCGGCTCCCAGCCCTCCTTCTCGAAGAGGTCCTTGCGGTAGAAGGGCGCGATGTTCGGGAGGTACGAGTACGGGTACGGGATGCCGCGCAGCTTGCCGCCGAAGATGCCGCGCCGCCAGGCGTCCGCCGGGATCGCCGCGAGGTTCGGGTAGTCGCGCACCTTGCTGCCGGCCAGGTACGGGCCGAGGTCCATCATCTTCGCGACGAGCGCGGCGGGTATCTTGCCCGAAAGCTCCCAGCCGGGCACGATCAGCACGTCGGGCAGCGAGCTGGAGGCGAGCACCGCGCCGATCTTCTCGCCGTAGGTGTTGCCGTCCTGGTTCTGCCAGCCGACCTGCACACCGGATGCCTCGTTGAGCGCGGTGTAGTACTCGCAGTCGGCCTTCGGCGGCGGTCCCCAGAACGGGGCCATGACCTTCACCTTGGCCCCGGTGCCGAGCTTCTTCGGCACCGACGTCTCCAGCTTCGACAGCTCCACCTTGCTGGTGAAGCCGACGCAGGACCCGTTCTTCGACGCGATGTCGGGCGTGCCGATGGAGCGTGCCGCGTACGTCGGAAGGAGCTTCTTCGCCGACTTCCCTGAGGTCGTCCCCTCGCCCGTCTCGGCAGCGCTCCCGCACGCGGTGAGCAGGGGCACGCCGCCGGCCACGGCCGCGGCGGCGACCGCGGTGGAGGCGAGGAAGCTTCTCCGGCCGGGGCCGGTGGAGGGGGAGTTCGGCGTCATGGGAGCAACCCTTCGGGGGATTACGCGTCGCGCAGATGTCGAAGCGCTTCGATGTTGCCGCGAGATTAAGGGAGCGCTCCCACGGCCACAAGACGCGTGCGTCACATTCCTGAACGCGCTTTTCTTTCCCCGTACTTGACACCTGGTCACCGCAGTACCGAGCATCGAAGCGCTTCGAAACGGTTCCGCTCTCTCCGACTTCTCCTCCGGCCAAGGGACGCGCACGTGACCGAAAGACCGCCACTCCACCCCGGCTCCACCGCCCCTGACGGCAAGCGCGTCGACGAGCTGCTCGACCGGCTCTCGCTCGACGAACGCATCGCGCTCCTGCACCAGTTCACGCCCGGCGTCCCGCGCCTCGGCCTCGCCGCGTTCCGCACCGGGCAGGAGGCGCTGCACGGCGTCGCGTGGATGGGCGAGGCCACCGTCTTCCCGCAGGCGGTCGGCCTCGGCGCCACCTGGAACGACGAGCTGCTCCGCCGCATCGGCGACGCCGTCTCCGCCGAGGCCCGCGCCATGCGGCAGCGCGACGACCGCGTCGGCCTCAACGTATGGGCGCCCGTGGTGAACCTGCTGCGCAACCCGCTGTGGGGCAGGAACGAGGAGGGCTACGCCGAGGACCCCCACCTCACCGCCGCGATCGCCACGGCGTACACCCGCGGCCTGCGCGGCGACCACCCCGAGTACTGGCGCACGGCCCCCGTCCTGAAGCACTGGCTCGCCCACAACAACGAGACGGACCGGGACACCTCCAACGCTTCCGTGCGCCCACGGGTGCTGCACGAGTACGACCTCCGGGCGTTCAAGCGGCCCGTGGAGGCGGGCGCGGTGGCCGGTGTCATGCCCGCCTACAACCTCGTCAACGGCCGCCCCAACCACGTATCGCCCTATCTGCGCGAGCAGTTGCGGACCTGGACCGACCAGGAGCTCCTCGTCTGCTCCGACGCGGGCGCGCCCAGCAACCTCGTCGACTCCGAGCGCTACTTCGCCACCCACGAGGAGGCGGTCGCTGCCGCCCTGCGCGCGGGCGTCGACAGCTTCACCGACCACGGCACCGACTCCTCGACGATCGTCGGGCGGCTGCGGCGCGCGTACGACCAGGGGCTGATCGGTGAGGCCGACATCGACGCGGCCGTGCGCAGACAGCTGGAAGTACGGGCCCGGCTCGGCGAGTTCGCCGACGCCGACCCCTTCGACCGTGCCTGGGAATTCGACACCGACGCCCATCGCGCGCTCGCCCAGGAGGCCGCCGAGCAGGCGATCGTGCTGCTCAAGAACGACGACCTGCTGCCGCTCGACGCGCACACCCGGATCGCGGTCGTCGGCCTGCTCGCCGACGAGTCCAAGACGGACTGGTACAGCGGCACCCCCATCCGCCGCTCGACACCCCTCGACGGGCTGCGGGAACGGTTCGGCGCGGAGCGCGTCACGTACGCGGAGGGCGTGGACCGGGTGCGGCTGCGGTGCGCGGAAGGGTGGGTGTGTGTTCCCGACGTTCGCGACGAGGCGGCGCCCGAAGCCTCCGGTGCGGCCCTCGACCCCGCGCTGATCGCGGGCCGCACCGACCTGCCCCCGCTGCACGTCTCGCCCTCCGCCGACGGCACCGAACTCGCCCTGGCCGACTGGGGATCCGGCGTCCTCACGCTCCGCGCGCCCGACGGCCGCTACCTCTCGGTCGCCGACGACGGCTACGTGCGGGCCTCCGCCGAGCGGCCGGGCGGCTGGGTCGTCCAGGAGACGTACACGCTCGAACCGCACGGGAACGGTCACCTCCTGAAGCACGCCGGGACGGGTCGGTACGTGTCGGTCGCCGCCGACGGCCTGAAGGTTGCCGACCAGGGCACGGTTTTCGAGGTCGATGTCGTGGAGCGCGGCACCGACGCCGTAGCGAGGACGGCCGCCGACGCGGATGTCGTGCTCGTCCTCGCGGGCAACGACCCGCACATCAACGGCCGCGAGACCGAGGACCGCACCACCCTCGAACTCCCGCCGCAACAGGCGGAGTTGTGGCACACGGCCCGCGCCGCCAACCCGTGCACGGCCCTCGCCCTCGTCTCCTCGTACCCGTACGCCGTCCCCGACGCGCACGCCGAACTGCCCGCCCTGCTGTGGACCGCGCACGGCGGCCAGGACGCGGGCCGCGCGCTCGCCCGCGTCCTCGCCGGGGACGTCAGCCCGGCGGGCCGGCTTCCGCAGACCTGGTACGCGGCCGACACCGACCTGCCCGGCCTGCTCGACTACGACATCATCGGCTCACGCCAGACGTACCTCTACTTCGAGGGCGCCCCGCTCTACCCGTTCGGGCACGGCCTGTCCTACGCGCGGTTCACCTACGACGCGCTGTTCGTGGCCCGCCCGGACGACACGACGGTGGAGGTCACCTTCACCGTCACGAACACGGGCCCGCGCCCGGCCGACGAGGTGCCGCAGCTGTATCTGCGCCCGGTGGACGCCGCCGTGCCACGCCCACGCCGCCAACTCGTGGGCCACCGCCGCATCACTCTCGGCGCGGGGGCTTCGGAGCGGGTCACCTTCCGCGTCCCGGTCGCCGAGTTCGGCCACTGGGACGTCGCGCGCGGCCGCTGGAGCGTCGCCGGCGGCCCCTACGAACTGCTCGTCGGTGCCTCCAGCGCGGACATCCGCCTCGCCGAGACCCTGCGCGTGGACGGCGAAGGTCCCGCCCCGCGCCCCGTCCTCGCCGACGGCCTGGACGCGGCGACGTACGACGAGCAGTGCGGCGGCATCGAGATCGTCGACCGCACCAGGGCGCATGGCGACGCCGTGTCCGGGACGGGTGATGGTGAACTCCTCTACAGGGACTGCGACTTCGGAACGGAAGGTGTCTCGGCCGTGCGCCTCGATGTCGCGGGCGAGGGGATCGTGGACGTGGCCGACGGCTGCCGGGTCGAGGTGCCCGCGACCGGCGGACCGTACGACTACGTCACTGTCGAGGCCCCCTTCAGGGCCTCCGGTGTGCGCGATCTGCGCGTCCGGCTGGGCGGTGGTGTCCGCTTGGCCCGCATCACTTTCGCCCCGCGGGGGACCGGTGCGTGACGGCATGGGGGGGGCAGGGGTGACACCACATCCTTCACGTGAGTAAGGTGAGCCTTACCTAAGTTTGGAGTGGAGATGGTCAACCCAGTGGCGCACCAGGAGCTCACCCCCGCCGAGCGGGCGCGGACGATCCTCGCCGCGGCCGACACCTTGACCCTGACCCTGACCACGACCGGGTCCCGGCTGCGGCTCGACTGCGTGGGGCTCTACGCCGTGGACGCCGCGTCCCGGCTCATCCTGCTCGACCCCGCCGACCCGCGGCTGACCGCGGCGCTCGCCACGGCGCCGCACTCGGGTCTCGCCGCGTACGCGGAGTTCACCGACGTGGCCCCCGTCGTCGTACGCGACCGGGTGCGGGCCCGCCTCGCCTTCAGCGGACGCCTCGCGGGCGCGGGCCCCGACACCCTGGTGTTCCGCCCGGCGCGGGCCGCCTTCGCCGAGGACGACTCCGTGCGCGTCCTGGACGTGACGGAACTCGCCGCGGCGGCGCCCGACCCGCTGGCGGGGGTCGAGGCGGAACTGCTCTCGCACCTGGACACGGGCCACGCGGACCTGCTCGTCCAACTCGCCGAATCCGTCGGTGGGTTGAACCTGTCCGACGTGGCGGACATCCGGCCCGTACGCCTCGACCGCAGGGGCCTCGTCCTGCGCCTCGAACGCGCCGCCGAGGAGTACGAGGACGTCCGCATCGCCTTCCACACCCATGCGATCGGCCCCCACGAAGTGGGCCACCGCATCCAGGAACTCCTCGACGTCGCGGCCGCCCGCGCGCACCGCTGAACGGAGACGCCATGCAGCGCGGCAACATCACCGCCACCCGCGTCAAGCCCGAGTCGGCGCGGCCCCTGCGCCTGCACGTCCTGCGCAGTGAACGCCTCTCGCCGCACTTCGCCCGGGTCACTCTCGGCGGCGGCGACCTCGCGCACTTCCGGCCGATGGGCTACGACCAGTGGTTCCGCCTCTTCCTCCCGTCCGGGCCCGACGCGGACGCCTCGCTCGGCCGGGTCCCGGACCGGCTGACCACGGTGAGCTACCTGAAACTCCTCGGCGGCCCCAAGGAGACCCGCCCCGTCCTGCGCAACTACACGGTCCGCGCCCATCGCGCCGAAGGCCCCCAAGGCCCGGAACTGGACGTCGACTTCGTGCTCCACGGACACGACGACGAAGCCGCGGCCGGCCCCGCCGCGACCTGGGCGCAGAACTGCGGGCCCGGCGACCCGGTCGTCCTCGTCGACGAGGGCACCGGCTTCAACCCGCCCGAGGGAACCCGCCAAGTCGCCCTCGCCGCCGACGAGTCGGGCCTGCCCGCGCTCGCCGGTGTCCTCGCCTCGCTGCCCGCCGACACCACGGGCTGGGCCGTCGTGGAAGTGCCGACTCCCGAGGACCGCCAGAAACTCACCGCGCCGCCCGGCGTCGAGGTCGTGTGGGTCGACCGGGGCGACACGGCCCCGCCCGTGCCCGGCGCGGCCGCCCTGGCCCGTGCCGGTCAACTGCCGCTCCCCGACGGCCCGTTGTACGGCTGGGCGGTCGGGGAGTCGGGCCTCGCCACCGGACTGCGCCGGCACTGGGTGGCTCAGGGGGTACCGAAGGACCGCATCATGTTCTGCGGGTACTGGAAACACTGAGCGCCTGTGCCTGCTCGGCGCGCCGCGGCTCTTCCAGGACCGTCGCGACCGGAGCGGGTCTTCGGCCGGAGGCGATGAGGCGCCGGTACCGGTCGCGCAGCGCCAGGTACGCGGCGGCGGGGAACACCCGGCGCAGCACGCGGACCGCCACCTTCGCGACGCCGTGCCGTGGCTGGTGGGATGCGGTCCGGGGCCGCTCGGCCACCGCGGGCTTCTCGGCGCTCGGCACGGAGAGTTTCACCCCGGACAGGCGCGGCGCGCTGAGCCAGCCGCCCACGTTCAGGCGCAGGCACACATGCCAGGCGCCGGGTTCCAGCGGCCCGGAGATCTCGTCGACGCCGGCGGGGTCGACGGTGCACTCCGTCGTCCAGTGCATCTCCCACAGGTCGGGGTCCGCCTCGTGCGAAGTGGGCCGCAACGTGGAGGTGCCGGTGGTCACCACGAGCTGGGTGCCGCCCGCCTTGTGGTGCACGAGGCCCTGCGCCTTGGCGTGCTTGAGCGGCTCGGTGAAGTCGAGCGCGGGGGTGAGGCCGGGCAGCTCATCGAGGGGAGCGGGGGGCTGCCAGGTCCACCGCACCCGCTTCTTGCCCGACGGCGTCGCGTGCGTCGTGCGGCGGAACAGCAGCGGGGTGCTCTCGCCCGTCTTCGGGTCGGTCCGCACCAGCGATGTGCGCGTGCGGACGCGGAGCGCCTCGTCCCGCCAGGCCGCCTCCTCGACCTTCGGGAGGTGCCGCACCTCGCTCTCGAACAAGGCGTAGGCGTGGATGGCCTCGTGGTCGCCGGAGCGGCACAGGCGGGAGAGCACGCGAAGGCGCTCCGGCAGGTGCCGGTCGACGGCGTCGGGCAGATCGGCGGCGAGCTCGATGACCTGCTGCCGCCAGGCCGCGCGGCGCTCCTCGTCCTGGCCGAGGAACCCCTTCCCGGTGAGCCGCTTCAGCGCCTTGCCGCCGTACCAGTTGGCGGTGAACCGGTGCCGCAGCTCGTCGTCCGACACCTGGGTGTCCGGTGCGTGCAGCAGGGCGATGATGCGCCGCACCGAGCCGATGTAGGGGGCGGGCTCGATGGGGGTGTAGCTGATGTTGTGCTTGCCGTTGCGGTGCCGCACCCAGTGGTAGGTCGTGTAGTCCGGCACGGTGCTGACCTGCTTGGCCAGCAGGTAGGCCCGCAGCGTGAACAGATGGTCCTCGAGCCGTACCCGGCCCTCCTCGAAGCGCAGTTCGTGGTCGAGCAGGAACTGCCGGCGGAACAGTTTGTGCACCGTCATGCTGCCCAGCAGCACGGGGTTCTCGCGCACGGACCCCCGCTCCAGCGGCTTGGCGAACGGGGCCCGCGGGGCGCCGCGCCCGTGCCCCGCCATGCGCCCGATCACGATGTCGGCGTCGGTGTCCTTGGCGCGCGCGTAGAGCCGCTCCAGCGCTTGCGGGGCCAGCCAGTCGTCATCGTCGACGAAGTGCACGTACTCGCCCCGCGCGCGGGCGACGCCGGTGTTGCGTGGGCGGCCGGGCCAGCCCGAGTTGGTCATGGGGACGACGTGCATGGTGTCCTCGTCGGCCAATTCCCTTTCGAGGAATGCGACCGTGTCGTCCGTGGATCCGTCGTCGACGTAGAGAACTTCGAAGTCCGTGCGGGGCATGGACTGTTTCCGCAGTGCGGTGAGGCCCACCATGACGTCTTCGCCAGTGTTGTGGGTCGGAATGATAACCGTGACTTTTACGGGGGTCATATAGGTGTGTCAATCCGTGCGCTCGGACCAGTTCCGAGGAGAGGGCTCGTAACCTAGCAGCGGTTACATCCTTCACAGAAAAGGCACTTCCATGGTCACCCCGCAATATGAATATCGCACGGGATATGAAGGGTCACCGTTTCGAGTGATGTGGGACGGGCCCCACCATGGGCGCGGGCCATGTCTGCGACGGTGTCGGCCATGGCTTCTCTGTGCCGGACACTCCTGAACGGCCTCAGTACGGAAAGCGTCTCAGGCAGTTCGGATACAAAGGCCGGATTGTATCCTTCGAACCCGTTCCGCATTTCCTGGGGAAACTGCAGAAGCGCGCCGAGGGTGACCCGGACCGACCGGCACATTTTCCCCTGCGGGATCGGCCGTTCGGACGAGCTGAGTCCCATGTACGTCGAGTGGAACTCCATGAACTCGCTGATTTCCCCGAGCGACTACGGGAAAGCGACGTACAAGTGGTTCACGAAGGGCCGACGCGGCCCCCGTGCCCGCTCCGGGGGAGCGGAAGCACGAGGCCGCGGGCTGAGGGGCTCTCAGCGGTCGAGCTCGCCGTGCGCGCTCTCCGGCAGCCGCAGATAGACGACCGAGGACACGAGGCACAGCACGGCGACGTACCACGGGAAGAGCCCGCTGTGCCCGAGGTCCTTGAACAGCGTGCCCATGTACGGCGCCGTGCCGCCGAACAGCGCCACCGTCAGCGAGTAGGGGAACCCGATCCCGGCCGCCCGCACCCGCGCAGGGAACACCTCCGCGTTGACCGCCGCCGAGATCGACGTGAAGCCGGTGAGCAGCACCATGCCGGCGCACTGCGTGAACAGCAGCGAGGCGAAGGAGCCCGTCAGCGAGTGCAGCAACGGGACGCTCAGCAGCGCGAATCCGAGCCCGAAGAACAACAGCAGCGGCTTGCGGCCGAAGCGGTCGGAGAGCATCCCGCCGATCGGCTGCAGCAGCGCGAAGAACGCCAGCGAGATCGTTCCCACGGTCAGCGCCTGCGACTTGTCGATGTCCGTGTTCAGCTCCGCGTACGTCGGCAGGTACGAGGTCCACGTGTAGTACGCGAGAGTGCCACCGGCCGTGATGCCGCAGATCAGCAGCGACTGCCGCGGGTACTGGCGCAGCGCGTCGAAAAGCCCCGGCCGCTCGTGCACCTCGCTCCGCGTCTCCTGCGCCCCCTGCCGGATCCAGAACCCGACCAGGCTGAGCACCGCCCCCGCCAGGAACGGCACCCGCCAGCCCCAGCCGTCCATCTGCCCCTCGGCGAGCGTGGCCACGAGCACCGCGGCGACGCCCGACGCGATCAACTGCCCGATGGACGTGGACACATACTGGAACGACGAGAACAGCCCGCGCCGCCCCGGCCCCGCCGACTCCACGAGAAACGTCGTCGACGCCGCGAACTCCCCGCCCACGGACAGCCCTTGGAGCAGCCGGGCGAGCACCAGGATGACGGGCGCGAGCACCCCCACGGACGCGTACGTCGGGGTGAGGCCGACCAGCAGGCTGCTGCCGCCCATCAGCAGAATGGTCACCGTCAGCGCGGCCCGCCGCCCGCGCCGGTCGGCGACGGCCCCCATCAGCAACCCGCCCACCGGCCGCATGAAGAAGCCGACCGCGAACACCGCGAAGGTGGCGAGCAGCGGAACGAGCGAGTTGTCGGCGCCCTTCGGAAAGACCTGGTCGGCGATGTACGTCGCCAGGAACGTGTACGCGTACCAGTCGTACCACTCGACGGCGTTGCCGACGGAGGCGGCGAGGAGTTGGCGGACCGGGTGAGCGGGTGGGGCCTCGGTCTTGATCGTCTCTGTCATGATCCCGACGCTAACCGCGAGAACTCCCAGCTCACACGTGGTTTGACGGAGTCGAAACATTCCGGTCAACCCCAAGCAGCCCGCCCGCGGCATGGGCACCTTCGCCAAGCCGTGCAGCTGCAGCCAGCCCACCCGTTGCCCGCACCCGTACTTCATCCGCTACCGCGACGCGGCCGGCAAGCAGCGGGAGGAGTCCGGCTTCCGCACGCAGGACGCCGCCAAGGAGCGGCTCGTCGAGCTGTACGTGCGGAAGTCCAACACACCCGCGTCCAAGGCCGAACTCATACGCCACTACGGCCAGATGCGGTTCGAGGAGTTCGTCGGCGACTATATGGGCCGACAGCGGCGACTCGCGTACGGAACCGCGTACGAGTACGAGCACCTGGCGCGCAACCACCTGATCCCGGAACTCGGATCACGGCGTGTGGAGACCTTCAGCCCGATGGTGGTCGAGAACTTCCTCACGACGATGGACCGCCTGGGAACACCCGACCCCACCCAATTCAAGGTCTACGTCCTTCTGAAGACGCTGCTGCTCGACGCCTACCGCAAGGGTGCGATCAACGAGCATCCTCTGCAGGACGTCGACGCGCCACAGTACGAGGCCGAGAGGGCCATCGTGCCCACCAAGGAACAGGTGGCCGGGATCAAGACGGCTGCGAAGCACGACCGCTTCTCGATGTTCGTGGACATGATGGCCGGCTGTGGTCTGCGCAACGGAGAGGCGCTGGCCTTGAACGTGAACAACATCGTGGCTGACGACGTATATCGCGTCACGGAGCAGGTCCACTACCGAACGAAGCGGCTTGAGAAGCTCAAGCACCGGAAGCCTGGTGAGTTCCGTGAAGTTCCGCTGCCTCGGAGCATCCGGGAGGGGATCGAGCGCTTCGTAGAGGAGTACGGGACCACCGAGGACGGTTACGTCCTCCGAGGAGCCCGTGCGAAGCACATGAACCACAGCACGATCAATTACATCTGGTACCGGAAGCTGCCCGGCAAGGACGTGGACATCCCTGACGGCATGTCCATCTATGGGTACCGGCACTTCTTCGCGGCGAACTGCCTGGCACACAACATCCCCATCACGGATGTCGCCGAGTGGATGGGGCACAAGAACATCGACGTGACGTTCCGGATCTACCGGCACTTGATGCCGGCTTCGATCGGGCGAGCGGCGAGGCTCCTCGACCGAGGGCTTCATGATTTCGCCGCCTGAAGAGATCTCGGGAGTCGGTCGCGGCCTGGGTTGGGTGGGCGGCGGCCGGTATCGAGGGCCACCAGGGTTCTGTCGTGTTCCCGCAATGGGCGCTCCCGGTACCCGCGTGCTCGGCCATCAGCCGAGGAGGGGCCACTCAGAGTCGAGCGTTTCGCATTTGGCGCGTGATACGCCGGACGCCCCGCAGGCCAGTGCTTCGGGAGCCTCGCCGTATCAGCCGAGACGCTGCTGTCGAGCCCACGCGTCCACGTCGCGGACCTTGAACTGCAGCTTTGCGTTACGTCCGGCCCCGAACTTGTAGGCGGGCAGGCCCAGTCGAGGCGCGTCCCGATAGACCCACGTGATGGACATGTTGAGGTACTCGGCGGTCTGCTTGGCATCCATGAACTGCGAGGGCATCGGACCTCCAGGTTGGGCGTGGGAGATCAGTGTGAGTTCGATGTGCCACTTGGCTGTGCCGTAATGGGCCTGGTAGGAGAGCGTGGATGGTTGGGCTCGGGAACTACCGAGTGAGGCTGCCCCTCTGAAGTGGACAGGTTGATACTGGGACGGAAGGGGGAGGCCCCTGATGCGGGTGCGATCGCACCGATCAACCGGTCATGTGAGCCCTGACCACCTACGACCATCAAATCCCTTGGAATCGATCACCTAAGCTTGGCGTTTATCCCCGGCGGGCCTGGTGTTCCTTGATTGACTCGGCGCGTTTGGCCGTCTTCCCGACGTCGTGGTGCTTGGCCTGGCGTTTGTTCTTCGCACCGGGAGGCCGTCCCGGTCCTGGCCGGGACGGTTCCGGTGCGGCCGTGCGACAGCCTCCGCTCGTACCTGCAGAGGCTCCGAAACCCCCGCCGGGCCCGGGCCCGGGCCGGGGAGACGGGCGGACCGGTGGGCTGCTCCCATGGGCGGTGGAGGTCAGCTGCCGCGTCACGGGTGAGCCTCAGCTGGGCATGGGGGGCGATCACGAGCCAGGTCCACCGGTCCGGCCCCCAGTGTGCAGCCCAGCCGCGCTGAACGGCAGCGTGGGATTCGCGGCGCCGAGGCTACACAGCGGCGCCAGCCTGAGAGGACGAGCGGCTGAGGGCGGGGCCACCCGCACCCACTCCGCGGCCAAGGTCGAGTATCTCTCCACCCAACGCTCGGAAATCTGTAGTGGCTGGAGTAGACATTGGGTGGTGGTGTGGTTATGGTTTCTCTTGTAGCCGAGATCGAGCAAGCCCGGCAGAGATGAACTGCAGGGCAGCAGTACCG
>NZ_JAOZYC010000154.1:0-65010 GCF_035798155.1 Streptomyces endophyticus | reverse complement strand
TTCACTTCATGTGCGTCCACACATCCAGCATGCTCCTGATCAGCCTCAACGAACAGACCTAACGAAGCACTACTAGGCCGCCCCTTCACCCAGCACGAGACCTGGGGCCCCGGCCGGATCTGGGGCACCCACCCCTTCGCCGACGGCACCGTCTACGCGTACGCGGCGTCCATGGCCCCGGCCGGACAGCGGGCGCCGGGCGGCGACGAGAAGGCGGAACTCCGGCGCCTGTACGGCAGTTGGCACGACCCGATCCCCGCGATCCTCGACGCGGTCGAGCCCGGCCAGGTGCTGCGCCACGACGTCCACCAGATCGCCGAGCCGCTGCCCGCCTTCCACCGCGGCCGCGTCGCCCTGCTCGGCGACGCCGCGCACGCCATGGCGCCGACCCTGGGCCAGGGCGGCAACCAGGCCATCGAGGACGCGGTCGTCCTCGCCCACCACGCCGCGCCCGACGCCCCGCTCGACCTGCCCGGCTACACCGCCGCACGGCAGCCCCGTACGACGATGATCGCCCGCAAGGCGATGACCGTCAGCCGCGTCAACCTCACCGCGAACCGGCCCCTGATCGCCCTGCGCAACACGGCGATCCGCGCCGTCGGGGCGCTCGGCCCGGCCTTCCTGCTGCGCGGCATGGACGGCATCGCGGACTGGCGCCCGCCCCAGCGCGAGCCGTACGCCGCCCCGTATGCTGCCCAAACGCAGCAGCGGGCCGGTAAGGACCGGTCATCGCAGGACAGGAGCACACAGACGTGAAAGTCGGCGTCATCGGACTCGGAGACATCGCCAAGAAGGCGTACCTGCCGGTGCTCGGCGCGCAGCCCGCGCTCGAACTGCACTTGCAGACGCGGACGCCCGCGACCCTGACCGAGGTCGCGGACCAGCTCCGCGTGCCCGCATCGCAGCGCCATGCCGACCTCGACTCGCTCCTCGCGCAGGGCCTCGACGCGGCGTTCGTGCACGCGCCCACCACCGCCCACCCGGAGATCGTCACGCGGCTCCTGGAGGCGGGCGTCGCGACGTACGTCGACAAGCCGCTCGCCTACGAACTCGCCGAGTCCGAGCGGCTCGTACGGCTCGCCGAGGAGCGCGGCGTGAGCCTGGCCGTCGGCTTCAACCGCCGCTACGCGCCCGGGTACGCGCAGTGCGTCGAGCACCCGCGCGAGCTGATCCTGATGCAGAAGAACCGCGTCGGGCTCCCCGAGGAGCCGCGCGCGATGGTCCTCGACGACTTCATCCACGTCGTCGACACGCTGCGCTTCCTCGCGCCGGGACCGGTCGACGACGTGACCGTGCGCGCCCGCGTCGAGGGCGGCCTGCTGGAGCACGTGGTGCTCCAGCTCGCGGGCGACGGGTTCACCGCGCTCGGCGTCATGAACCGGCTGAGCGGCTCCACCGAGGAGATCCTCGAGGTGTCGGGGCAGGACTCCAAGCGGCAGGTGCTGAACCTCTCCGATGTGGTCGACCACAAGGGGCAGCCCTCCGTTCGCCGGCGCGGGGACTGGGTGCCGGTCGCTCGCCAGCGGGGGATCGAGCAGGCTGTTCTTGCCTTCCTCGATGCGGTGCGTGCCGGGAAGGTGCTGAGTGCGCGGGACGCGTTGGCCACGCATGAGCTGTGTGAGCAGGTCGTGCGTGAGGTGTCGCGGCGGGTGTGATTCAGCGGGGGTCGAACGAGCTGTTCAGCCGGTGACGGCGTTGCGGTTCGGGGCTCTGCCCCGGACCCCGCTGCTCAAACGCCGCAGGGGCTTGATGGCCGCCAGGGCCACCAGGACCGTGACCGCCCCGTGCACCGGCCAGTCGCCGAAGCGTACGAACAGCGTGGTGCCCCGAGCGGTCGGCATGTCGTAGACGCGGGCCGCGCTCGCCGACGTGCCCAGCCAGGCACCGGCGCGCGACCCGTCCGGGCCGTACACCGCGGAGACCCCGGTCAGCGTCGCGTGCACCATCGGGCGGCCGGTCTCAGCGGCCCGCAACGCGGCGAGCGAAGCGTGCTGCTCGGGCGCCCAACTGTGCTGGAACGTCGACGTCGAGGACTGCGCGAGCAGCACCTGCGCCCTGTCCTGCGTCAGCCGCCGCGTCATGTCGGGGAACGCCGACTCGAAGCAGACCAGCGGCCCGACGCGCAGCGTCCGCTCGCCGTGGCGCACGTCCATCACGACCTGCCGCGTGCCGCGCATCCGGTCCTCGCCCGCCGCCTTGCCGACCGAGGTGGCCCAGCCGAGGAGCGAGCGCGCGGGTACGTACTCGCCGAAGGGGACGAGCCGCATCTTGTCGTAGTGGTCGCCGGTGAGGCCGCGCTTGCCGACCAGCACGGAACTCTTGTATATGCCCTGGCCCGAGCCGTCGGCGGCGCGACGCCGTGCGTCGACGTTGACGAGGATCTCCGCGTCCACCTCGCGGGAGAGCGCGGCGAGCCGGCGGGCGAGATCGGGGCGGCGGGGCAGGTCGTAGCCGACGCTGCTCTCGCCCCACACCACGAGGTCCACGTCCCGGTCCGCCAACTGACGGGTCAGCCGCACCTCCCGGTCGAAGCGGGCCCTGATGCTGCCGAGGCCGTCGACCACGCCCGGCTGCACCACCGCGATCCGCGCCCGACCGTCCACCTCGGGCCGCGGCGCCCACGCCCACGCGGCCCCGGTGACCGTGACCGTCGCGACAAGACCGGCCACCGCGGGAGCGCGGGCGCCGCGCGCGACGACGAGGAGTGTCACGCCGGTGTTCACGGCCACCACGAGCAGGCTGAGCAGCCAGACGCCGCCCACCGACGCGAGCCGCAGCGCGGGCGTCACCTGCCACTGGCTGGAGCCGAGCAGACCCCACGGGCCGCCCAACCCCTGCCACGAACGGACCAGTTCGACCATCAGCCAGCACGAAGGGACGGCGAGAAGCGCGGTCGCCGCCTGCCCCGGCGTCGGCCCACCGTGCAGGAGGCGGCGCAGCAGCCAGCCCCACGGCGCCCACAGCGCGCCGAGCAGCGCCGCGAGGATCAGCGTGAACACGTGCAGGCTCGGCAGCAGCCAGTGGTGCACCGCGAGCATGAACCCGAGCCCGCCGAGCCAGCCGTCGAGCGCAGCCCGGCGCGGCGTGCCGGCCGAGCGCGCGAGCAGCATCCACGGCACGAGGGCGACGTACGCGAACCACCACAGGGAGGGCGCCGGGAACGCGAGCGCGGGCAGGGCGCCCGCGCCGACCGCCGCGGCGCCGCGCCACCACCGTGACGTGTCGAGCCGCTGCCGCCACCCCTCCATGCGCCGCGCCTCCCGACTCGTACTCGTACGACCATCGCCTCGCGCTCTCCAGTGTGCGCGCCGCCGACGATCAACGACAGTGGGCGATGGGCGGGGGCGGGTCAGCTGCCCGCGGCGGCCCGTTGGGGGGTGCGGCGCCACTTCTCGTAGACCGTCACCCGGCGCAGCCGCCAGCCGCTGGTCGTACGGATGAGGTCGAAGGAGTACCGGCCGCCGCAGATGAAGTCGGGGGCGGTCGAGTCGCCGTCGCCCGCGAAGCGCATCGGGTTGAAGTAGTCGGCCCGGACGCGGCCCGTGTCGCCGATGTCGCGGTCGACCGTGTCGAAACGGACCCGCCGGTTCACGATCAGGTGCTGGCGCATCGGGAACAGCTCCATCGTCGTCGACAGCCACTGCGCGATCTCCGCCGCGCTGCCCTCCACGCCTCCCGCCTCCCGGTAGTCGGCCCGGCCCTCCGGTTCGAACAGGGCGCGGTACGCCGCCCAGTCGCCGTCGTCCACGGCCGCGGCGTAGTCCGTCACCAACTCGTCGACGGCGAGGCGGTCGAGGACGGTCGCGAGTTCCACACGCTGCGTCATCGGCTCAGTCTCGGGCCACGGGCGCACGGAGCCAAGAGGCGTGCGCCGCCGGGTCGAAAACTCCTGGGGAGCGCGCCGCGTGCGCTGTTACGGTCGCGCCATGTCAGCTGATCCGAACACCCGACTCCCGGCCGGGACACCAGGGCCCGTCACGGCGGACGACGTCGCGCGGGCCGTCGAGCTCACGGTCGCCGCACTGCGGACCGCGGCGCCCGACGCCGACTGGAACGGCCCGGCGGGCTCGCTCCAGTGGACGTGCTGGGAGACCGGCGAACACCTCGCCGACGACCTCTTCTTCTACGCGGCGCAGATCGGCTCGCTGCGCCCCCTGGCGGACGACCATGTGCGCTGGGGCTACAGCCGGCGCCGCGCCGAAGGGCCGGCGAACACCCTCACCGTCGACCTCGACGCGGGCCCTTCCGCCATGCTCGGGGCCCTGGAGGCGGGCGGCGGGATCCTCGCCGCGGTGGTGCGCGCGACCCCGCCGACCGCCCGCGGATTCCACGTCTTCGGCGCCTCCGACCCCGAGGGCTTCGCCGCGATGGGCGTCGTCGAGACGCTGGTGCACGCGCACGACCTGGCCCTCGGACTCGACGTCGACTTCACGCCACCGGCCGACCTGTGCGCGCGCACGCTGCACCGCCTCTTCCCCGACGTCCCCGGTGACACCGAGCCATGGGTGACGCTGCTGTGGGCCACGGGCCGGGGCGAGCTGGAGGGCAGGGAGCGGCGCGGGAAATGGCGCTGGTACGGTGCGCCCGGCGCGACATGATCATCGTCCGCGTGGCCACATCCCGGTCCACGGGGACGTACTTCTGACCAGGAGGCCCCCCTTGACCCGCCCCATCACGCTCGTCACCGGCGGCAGCCGAGGCATCGGCGCCGCCACGTCCGTGCGTCTCGCGCGCGAAGGTCACGATGTCGCGCTGTCCTTCGTGAACGACAAGGACGCCGCCGAGCGCACCGCCGAGGCCGTGCGCGCGGCGGGCGCCCGCTGCGCCGTCGTGCGGGCCGACACCTCCCAAGAGGCGGACGTGGAGCGCCTCTTCGACGAGGCGAGTGCCCAACTCGGGCCGCTCACCGGCCTGGTGAACAATGCGGGCGTCACCGCGCCGGTCGGCCCGTTCGCCGAGGCGCGCACCGAGGACTTCCGCCGCGTCCTCGACGTCAACGTCCTCGGTGTCCTGCTGTGCTGCCGCCGCGCCGCGCGCGACATGACGGAGGCGGGCGCGGGCGCCATCGTGAACGTGTCCTCCGGGGCCGCCACCCTCGGCAGCCCCGGCCAGTACGTGCACTACGCCGCGTCCAAGGCGGCCGTGGACACGATCACGCTCGGCCTCGCCAAGGAGCTCGGTCCGGTGGGCGTGCGGGTCAACGGCGTCGCGCCCGGCATCGTCGACACCGAGATCCACGCCACCAGCGGTACGCCCGACATCGCGCGCGAAGCCGCTCCCGGCATCCCGCTGCGGCGCCCGGGCACGGCCGAGGAGATCGCGGGGGCGATCGCCTGGCTGCTGTCACCGGACGCTTCGTACGCGACAGGGACCGTGGTGCGGGTGGCAGGGGGCCGCTGAGCGGACCGGCGTTGCGGAGGCGGTTCAGGGGTCCAGGGGTTCAGGCCGCTTTCACGACCTCCGCACGCACCGCTTCCGCCCATTCCGTGACCAGCAGCGCGTATTCGGCGCGCTGCTCGCCGGTGAGCCGGCCTGCTGTGCGCAGCCACAATCCGCGGATCTGCTCGTTCACTTCCTCGGCAGACCGCACAGGACGAGAGTTGTCGGGCGGCATGTGCCAAGGCTACGTTCGGGATGGCCGGTTTGGGAACCCTGAGCGAGCGTTCTTGAGCGCCAAGTGATCGTCTCTGTAAAGGAGTTGGGTGACGGCGTGACGAACGGTGCGCGAGGCGCTGGTGTCACGCGCCGACCAGCGTCGGCAGCACCGTCGTGGCCAGCAGCGTCAGGCGATCCGCGTCCGGGGTGCCGGGCTCGGCCGTGTAGAGCATGACGCGCAGATCGTCGCCCGCCACCGTGAGGATGTCGCAGTCCAGCGTCAGCGGACCGACCTCCGGGTGATCGACCGTCTTGCGCGCGGCGGCGTGCCGGCCGACCGCGCCCGAGTCCCACAGCTCGGCGAAGCGCGGGCTGCGCGTGCGGAGTTCGTCGACGAGCGTGTGCAGCCGCGGGTCGAGCGGGTAGCGGCTCGCGGTCGTGCGCAGATCCGAGACCAGGGCCGTCTCCATGGCCTGCCGCTCATCGGGGGTCTGGCGGACCCGGCTCGTCGGCCCGAGGAACGTCCACCACACGCCGTTGCGCCCGTGCCCGCCGCCCCACTCGGGGCGCTCGCCGAGCAGCGCCGTGTACAGCGGGTTCGCGAGCAGCAGCGTCCACGCCGCGTCGAACACGGCGGCCGGAGTCCCGGACAGCCGGTCCAGGAGCCGGCGTACGCCGGGCGTGAGCCGGGCCGGCACCGTCTCCCGCCCCGGCGGCGCGAGGCCCGCGAGCCGGAAGAGGTGCTCACGCTCCGTGTCCGTCAGCCGCAGCGCGCGGGCCAGCGCCTCCACGACCTGGTCGGAGGGGTGGGTGGCGCGGCCCTGTTCGAGCCGGGTGACGTAGTCCGCCGAGATCCCCGCGAGCAGCGCCAGCTCCTCGCGGCGCAGCCCCGCGGCCCGCCGCGACCCCACGGCGGCGATCCCCGCGGCCCCCGGCGAGAGCCGGTCCCGCCAGCGCCGCACCGTGTCCCCGAAGTCGCCCAGCTCCGCATGTGCCATGCCACCACTGTGCCCCGGCCGGCCCGGATCTTCCTGGTATCAGCGGTCCCAGGAAGACGGGACGGCTGGTCGCCGGGCCGCCCCCGGCGCAGCCTGGACGCATGACCACCACACTGATCACCGGGGCCAACAAGGGCCTCGGCCGCGAAACCGCTCGCCGTCTCGTCGAGGCGGGCCACACCGTCTACGTCGGCGCCCGCGACCCCGAGCGCGGCCGCCGCACCGCCGAGGAGCTCGGCGCGCGGCACGTCGTCATCGACATCACCGACGACGCCTCCGTCGCGGCCGCCGCGAAGACGATCGAGGCCGAGGGCGGCCTCGACGTACTGATCAACAACGCCGGCATCGAGGGCCGCACCGACGGCAACGGCATCGTGCTCCCGGCCGACGAGACCGTCGACACCCTGCGTCCGCTGTTCGAGACGAACGTCTTCGGCACCGTCCGCGTCACCCACGCGTTCCTGCCCCTGCTGCGCCGCTCCGCCGCCCCCGTCGTCGTCAACGTCAGCAGCGGTCTGGCCTCGCTGGCCGGCGCCACCGACACGGGGAACCCGGCGGCCGCCTACCCCGGCCTCGCCTACCCGGCCTCCAAGACGGCCGTGAACATGCTGACCGTGCAGTACGCGAAGGCGTTCCCGGAGATCCGGATCAACGCCGTCGAGCCCGGTTTCACCAGGACCGACCTGAACGGAAACACGGGCGTCCAGACCGTCGAGCAGGGCGCGGAGATCATCGTCCGGATGGCACGGATCGCGGCGGACGGCCCGACCGGTACGTACGTCTCCGCGGAGGGGCCGCTGCCCTGGTGAACCCCTACGGCCGCAGCGCGATCTTCCCGTGGGTGTGCCGCCGCTCCAACTCACGGAAGGCGTCCCGCACTTGCTCCAGCGGGTACGTGCGGGCGATCGGCACCTCCAGCTCTCCGCGCGCGGCCAGCCGGGCCAGTTCGCCGAGGACGACCGCGCTGGCCGCCGCGCCCTCCCCGTAGGTCCGGGCGCCGACCCTGCCCGCGACCGCCCAGTCGCGGATGGTGTTGATCCGCTCGGGCCGCACTCCCAACTCCACGGCCAGCTCGACATATCCCGTGCCGTACGTGTCGATGAACGCGTCGACGCCGCGGCCGCCCGCGGCTTCCCGGATCCGCTCCCGCACCCCGTCCCCGTACGCGACCGGGACCACGCCCTGCTCCTTCAGCCAGCCGTGGTTCGGCTCGCTCGCGAGCCCGATGACGGTGCCGCCCTGGCGCCGAGCGAGCTGAACCGCGAACGACCCGACGCCGCCCGCCGCGCCGGATACCACGACCGTGTCGCCGGGGCGGAGGTCCACGGTCCATACGCACGCGTACGCGGTGGACCCGGCGACGTACAGGGATCCGGCCACGTCCCAGGAGAGCCCGGCGGGACGGTGCACGAGGTGCACGTCGTCGACGACGACGTACTCGGCGTGGCTGGCCCGCCGGTGCGTGAACCCGACGACCTCGTCGCCGACCCCGAAGTCCCTTACGTGCGAGCCGACTTCGACGACGACCCCGGCCAGATCGCTGCCCTGCCCCGACGGGAACGTGGCAGGCCACCGCTCGTGCAGGAACCCCGTCCGAATGCTCACCTCACCGGGCTGGATCCCGGCCGCCCGCACCTCGACCAGCACCTGGTCAGCGGCCGGTACGGGTCGCGGCACCTCCTCGACCCGCAGCACATCGATCCCGCCGTACTCGTGAAACCGCACCGCTCGCATCCCACGCCCACCCGTCCGTCTCGGCTCAACTGTGACGTGGGGCGCAACACTTGGGGCGCCAGGTCTCTTCCCGGGGTTCGCTCACCCCGCCGATTCCGCGGCATGCGGACTGAGTACGCCGATGCTCACGAGGATGAACAGGGCGATGCCGAGGATGATCCGGTAGTACACGAACGGCATGAAGCTGCGGGTCGAAATGAACCGCATGAGCCAGGCGATCACCGCGTAGCCGACGCCGAAGGCGATCAGTGTGGCGAAGACCGTCGGCCCCCAGGAGACATGGCCGCCCTCGCTCGCGTCCTTCAGCTCGAAGACGCCGGAGGCCAGGACCGCGGGGATCGCCAGGAGGAAGGAGTAGCGGGCCGCGGACTCGCGGGTGTAGCCGAGGAAGAGGCCGCCGCTGATCGTGGCGCCGGAGCGGGAGACGCCGGGGACGAGGGCCAGTGCCTGGCACAGACCGTAGATCAGGCCGTCCTTGACCGAGAGGTCCTTGAGCTCCTTGCGGGCGTGGGCCGCCCGATGCCGGCCGCCTGCCTCGGCGCGGGCCGCGAGCCGGTCGGCGATGCCGAGGACCACGCCCATCACGATCAGCGTCGTCGCGGTGAGCCGCAGATCGCGGAACGGGCCCTCGATCTGGTCCTTGAACGTCACGCCGAGGACCCCGATCGGGATCGAGCCGACGATCACGAGCCAGCCCATCTGCGCGTCGTGGTCGCCCCGCATCGTCTTGTCGGTGAGGGACCTGAACCACGCCGAGATGATCCGCGCGATGTCCTTGCGGAAGTAGATGACGACCGCGGTCTCGGTGCCGAGCTGGGTGATCGCCGTGAAGGCGGCTCCGGGATCGTGCCAGCCCGCGAACGCGGCCGTGAGGCGGAGATGGGCGCTCGACGAGATCGGCAGGAACTCCGTGAGCCCCTGGACGAGCCCGAGGATGAATGATTCGAACCAGGACATGAGGTGGGTACGCGATCCAGGTGCTCGGCGGAACCGGCCGCGAACGCGGGCCAGACAGGGCGGTGCGAACTCCCGGCACACCGGGCCCGGGGGTCGCGTGGGGCAGAGTAGCGTTCGAAAGTGACGGGAGCACCACAGGGGAGTGTGCGGTGCCTTTACACGCCTGGCCGCTACACGCCCGCCCGCTACAGGACCGGCCGCTACACGCCCGGCCGTTGTGCCCGAAGGAGCGTGTCCCCCGTCGGCGTACGGAAGTAGAGCACCGAGCGGCCCGCCCTGCGCCGCTGTACGAGGCCGGCCCCGTCCAGCACCTTCAGGTGGCGGCCCACCGAGCCGAGGCCCTGGCCGGTGAGGGCCACCAACTGGCTGGTCGTCAGCGGCTGTTCGAGGAGGACGAGGACCTGGGCGCGGGCCGTGCCGAGCAGCGCCGCGAGGCCGCCGGGCGGCGCCGCCCGGTCCGTGTCCGCGAGGGCGCCCGCGCACGGGTAGACCACGGCGTACCGGTCGACCGGGTCCCGTTCCGGCCATGACACCCAGCCCTGCTTCGGTGTGACCGGGACGAACAGCAGTTGAGCGCCGGCGATGTTCCGGGGCGGGTAGTCGTGGGCGTTGATCCGCAGTCGTCCTTCGCCGAGCCAGCCCATCGTGGGACGCATCCCGCCGAAGGCCGCCGCCCAGCCGCCCCGCGTCAACTCCCTTGTCCTGGCGAGGACATCGGCCTCGATGACCCGACGGCGGCGCGGCCACTGAGGCAGCACCGTCTCCCGCCACACCCACGCGAGCAGCGCCGCCGCGCGTTCCGCCAGGTCGTCGGCGTGGGCGAGCGTGTCGGGCAGCGGGCCCGGCGAGGAGACCGTGAGGTCGGCGCGGACGGCCGACGGGGGCGTGGCGCGGATCCGCGCGAGGCCGTCCGCCAGATCGTCCTCGTGGGCGCCGTCCGGCGTGGGCGTCATGAAGTCGGCGATCCACCGTGCCCCGAACGCGGCGTCCAGCAGCAGCGCCGTCGTCGGCTCGGCGGCGAGCCGCGCGCGGTAGGCGGGCAGATGGGTGTCCAGCCAGCGCCGTTCGCCGGGGTGCGCGGCGACGGGGTTCGCCAGCTTCTTCAGGCTCGCGGTCGCCTCGGCGAGCCGCGACACGATGAACCGGCTGCCCGCGAGCGTGTCCGCGTCGACCTGCCAGACACCCACCCGCACACCCCCTCCGTGCCCGCATGGTTCGCGACGTTTCGCGAGTGCGCGAAACATTAACGCCCCTCGTCCCGCACCCCGCAGCCTCCCCTCATGGACACCTACCGGGACCTGTTCCGCACGCCCGAATACTCCTCGCTCTTCGCCACCGTCTCGCTCCAGGTCGCCGGGCGGACGGTCAGCGGGATCGCTCTCGGCTCGCTCGTCTACGCCTCGACCGGATCGGCGCTGCTGTCCGCGCTCGCCATGTTCGGGCCCTCGCTCGCCCAGGTCGTGGGCGCGCTCACACTGCTCTCTGCGGCGGACCGGGTGCCGCCGCGCGCGGCCCTCGTCGCTCTCGCGCTCTTCCTCGGTCTCGCCACGGCGGCGCAGGCGACGCCCGGCCTTCCGACGGCGGCGGCCCTCGCGCTCGTCCTCGTCCAGGGCGTGCCGTCGGCGCTCGGCGGCGGGGTCCGCTACGGCATGCTCACCGACATCCTCGCCCGCGACGGCTATCTGCTCGGCCGCTCCGTCCTCAACATGAGCACGGGCGTCTGCCAGATCCTCGGGTACACGATGGGCGGGCTGCTGGTCGCCGTCCTGTCGGCGCGCGGCACGCTCCTCGTCGCCGCGGGTCTCTACGGGCTCGCCGCGGTGGTCGCGCGGTGCGGACTGTCCCGGCACCCGGCGCGCGCCGCCGGGCGCCCGTCCCCGCGCGAGACGATGCGCGGCAACGCGGCCCTGTGGTCCTCGGTGCCGCGCCGGTACGTCTATCTCGCGCTGTGGGTGCCCAACGGGCTGATCGTCGGCTGCGAGGCACTGTTCGTCCCGTACGACACCCGGCACGCGGGAGTGCTGCTCGCGAGCGCCGCCCTGGGCATGCTCGCCGGGGACATCCTCACCGGACGCTTCCTGCCGCCCCGGTGGCGGGCCCGGCTCGCCGCGCCGCTGCGGCTGCTGCTCGCCGTCCCGTACCTGGTGTTCGCCCTGCGCCCCGCCCTGCCGTTCGCCGTGGCGGCGGTCGCCCTCGCCTCGGTCGGCTTCTCCGCGAGCCTGCTGCTGCAGGAGCGGCTGATGGCGCTGACCCCGGAGCGGCTGAGCGGGCACGCCCTCGGCCTGCACACCGCGGGCATGCTGACCATGCAGGGAGTGGGCGCGGTGCTCGCGGGCGCGCTGGCCCAGGCGACCTCGCCCGCCACCGCGATGACGGCGCTCGCCGTGGTCTCCGTCGCGGTGACGCTGTGCCTCGGGCGGGGACTCAAGGGGGAGCCGGTCAGCCCGACTGCTCCGGTCAGCCCGCCTGCTCCGGTCAGTCCGACTGCTCCGGTCGGTCCGACGGCTGCGTCCCCAGCTGATGACGCTTGCACCACGCCACGACCGCGCCCGCGCACCCCGTGACGACGATGAAGCCCATCGCGATCAGGAAGATGGGAGACGTCGGCGTCGAGGCGCGGGCGCCCGCCACCACGTACGCCGCCGTGTTCGGGATCGAGCCGAGCGCCGTGGCGAGGAGAAACGGGACGATGCTCATCTTCGAGATCGACGCGCAGTAGTTCGCCGCCCAGAACGGGACGCCGGGGAAGAGCCGCGCCGCGAGCATCGACCGGAAGGCGTGCTCGCTGAGCTGCCCGTCCGCCGCCTTCAGCCAGCGCCCGCGGACCAGCGGCCGCAGCGCGTCCTGGCCGAGCAGCCGGCCGAGCAGGAAGGCGAGCCCGGCGCCGAGCACCGTCCCGCCGAGCGCGCCGAGCAGCCCCAGCTGGGAGCCGAACAGGGCGCCCGCCGCCAGGTTGAGCAGCGGTCTCGGGACGAACGCGACCGTGCACACCCCGTACGCCACCGCGAACAGGACGACCGCCGCCGCCCCGTTCACCTGCGGCGGCCAGCCCTGCGTGATCAGCTGCTGCGGCTCGAAGAGCAGCACGCACGTCGCGCCCGCGGCCAGCAGCAGCACCAGCAGCGAAAGCCGCGACCAGGGCGACAGCAGCGCCTGGCCGCAGCGGGCGGCGAGCCCGGCGGGACGGGCGGGGACGGTCTCGAACATCCGGGGAGACTAACCGACCCCCACATAAGATCGCCGTAGGTTGTGTCTCACTTTCCTGGTTCTTGCCCTACTTGCGAGGAGCGTCACATGACCGTCGCCGCGCCCCCGCCGAGCGCCCTCGCCGACACCCTGCTCGCCCGGCTCCCCGAGGTGTACGGCGCCGCGGCCGACCCCGGGCGGGCCGCGCAGATGCGCGCGTACATGAAGGACGTGGCCCCCTTTCTCGGCCTCACGTCCCCCGTGCGCCGGGAGCTGACCAAGGCCGTGCTCGACGGGACGCCGCGACCCGACGAGGGCGATCTCACCGCCGTCGCGCTGCGCTGCTGGGCGCTGCCCGAGCGCGAGTACGCCTACTTCGCGATCGACTACCTGCGCCGCCATGTGCGACACCTCACGTCCGGCTTCCTGCCCGTCGCGCGCGAGCTGATCACGACCGTGCCGTGGTGGGACACGGTGGACCACCTGGCGGCGCACATCGTCGGTGGCCTCGTCGCCGCCGACCCGAAGCTGCGCGCCGACATGGACGCGTGGATCGGGGACGAGGACCTCTGGATCGCCAGGACCGCGCTCCTCCACCAGCTCCGTCACAAGGACGCCACCGACCAGTACCGGCTCTTCGCGTACTGCCTGCGGCAGTCCGGACACCCCGACTTCTTCATCCGCAAGGCGATCGGCTGGGCCCTGCGCGAATACGCCAAGACCGATCCCGACGCCGTACGGTCCTTCGTCGCCGCGCACCGGGACACCCTCGCACCGCTCTCCGCGCGCGAGGCCCTGAAGAAGGTAGGCGGGTAACTCCCGCTCGGGGCGCGGAAAATCGGTCGACGCGGGGGCCTGCGTCGGAGAAGATCTGCCACATGTTCCGGCACGCCTTTCCCGCAGCTCCGTCCGCAGTCGCGGACGCAGCTCTGGCTGCCGTTTCCCTGACTGCCGCCGCAGCTGACGGCGCGCGAAGCTGACCCTCTCCGGACATTCCGGCGGACCCCGCAGGGGGAGGGTCGGTCCGGTTCAGGGGTCCCCGCCTCCCGCTCGGAGGCCAGTGCTTTTCTGAAGTTCCCGAAGGGACCTCATCGCCATGCCCAAGACGGCATACGTGCGCACCAAGCCGCACCTCAACATCGGCACGATGGGTCACGTCGACCACGGCAAGACCACGCTCACCGCCGCCATCACCAAGGTCCTCGCCGAGCGCGGCGCCGGCACGTTCGTACCGTTCGACCGGATCGACAAGGCGCCCGAGGAGGCGCAGCGCGGCATCACCATCAACATCGCGCACGTCGAGTACGAGACCGACACCCGGCACTACGCGCACGTGGACATGCCGGGCCACGCCGACTACGTCAAGAACATGGTCACGGGCGCCGCCCAGCTCGACGGGGCGATCCTTGTCGTCTCGGCGCTCGACGGGATCATGCCGCAGACCGCCGAGCACGTACTCCTCGCCCGGCAGGTGGGCGTCGACCACATCGTCGTGGCGATCAACAAGGCGGACGCGGGTGACGAGGAGCTCACCGACCTGGTCGAGCTCGAAGTGCGCGAGCTGCTGTCCGCGCACGGCTACGGCGGCGACTCCGTGCCCGTCGTACGGGTCTCCGGACTCAAGGCCCTTGAGGGGGAGCCGCGGTGGACGGCGTCGATCGAGGCGCTGCTCGACGCGGTGGACACGTACGTTCCGATGCCGGAGCGGTACGTGGACGCGCCGTTCCTGCTGTCCGTCGAGAACGTGATGACCATCAGCGGGCGCGGCACGGTGGTGACCGGCGCGGTCGAGCGCGGCCGTGTGCGGGTCGGCGACCGGGTGCGGGTCTACGGGGCCGAGTCCCTCAAGGAAGGGGAGACCGTCGTCACCGGCGTCGAGACCTTCGGCAAGCCGATGGAGGAGGCGCAGGCGGGGGACAACGTGGCGCTGCTGCTCCGCGGTGTGCCGCGCGACGCGGTGCGGCGCGGGCACATCGTCGCCGAGCCCGGCACGGTCAGGCCCGCGCGGCGCTTCACCGCGCAGGTGTACGTGCTGTCGGCGGCGGAGGGCGGGCGTTCCACGCCGGTCGCCACCGGGTACCGGCCGCAGTTCTACCTGCGTACGGCGGATGTCGTCGGGGACGTCGACCTCGGTGAGGTGGCTGTCGCGCGGCCCGGCGACACCGTCGCGATGACGGTCGAGCTGGGGCGGGACGTTCCCCTCGAAGCGGGTCTCGGGTTCGCGATCCGTGAGGGTGGGCGGACCGTGGGGGCGGGGACGGTGACGGTGGTGTTGTGAGGGTGCGGGGTCCGGGGCGGGGCCAGAGATCGGGGCTCTGCCCCGGACCCCGCTGGCTCTCGTCCCAGAGCGGGGCTTGATTCGCCCGGACCCCGCTGCTCAATCGCCGCAGGGGCTCGATGTGTTCACCGGCACAATGGAGAGCGTGAACGCAACCTCGCCCGAACCCGAACCCGAGAACGAGCCGATACCCGTCACCCGCGACGTCGACCACGGCACCGCCAAGCTGCTGCCCGACGTGGACCGGCGGCGGGCCTGGCTGCTCACGGTGGACGGGGCGCCCCAGTCGTACGTCGACCTGGACGAGCCCGCCCACCTGGAGTTCGAGTACGCGCGCCGGCTCGGCCACGTCCTCGACTGCCTCGGCGACGAGGGCGCGCCGCTCGACGTGCTGCACCTGGGCGGCGGCGCGCTCACTATGCCCCGGTACGTCGCCGCCACCCGGCCCGGCTCGCGGCAGGACGTCGTCGAGGCGGACCGGGGGCTGCTCGCGCTGGTCGCCGAACATCTGCCGGTGCCGGAGGACGCGGGCGTCGTGGTGCACGGCGGCGACGCGCGGGCCTGGCTGGAGGCGGCGCCCGACGCCTGCGTGGACGTGCTCGTGGGGGACGTGTTCGGCGGCTCCCGGGTGCCCGCGCACCTGACGACCCTGGCGTACGCGCGTCAGGCGGCGCGGGTGCTGCGGCCCGGCGGGACGTACGCGGCGAATCTGGCGGACGGCGCGCCCTTCGCGTTCCTGCGGTCCCAACTGGCCACGTTCGCCGCCGTGTTCCCGAACGTCGCGCTGGTCGCCGAACCGGCGGTGCTGCGGGGGCGGCGGTTCGGCAACGCCGTGCTGCTCGCCTCGCGCGAGGAGCTGGAGGTGTCGGAGCTGGCGCGGCGCACCGCCCGCGACGCGTTCCCCGCGCGAGTGGAGCACGGCGCCGCGCTGCGCCGTTTCGTCGGCGACGCGAAGCCGGTGGCGGACGCGGACGCGGTGCCCTCGCCGGAGCCGCCGGGCGGCGCGTTCAGCGTGGGGTGACTTCACGGGCGGTGACCTCGGCCTGGGGTGTCGTACCGCCCTCGGCGACCTTGGCCCCGCCCGGCTCGCGCCGCCGCAGGTGTCGTACGTCCGGCACGAACAGCACCGCGGATGTCGCCACGACGACGAGCGCCGCGCACCCCCACAGCGAGGCCGTCCGCCCGAAGGCCGTCTCCGCGGGACCCGCGAGCGCCGTGGCCAGCGGCACCATCGCCACCGAGCCGAACCAGTCGTAGGCCGAGACGCGGGAGAGCTTCTCCTCCGGGATCTCCTGGTGCAGCGCGGTGATCCAGGAGACGCCGAAGATCTCGATGGTGACGCCGCTGACGAACATCACGGCGATCAGCACCCCGAGCGGTACCGGGACCGCGAGCGCGGCCGACGGCAGGGCGAGGGAGAACACGGAGAGCGTCGCCGCGAACAGCAGTCGCCGCGGTTTCCAGCGCATCATCAGCAGTCCGCCGAGGATCGTGCCCACGCCGAACGCGCCGAGCGCGATGCCCCACGGCCCCGCCCCGCCCAGTTCGTCGCGCGCCACCAGCGGCCCGAACACCGACTCGGCCGCGCCCACCACCGCGACGACGACCGCGAACTGGGCGACGATCGTCCACAGCCACGGCCGGCCGATGACCTCGCGCCACCCGTCCCGCATGTCGGCGAGCAGTCCGCCGCCCGGCTCCCGCGGCGCGATGTGCCGCACGTCGAGGAACATCCGCAGCGCGCCCGCGACCAGGAACGCCACCGCGTCCACGGCGAGCACCCAGCCGGGTCCGAACGCCGCGACCATCGCCCCGCCGAGCGCGGCGCCGCCCACCCCCGCCCCGGACATCCCCATCCGGAACAGGGCGAAGGCGCGGCTGGCCTGCTCCCCGGAGACGGAGGCCATCAGCATGCCCTCGGCCGCCGGGTTGAAGAACGCCTGGCCGGTGCCGCCGAGCGCGCTGAGCGCCATCATCTGCCACAGCTTCGGATCGCCCTGGAGGACGAGCAGCGCGAAGGCGCCCTGGGAGAGGAAGTTGAGGGCGTTCGCCGCGACCATCACGTGGTGCCGCGGCAGTCGGTCGGCGACCGCGCCGCCGACGAGCAGGAAGACCACCAGGAACAGCGTGCGGGCCGCGGCCACCAGGCCCACGTCGCCGCCGTCGCCGCCCGCGTCGAGCACGGCGAACGCCGAGGCGATCAGTGCGCCGTGCGCCCCCAGTGTCGTGACGATCGCCGAGACGGAGAGCAGCGTGTAGTTCCGTCCGGCCCACGTGGGGCGCAGGCGTGGACGCTTCGGGTCGGGGGCGGCGGCAGAGGTCACGGAGGGACTATCGCCGCCATGCCGCCGAATCGACAAACCGTTTCCCCGGACACCGGGTGATTGATCGGTCGATGCCTGATAAGTCCCGGTTGTTCGTGCGTGCGTGAGGGGATGGTCAAGCTTGCTACCGACGGGTAACATTCGGGCATGAGCGCAGATCAGATGTCCATCGGCGAGATGCTCGCCGCCACGGTGCCGATGGCCCGCACCCTGAACCTCGAGTTCCACGAGACCACGCCCGAGAAGGCGGTCGTCGCACTGCCCGACCAGGCCGACTACCACAATCACGTCGGCGGACCGCACGCCGGAGCGATGTTCACGCTCGGCGAGTCCGCGAGCGGCGCCATCGTGCTCGCCGCCTTCGGCGACCAGCTCTCGCGCGCCGTGCCGCTCGCCGTGAGCGCCGACATCGCGTACAAGAAGCTGGCGATGGGACCGGTCACCGCCACCGCGACGCTCGGCCGCCCGGCCGCCGACGTGGTCGCCGAGCTGGACGCGGGCGGGCGCCCCGAGTTCCCGGTGAGCATCGCGATCACGCGCGAGGACGGCGCCGTGACCGGCGAGATGACGGTCGTCTGGACGCTGCGCCCCAACGGCTGAGCGGGGTCTGTACGGCGAGGAAGGCACTGCCCGGCGGGGTGGTGTCTTCCTCGTTTTTTGTTCACCTCGTTGACACGAGTCACCACCGGTCGTAGTTTCCGCTTCGGTTTTGCGGTGTCTAACGATGCGTCAAGTCTGATTTGTCGCACAGTGCGTTTAGTGCTCGAACGCAACGAGGAGTGACAGCCCATGCCCCACAGCGGAATCAGTACGGACGGAGTCTCCAGACGGGCGGCCCTGCGCCGGATGGGTGGGGCGATCATGGTCGCCGCAGCCGTCACCACGGGCCTGCCGGGCCTCGCGCAGGCGGCGCCGCGACGGCCCGAGAGCGGCGCCGGACGCAGGGTCGAGGCACTGCTCGGCAGGCTCACGCTCGACGAGAAACTCACCTTCCTGCACGGCGCCGAGGACCCGCACGACCTCGGCCAGGCCGGCTACATCCCCGGCGTCCCCCGCCTCGGCATCCCGCCGCTGCGCCTCGCCGACGGCCCCGCGGGCGTCCGGGTCACGAAGCACGCCACCGCGCTGCCCGCCCCCGTCCTCCTCGCCTCCTCCTTCGACCCGGCGCTCGCCCGCCGCTACGGCGAGGTCATCGGCCGCGAGGGCCGGGCGCTCGGCCAGGACGTGCTGCTCTCGCCGATGGTCAACCTGATCCGCACGCCGTACGCGGGCCGCAACTTCGAGACGTTCTCCGAGGACCCGCTGCTCTCCGGCGACATGGTCACCGAGGAGATCGGCGGCATCCAGGACAAGGGGCTGATCGCCACCGTCAAGCACTTCGCGCTCAACAACCAGGAAAAGGACCGCACTTCGGTCGACGTACGGGCCGACGAGCAGACCATGCGGGAGCTGGAGCTGCGCGGGTTCGAGGCGGCCGTCGGGGCCGGCGCGGGCTCCGTCATGGGCTCGTACAACAAGGTCAACGGCGTCTATGCCTGCGACAACAAGGAACTGCTCGACGACATCCTGCGCGGGCAGTGGCACTTCGCGGGCTGGGTGATGACCGACTGGTACGCCACGCACACCACCGTCGCCGGGATGGCCGCGGGCCTCGACATGGAGATGCCGGGCGAGCTCGCGTTCGGCGCCGCGCTGAAGAAGGCCGTCCAGGACGGCACGGTGCCCGAGGCGCAGGTGGACGGGGCGGTCCGCCGGATCCTGTCGGTGATGGACCGCTTCGGCCTGTTGGGCGGGAAGGTGCCGCCACGGCCCGGCCGGGACGCGGCGGCGGGCGCGGCCGTCGCCCTCGACGTCGCCAAGGCGGGCGCGACCCTGCTGCACAACAGGGGCCGCACCCTGCCACTGCCCGAGGGCGGCTCCGTCGCCGTCCTCGGGCCCACCGGCTACGTCCCGTTCGTCAGCGGCGGCGGCAGCGCGCACGTCGTCCCCGACCATGCCGACAGCCCCTACGAGGCCATCAAGTCCCGTGCGGGCAAGGGTGGTTCGGCCTCCTACGCGCTCGGCAGCGACATCTACGGCAAGGCCCTTCCCGGCGGCGCGCTCTCTCCCGCGGCCGACCTGGAGGAGCAGGCGGTCGCGGCCGGGAAGACCTGGTCGTACGAGGGCACACTCACCACCGACGAGGCCGACGACTGGACCTTCGTCATCCACTACTCGGGCGAGCGGCCCAAGGTGACGCTCGACGGCACCGAACTGTTCCCCAAACTGCCCGGCAGCGCCGAGTACTTCAGCGGCGGCCTCGTCTCCCTCGCGCCCGACGGCCTCTCGGTGCGCCGCAAGTCCCTTGACCTGACCGCCGGTTCGCACCGGCTGAAGATCTCCGCGAAGGGCGGCGACAAGGGGCAGACCTTCCGGCTGCGCCGGGTGACCGGGTCGACGCGGGCGGACGATGTCGCCGAGGCCGTGCGGGCCGCGCGCGGAGCGGACAGCGTGGTGCTCTTCGCGTACGAGGACGCGACCGAGGGCTCGGACCGCACCTCGCTGGCGCTGCCCGACTTCCAGGAGGCGCTGATCGCGGCGGTGGCACGGGCCAACCCCCGTACGACGGTCGTGCTCAACAGCTCCTCAGCGATCACCATGCCGTGGCTCGACCAGGTGGGCGCCGTGCTGCAGATGTACTACCCGGGCCAGGAGGGCGCGGCCGCCACCGCCGCCGTCCTGTACGGGGACTGCGACGCCGGCGGCCGGCTCACCCAGTCCTTCCCGACCTCCGAGGCCACCCACCCGATGTCGGGGGACCCGCGCCGCTACCCCGGCGTGAACGGCGTCGAGGAGTACTCGGAGGGCATCCACCTCGGCTACCGCTGGTACGACGCGCAGCAGGTGGAGCCGCTCTTCCCGTTCGGACACGGCCTGTCGTACACCTCGTTCGCGTACGAGGACCTGACCGCGCGCTGGACGTCCGGGCGCGGCCTCGAAGTGGGCTTCACCGTGCGCAACACGGGGTGGCGGGCGGGCGTCGCCGTGCCCCAGGTGTATGTCGGCCCGTCGCCGGATCTCGAAGTCGACCAGGCCGTACGGGTGTTGGGCGGGTACCGCCGGGCCGTGCTGGAGGCGGGGGAGCGGCGGCGGGTCACCGTGCGCGTCGCGCCCCGCACGCTCTCCTCGTGGGACAGCGGGCGCCACGGCTGGGTGCTCGGCACCGGCAGGCGCACCGTGTGGCTCGGCGCCTCGGCCGGTGACCTGCTGCTGCGTACGGACACGTTGATCGAGCGGAAGAAGGGGAAGTGACATGAGGAACGGTCGAATACGCGTGGTGCTCGCGGCCGTGGTGGCGCTGGCCGCCACGGCCCTTGTACCGGCGCACGCCACCGAACGGTCCGACGGCCCCCTGGCGCACACCGCGTCGGGCTGGGTACGCGGCCAGCACACCGACGAGGGGCGGCAGTTCCTCGGCATCCCGTACGCCGAACAGCCCGTCGGCAAGCTGCGCTGGCGGGAGCCGCGCCCGGCGCAGTCCTGGCGCGGCGTGCGCGACGCCACCGGCTTCTCCAACAGATGTGTCCAGACGTCGAGTTGGGACCCCGGATACGAGGATCCGACCTACACGGAGGACTGCCTCGACCTGAACGTGTACGCGCCGGACGGTTCGGCGGGGCGGCCCGTCATGGTGTGGCTGCACGGCGGCGGGCTCACCGCGGGCGCGGGCGCCGACATCGTCCCCGACACCTTCGCCCGCCGCACGGGCACGGTCGTCGTCACCGTCAACTACCGCCTGGGAGCGATGGGTTTCCTCGCCGCGACGGGCCTCGACAAGCAGGCCTCCGACGGTGTCTCCGGCAACTTCGGCCTCCAGGACCAGCAGCAGGCGCTGCGCTGGGTGCGCGCCAACATCGACCGCTTCGGCGGTGACCGGGACCGCGTGACGATCGCCGGCGAGTCGGCGGGCGGCCGCTCGGTGTGCACCCAGCTCGCGTCGCCGGGCGGGCGCGGCCTCTTCCGGGCCGGGATCATCGAGTCAGGGGCGTACGGGGACTGCGCGGCCCGCGAACACAGTGCGGCCGTCGCCGAGGGCGCGCGGTTCGCGGAGAAGGCCGGGTGCGGCGCCGCGACGGACACGGTGGCGTGCCTGCGCGGCAGGTCAGCCAAGGAGATCCTGGACGCGCAGGCCGGTTTCGACTGGGCGCCCGTGACCGGCGGCGACTTCCTGCCCGAGCAGCCGGCCGCCGCGATCACCGCGGGCCGCTCGGCACATGTGCCCGTCCTCAACGGTGCCAACAAGGACGAGGGACGCCTCTTCGCGTACGGCGCGTACGACGGCCAGGGCAAGCCGCTGACGGCCGAGGCCTACCCGAAGGCGCTCACGGACACGTACGGGAAGGCGACGGGGGAGAAGGCCCTGGCCGCGTACCCCCTGTCCGACTACGCGTCGCCCACCTACGCGTACGCCGCGGCCCAGGGAGACATGCTCATGGCGTGCCCGGCGCTCCGGCTCGACAAGCGGCTCGCGGCGAGCGGGCCTCCCGCCTACGCGTACGAGTTCGCGGACCGCACCTCGCCGCCGTTCGCGTCGATCAGGGAGGCGGGCAAGAAGTTCGACTTCGGGGCCACCCACGTCAACGAGGTCCAGTACCTGTTCAAGCACTTCGGGCTCGACTCCCCGCTCAACACCGAGCAGCGGGCGCTCGCCGACCGGATGGTGCAGTACTGGGGCTCCTTCATCACAGGCGGCGCCCCGCGGGCCGACGGCGCGCCTGCCATGCCCGACCAGCGGCGGGCACCCGGACAGGTGTTGTCCCTGAAGACGTCCGGTGTGGGCGGGATCACCCTCTCCACGGACGTTCATCGCGAGCATCACTGCACCTTGTGGGACGCGGCGGCGTCATAGGGAGCAGGTAGGCTGCCCGGCGTGCGCGTACCGGAGGGGAGCGCGCGCCGGGCACAGGAAATTTTTGGTGGGTACGGGAGGCGACGTCGATGCACGTCCAGGCATGGCTCGACACGATTCCGGCGGTCGCCGTGTACGCCCTGGTGGCCGGGGTGATCGGCGTCGAAAGCCTTGGTATCCCGCTGCCCGGCGAGATCGTGCTCATCTCCGCGGCCCTGCTCTCCTCGCAGCACGGCGATGTCAACCCGGTGATCCTCGGGGCCTGCGCCAGCGCGGGCGCCGTCGTCGGTGACTCCATCGGGTACGCCATCGGCCGCAAGGGCGGGCGCCCACTGCTCGCCAAGATGGGACGCAAGTTCCCCAAGCACTTCGGTCCAGGACATGTCGCCACCGCCGAGCGGTCCTTCGAGAAGTGGGGCATGTGGGCCGTCTTCTTCGGCCGATTCATCGCCCTGCTCCGCATCTTCGCCGGACCGCTCGCGGGCGTCCTGCACATGCCGTACTGGAAGTTCCTCATCGCGAACGTCCTGGGCGGCGTGGTCTGGGCCGGCGGCACGACCGCCGTCATCTACTACGTGGGCGTGGTCGCGGAGGACTGGCTCAAGAGGTTCTCGTACCTGGGCCTCGGCGTGGCCGTCCTGATCGGCCTGGGATCCATGCTGCTGGTGAAGCGGCGGGCGGCGAAGATGGTGGCGGAACATGAGGCGGAGGCGGAGCCCCAATCAAGCCCCTCCGGCGTTTGAGGAGCGGGGTCCGGGGCAGAGCCCCGCGACCGCACCCCCGTCGCAGGTGAGCGCCTACTCGTGCGCCCCCCGATGCACCTTCGCCAGCTCCACATAATGCGTTCCGTTGAGCGTCACCATCTCCCGCTCCTCCGCGGAAAGCTCCCTCCGCACCTTCGCCGGGACGCCCGCGACCAGTGACCCGGGTGGAACCACCATCCCCTGCGGCACCAGCGCCTGCGCCGCGACCAGCGAACCCGCCCCGATCACCGCGCCGTTGAGCACGGTCGCCCCCATCCCGATCAGGCAGTCGTCCTCCACGGTGCAGCCGTGCAGCACCGCGTTGTGGCCGACGGAGACGCGCTCGCCGATCGTCGCGGGGAACCCGAGGTCGACGTGCACCGTGCAGTTGTCCTGGATGTTGCTGTCGGCGCCAAGCGTGATCGGCTCGACCTCGGACCGCAGCACCGCGCCGTACCAGACGCTCGCGCCCGCGTGCAGCGTGACGTCGCCGATCACCACGGACGTCGGGGCGACGAACGCCTCCGGGTCCACCTTCGGTTCCTTGTCGCCGATGCCGGTGACGAGTGCCTCGTGGGACATGAGGTCTGTGCTCCCTACGTGTCGTACGTGTCATGCATGCGTCGCGCCAAGGGAAAGGTACCTGTGGGGCGAAGATCACAGGTCGGCGAGGTGGGGGTGGAAGTTACGCGTGGGTACCGTGACGCCGTGCCGAAGAAGCGGAACGACAAGGGTGGGCCGGGACACCGGCTCGTACAGGCCGGATGGCGCTGGGTGCAGCGCAAGGGCGCGGTCACCGCGAGGCAGCCCGGCGGGCACCGGTTCGGCGCGATCGGGCACGGCACGAAGCTCGCGTTCCCCCAGGGCACGGTGTTCGGTGAGCCGTGGATCCGGCTCGGCGCGCACTGCATCATCGGGGAGCAAGTGACCCTGACCGCGGGCCTGATGCCGGATCTGGACCTCGGCCAGGACCCGATCCTGACCCTCGGCGACGGCGTGGTGATCGGCCGCGGCAGCCATGTCATCGCCGATACGACGGTGCGCATCGGTAGCGACGTCTACATGGGCCCGTACGTCTACATCACGTCCACGAACCACTCGTACGACGACCCGCACGAGCCCATCGGCAAGCAGTGGCCCCGGATGGAGCCGGTCGAGATCGGCCCCGGCTGCTGGATCGGCACCGGCGCCGTGATCCTGCCGGGCGCCCACATCGGCCGGAACGTGGTGGTCGCGGCGGGGGCCGTGGTGCGCGGCGACGTACCCGACCACGCCGTGGTCGCGGGCGCGCCCGCACGCGTCGTCCGGAGCTGGGACGCGGAGTCCGGCTGGCAGCCGCCGCTCAGGACGCCGGCGCCGCGGGCGATACCCGAGGGGGTCACTCCGGACCAGCTGCTCGCTCTGTCCGAACTCGACGACGACGCCTGGGACACTGAACCCCGGACCAGATAGATGTAGCGAGCAACCAGGGAAGCCGTGGACACGAGCGAGACGAGCAAGACCGGGAGCGACGAAGCCCCGGACGCATCGGAAGCGTCGGACATCAAGCCGCGCGGCTGGCGCCGCTGGGCGATGGACACCCGGCCCCTGCGCATCCCCGCCTACCGCCGCCTGTGGTCCTCGACCATCGTCACGGCCGTCGGCAGTCAGCTCACCGCGGTCGCCGTGCCCAAGCAGATCTTCGACATCACCGGGTCCTCGGCCTGGGTCGGCGCCGCGAGCATGGCGGGGCTGGTGCCGCTCGTGGTGTTCGCGCTGTGGGGCGGCGCGATCGCCGACCACATGGACCGGCGCAAGCTGCTTCTGGTCACCAACAGCGGCATCGCCGTGACCTCGGTCCTGTTCTGGGTGCAGGCGATATCCGGGCTCGACTCGGTGGCCGTGCTGATGGTGCTGCTCGCGGTGCAGCAGGCGTTCTGGGGCCTCAACGCGCCGGCCCGCAACGCGTCCATCGCGCGGCTCGTGCCCGAGAGCCAACTGGCCGCGGCCAACGCGCTCGGCTCGACGGTGATGCAGACCGGTCAGGTCGTCGGCCCGCTCCTCGCGGGTGTGCTCATCCCGGTGATCGGGCTGCCGGAGCTGTACCTGATCGACGCCGTCGCCCTGTGCGTCACCGTGTGGGCGGTGTACCGGCTGCCGTCGCTGCCGCCGCTCGTCGCGGCGGCGAAGAAGCGGGCGGGTGTGCGGGAGATCGTCGACGGCTTCCGTTACATGTCCACGCACAAGGTGCTGTTGCTGTCCTTCCTCGCGGACATCATCGCGATGGTGTTCGGCATGCCGCGCGCGCTGTTCCCGCAGCTCGCCGCGGAGACGTACGCGCCGTACGGGGAAGGGCTCGCGCTCGGGCTGCTGTTCGCGGCGATTCCGATCGGGGCGGTGCTCGGGGGGCTGTTCTCCGGGACGTTCTCGCGGGCGAAGCGGCACGGGTGGATGGTGATCGGGGCGATCGTGGCGTGGGGCCTCGCCATCACCGGGTTCGGGCTGAGCGGCAGTCTCTGGCTCGCGGTCGTCTTCCTCGCGGTGGCCGGAATCGCCGACATGGTGTCCATGGTGTTCCGCGGGGCGATCCTGCTGTCGGCCGCGACGGACGAGATGCGGGGCCGTATGCAGGGCGTGTTCACGGTGGTCGTCGCGGGCGGCCCCCGCCTGGCGGATGTGCTGCACGGTTCGGCGGGCTCCGCCTTCGGCGCGCGTCCGGCGGTCGCCGGGGGTGGCCTGCTGGTGGTCCTGGCGATGCTGACCCTGACCCTGGCGGCCCCAGCGCTCCGCCGCTACCGCATCTGACCCGAGCCCCGTTCCCTGTTACGCGGCACCGTGGCGCCGCCTTGCCCACCCTGCCGCCCAAGGCGGCAGATTGCCCAAGGCGGCGACGGCACCGGGCACTTCAAGCCTCGGCGGCGGCTGGGCATTTCAAGCCTCTGCGGCGATTGAGCAGCGGGGTCCGGGGCGGAGCCCCGAGGCCGCAACCACGGTCGACCGAAATCAACCCGTGGCCAGCAGCACCGTCCCCACCAACGCAAGCCCCGCGCCAGCGGCTTGCACCCCACGAAGACGCTCACTCAGCACACCCCGCGCCGCCAGCGCCGTCACAACCGGATACAAGGACGCCAGCACCGCCGCCACGGTAACCGGCCCCTCCCGCGCGGCCAGCGCATACGTTCCGTTGGCCGCCACATCCGCAAGCCCCACGAACGCCAGCGCCGGCAGCGACGCGCGGATGAGCCGCCAGCCACCCTCCTCCGGCAGCACCCGCCCACCCCGCTTCGCGGACACGTACAACGCGGCCCCGCCCGCCACGACATTCGTCACCCGCTGCACGAACAGCGCCAGGAAGAGCCCCGTCAACGTCGTCGACGCCTCCGCGATCAACGCCATCACCGCGCCGAAACCGAACGCCGCCAGCAGTGTGAGCAGCACCGCCTGCCGCTGCACCGGCGCGCCCCTGAACTGCGGCCCACCCGCGAGGACCACGCCCACGACGGCGACCAGGATCCCCGCGAACTGCAACATCCCCGGCCGCTCGCCGAGCACGAGCCCGACGCCGACCGGCACGGCGACCCCGATCGAGCCGAGCGGCGAGACGACCCCCATCGGACCGAGGGCGAGCGCCTTGTAGAAGGCGAGCATGGCGACGGGCCCGACAAGACCCGCGGCGACGGCGAACCACAACCGCGGTCCCGCTTCCGAGAAACCGCCCGTGGCGACCACGATCACGCCGAGCACGACCACGGCGATCGTCTGCGAGACGACCACTACGGTGAGCGCCGGGGTCCGTCGCGTCAGCAGCCCGCCGCCGAAGTCGGCCAAGCCCCACATGAGGCTCGTGGCCAGGGCGAAGAGTGCTGTCATGCCGAACCTCGCAGTACAGTTTGCTGGACGCTGTGGTGCACCACACCGTAGTCCACTGAACTGAACGCTGTCCTCTAAAATATTGAACTCTGGCCCCTATCCTGGATGGAACGTGGCGGATCTCGATCTCCTGAACCAGGCGCTCGCGCGCAACGTCAAGCACTGGCGTTCCGAGCGCGGCTTCACCCTCGACGCGCTCGCGGCCCGCGCGGCCGTCAGTCGCGGCATGCTCATCCAGATCGAGCAGGCCCGCACGAACCCCAGCATCGGCACCGTCGTCAAGATCGGCGACGCGCTCGGCGTCAGCATCACCACCCTGCTCGACTACGAACAGGGCCCCAACGTCCGCATCGTGACCGAGGACCAGGCGGTGCGCCTGTGGCACACCGAAGCCGGCAGCTACAACCGGCTGCTCGCCGGAACCGAGTCCGAGGGCCCGCTGGAGATGTGGGACTGGCGGCTCGTGCCCGGCGACGGCAGCGACTCCGACCCGCACCCGCAGGGCACCGTCGAACTGGTCCATGTCACGGCAGGCGAACTGACGCTCGTCGTCGACGGCGCCCCGCACGCGGTGCCCGCGGGGGCGAGCGTCTCGTTCGAGGCGAGCACCGCGCACTCCTACCGCAACGACGGGACCGAGGACGTCGAGATGATCATGGCCGTGTCGGTGCCTTTCGTACGCTGAGACACCCGGTTGCCGCCCGGGCGGCGGCTGTTAGCGTGCCGCCATGCGCGCACCCATCGGCACCTTCGATCACGTACTCGCCGCCCCCGAGGCCCTGGACCTGCTCACCCGGCCCGTGGCCGACGCCGTCCGCGACTGGCGCGGCACCGTGCCCGCGCAGGACCTGATCCACGTCGACACCGACCCCGAGTGGGCCGACACGGCGACGTTCGTCGAGCACTACGGCCCCGACCTGCTCGACACGTCCGCGAACTGTGTCGTCGTCGCGGGCAAGCGCGGCGGCGAGACCACCCTCGCGGCCTGCGTCGTCCTGTCCGCGACGAAGCTCGACGTGAACGGCGCGGTGCGCCGCCAACTCGGCGCCCGCAAGGCCTCGTTCGCCCCGATGGACACCGCGACCGGCGAGTCCGGCATGGAGTACGGCGGCATCACCCCGATCGGCCTGCCCGCCGACTGGCCGGTCCTCGTGGACGCGGCCGTCGTCGACCTCCCGCACGTCCTCATCGGCAGCGGTACGCGCCGCGGCAAGCTGATCGTGCCGGGCAAGGCGCTCTCCGAACTCCCGGGCGCCGTCGTGGTGGAAGGGCTCGGCGTCACGGTCTGATGTCACGGCCTGACGCGCCGCCCCGCGCCGGTCACCCCCGACGCGGGGCCGCCCGCCCCGTGCTCTCCCGCACCACGAGGCGCGTCGGCACCAGCGTCGTCCCGTGCTCCGGCTCGCTCTCCCGTACCTGGCGCAGCGCACTCTGCACGCAGCGGCGGCCGACCTCGGCGAAGTCCTGGTGGACCGTGGTGAGCGGCGGCGGATACGAGCCCGAGTCGGGGATGTCGTCGAAGCCGATGACCGAGACGTCCTCGGGAACCCTGCGGCCGCGCTCGTCCAGGGCCCGCAGCAGGCCGAGCGCCATCTGGTCGTTCGCCGCGAACACCGCGGTGCAGTCGGCCTGTTCGGCGAGGCGCAGGCCCGCGCGGTAGCCCGACTCGGCCGACCAGTCGCCCCGCACCAGCGGCGGGACGGCGCGGCCCGCGGCCTCAAGTGCCGTACGCCAGGCGTCCGTTCGGCGCTGGGCCGCGTACGACTCGGAGGGTCCTGCCAGGTGCCAGACCGTGCGGTGGCCCAGTTCGAGGAGGTGGCGCACCGCGTCGCGGGTGCCGCCCGCCTGGTCCGTGTCCACCACCGCGTAACGGTCGCCGGCGTCGGAGTCGGCGACCACGACCTTCACGTGCGGCGGCAGCGACAGGCGCGCCGAGTCGAGCAGATGGACCTCCATGATGACGATGACCGCGTCCACCGCCAGTTCGCCGAGGCGGGAGAACGCGCCGCGCACCTCGTCCTGCGTGGGCACCGCGACCGGCAGCAGCGTGACCGCGTAGCCCTCCTGTGCGGCGGAGGTGGCGATGGCTTCGAGCGTGCGCATGTTGCCCGTCGTGGACAGCGTGAACGTGATCACGCCGATCGTGCGGAAGTCGCCCCGCTTCAGGGCCCGCGCCGCGCTGTTGGGGCGGTAGCCGAGCTCCTTCATCGCGGCGAGGACCCGCTCGCGCGTCTCGTCGTTGACGCCGGGGAAGCCGTTCGAGACGCGGGAGACGGTCTGGGACGAGACGCCCGCGACCCGCGCGACGTCCGCCATCGAGGCGTTCTGTGTGCGGCGCCCGCCGTGCTGCGGGGCGCCCTCCTTGGTTGTCACCGTGTCCCTCACCGACTCTTGACCGTCGTCCTCGGGGCAGTGTAGACATGCCGCCACCGAATGTTTACGCAAACATAACAGTTGTCGGGACCCTCATACCCAGGGATGTTTACGCAAACATCAGGCCTGTGACGCATCGACCCATGACGCATGGACGAGTGAGGGGCGCGAGATGACCACGCTGCAACCGCCGGTCGCCTTGAGGCGGCGCCGCTCGTGGACGGGATGGGGGTTCATCGGCCCCTTCGTGCTCGTCTTCGCCCTGGTCTTCCTGGCGCCGCTCGCCTACTCGGTCTACCTGAGCCTGTTCCGTACACAACTCATCGGCGGCACCACCTTCGTCGGCCTCGACAACTACCAACAGGCCCTCCAGGACGGCCAGTTCTGGGAGGGAGTCGCCCGCGTCGGCCTGTTCCTGCTGATCCAGGTGCCGATCATGCTGGGCATCGCCCTGCTCGTCGCCCTCGCGATCGACAGCGGCCGCCTCTACGGCAAGGACTTCTTCCGGATCACCGTCTTCCTGCCCTACGCGGTCCCCGCCGTCGTCGCGACCCTCATGTGGGGCTTCATGTACGGCACCCGCTACGGCCTGGTCGGTGACCTGGGCGACGCGTTCGGCACGAAGCTGCCCGACCCGCTCTCCGCCGACCTCGTCCTCGCGTCCCTCGGCAACATCGTGACCTGGGAGTTCGTCGGCTACAACATGCTGATCTTCTTCGCCGCGCTGCGCGTCGTACCGCACTCCCTGTACGAGGCCGCCGAGATCGACGGCGCCGGACAGTGGCGCGTCATCACGGCCATCAAGCTCCCCGCGATCCGCGGCGCCCTCGTCATCGCCACGATCTTCTCGATCATCGGCAGTTTCCAGCTCTTCAACGAGCCCGCCATCCTCCAGAAGCTCACGCCGAACGCGATCACCACCGACTACACCCCGAACTACTACACGTACTCGCTGTCCTTCGCGGGCCAGCAGCAGAACTACTCCGCGACGGTCGCCATCGTCATGGGCGTGCTCACGATGATCGTCGCCTACGTCGTCCAGCTGCGCGGCATGCGCAAGGGAGCGTGAGCGCGATGACCACCACCACCTCTGTGCGCACCACGGCGCCGCTCAAGTCCACCGCCCCGCGCCTGCGCACCGTACGGCGGCGCACCGCCGGGCGGCCCCGGCGCAGTGTCCTGCTGACCGTGCTCACCGGCGTCGTCCTCGTCTACAGCCTGCTGCCGCTGGTGTGGCTCCTGATCAGCGCCACCAAGTCCCAGCAGGGCCTGGCCCGTTCGTTCGGCCTCTGGTTCGACTCGGACTTCGACCTCTGGCACAACATCGGCGCGACCTTCACGTACCAGGACGGCGTCTTCGGCCGCTGGCTCCTCAACACCCTCCTGTACGTGGTGGTGGGCGCGGGCGGGGCCACCTTCCTGGCGGTGCTCGGCGGGTACGCGCTCGCCAAGTTCGCCTTCCCCGGCAAGCGCGCCGTGTTCGCCGTCGTCATCGGTGCGGTCGCGGTGCCGGGCACGGCGCTCGCCGTCCCCACGTTCCTGATGTTCAGCAAGATGGGGCTCACCGACACCCCGTGGGCCGTCATCATCCCGTCGCTGATCTCGCCGTTCGGCCTGTATCTGATGTGGGTGTTCGCCACCGAGGCGATCCCCGCCGAACTGATGGAGGCCGCCCGCATCGACGGCGCGAGCGAGCTGCGCACCTTCTTCCAGGTCGCCCTGCCGCTGCTCGCGCCCGGCACCGTCACCGTCCTGCTCTTCACCACGGTCGCGACCTGGAACAACTACTTCCTGCCGCTGATCATGCTGAAGGACCCCGACTGGTACCCGCTCACGCTCGGCCTCGACTCCTGGAACAAGCAGTCGCAGACGGCCGGCGGCGAGGCCATCCCCCATCTCGTGCTCACCGGCTCGCTGCTCACCATCGTGCCGCTGATCGCCGCCTTCCTGCTGCTCCAGAAGTACTGGCAGTCGGGTCTCTCCGCCGGAAGCGTCAAGGAGTAGGCGCGGCGCCGCTGTTCACCCCTCGCACGCCCTCTGTAGGACCACGACGAAGTGGAAGCCATCGCCATGCCCCAGCACTCCCGCCGCGTCCTGCGCGGCACCGTTCTCCTCTGCGCCCTCGCCCTCGGCGCCACCGCCTGCGGCGGCTCCGACGACGGCGGTTCCAGTGACAAGAAGGTCGGTTCGGCCGACCTCCAGTCGGCCCTGAAGAAGGGCGGCACCGTCACGGTGTGGGCGTGGGAGCCGACCCTGAAGCAGGTCGCCGCCGACTTCGAGAAGAAGTACCCGAAGGTCAACATCAAGCTGGTCAACGCGGGCACCAACAACGACCAGTACAAGGCCCTGTCGAACGCGATCTCTGCGAAGAAGGGCGTCCCGGACGTCGCGCAGATCGAGTACTACGCGCTCGGCCAGTACGCCCTGACGAAGCAGATCACCGACCTCAAGGCCTACGGCGCCGAGAAGCTGGCGGACTCGTACTCGCCGGGGCCGTGGAACTCGGTGAAGTCCGGCGACGGCGTCTACGGACTGCCCATGGACTCAGGACCGATGGCGCTCTTCTACAACAAGAAGGTCTTCGACAAGTACAAGATCGCCGTCCCGACGACGTGGGACGAGTACGTGGAGGCCGCCCGCAAGCTGCACAAGGCCGACCCGAAGGCGTACATCACCAGCGACGTCGGCGACGCGGGCCTGACCACCAGCCTGCTGTGGCAGGCCGGTTCGCACCCGTACAAGGTCGACGGCACCAAGGTCGGCATCGACTTCACCGACGCGGGCGCGAAGAAGTACACCGACACCTGGCAGAAGCTGATCGACGACAAGCTCGTCTCGCCCGTCACCGGCTGGACCGACGACTGGTACAAGGGCCTCGGCGACGGCACCATCGCCACCCTGCCCACCGGCGCCTGGATGCCCGCCAACTTCGCCTCCGGCGTGAAGGGCGCGTCCGGCGACTGGCGCGTCGCCCCCATGCCGCAGTGGGAGAAGGGCGCGAACGCGAGCTCGGAGAACGGCGGCAGCTCGCTCGCGCTGCCCGAGCTCGGCAAGAACAAGGAGCTCGCCTACGCCTTCGTCGAATACGCCAACTCCGGTGCGGGCGTGCAGACCCGCATCAAGAACGGCGCGTTCCCCGCGACGACGAAGGACCTGAACTCGTCCTCGTTCCAGAACACCGAGTTCCCCTACTTCGGCGGCCAGAAGGCCAACAAGATCTTCGCCGAGTCCGCGAAGAGCGTGCCCACCGACTGGAAGTACCTGCCGTTCCAGGTGTACGCCAACTCGATCTTCAACGACACCGTCGGCAAGGCGTACGTCTCCCCGACCAGGCTCACCGCCGGCCTGAAGTCCTGGCAGGACGCCTCCGCCAAGTACGGCACCCAGCAGGGCTTCACCGTCGACAAGTAGCGCGCACGGCTTCAACTCCGCATTCCTGAAAGGACGTTCATGGTCGCCCCCCTCACCTCCCGATTCCCGTACGCGAAGGGCTCGGACGGCACCCGGCGCCTCGGCTACGGAGCCGACTACAACCCCGAGCAGTGGTCGCGGGAGGTGTGGGCGGACGACATCCGACTGATGCGCGAGGCCGGAGTGAACGTCGTCTCCCTCGCCATCTTCTCCTGGGCGAGGCTCCAACCCACCGCCGACACCTGGGACTTCGGCTGGCTCGACGAGATCATGGACCTGCTGCACGCGGGCGGCATCGGCGTCGACCTGGCCACCGCCACCGCGTCGCCGCCGCCGTGGCTGACCGCCGCGCACCCGGAGATCCTGCCGGTGACCGCGAGCGGCGAGACGCTGTGGCCGGGCGCCCGCCAGCACTGGCGGCCCACCTCGCCCGTCTTCCGCGAGCACGCTCTGGCACTGGTCCGCCGGCTCGCGTCCCGCTACGCCGACCATCCGGCGCTGGTCGCCTGGCACGTCAACAACGAGCTGGGCTGCCACAACGTCCACGACTACTCCGACGACGCGGCCCGCGCCTTCCGGGCCTGGCTGCGCCGCCGCTACACCACGCTCGACGCCCTCAACGACGCGTGGGGGACGGCATTTTGGTCCCAGCGCTACAGCGACTGGGAGCAGCTCCTGCCGCCCCGCCTCGCCGCCTCGCACCCCAACCCCACGCAGCAGCTCGACTTCAAGCGGTTCTCCTCCGACGCGCTCAAGGACCATCTGCTGGCCGAGCGGGAGATCCTGCGCGAGCTCACCCCGGACATACCTGTCACCACCAACTTCATGGTGATGCCCGGCACCAAGGGCATGGACTACGCGGGCTGGGCCGGCGAGGTGGACTTCGTCGCCAACGACCACTACGTCATCCCAGGACCGCAGGACCGCGACGAACTCTCCTTCTCCGCCAACCTCACCAGCGGCATCGCGGGCCACCGGCCCTGGTTCCTGATGGAGCACTCCACCAGCGCCGTGAACTGGCAGCCCGTCAACCTCGCCAAGAAGCCCGGTGAGTTGGCCCACGACTCGCTGCTGCACGTCGCGCACGGCGCCGACGCCGTCTGCTTCTTCCAGTGGCGGCAGTCGGCGGCGGGCGCCGAGAAGTACCACTCGGCGATGCTCCCGCACGCCGGCGCCGACAGTGAACTCTTCCGCTCCGTCGTCGAGTTGGGCGGCACCCTCGACGCCCTCGCCCCGATCGCCGGCAGCGGGCGCGAACCCGCCCGCGTCGCGATCCTCTTCGACTGGGACTCGTGGTGGACCAGTGAGCAGGACTCCCACCCGAGCTCCCGCCTCGACTACCACCGCGAGGCACTCGACTGGTACTCGGCGCTGCTGCGCCTCGGCATCCGCGCCGACGTGGTGCCCGCGCACCACACCGACCTGTCCGCGTACGACGTCGTCATCGCGTCCGTCCTGCACGTGGTGCCGCAGCCACTCGCCAAGGAGCTCACCCGGTACGTCGAGGGCGGCGGCCACCTCGTCACCACGTACTTCTCCGCGATCGTCGACGAGAACGACCACGTGTGGCTGGGCGGCTACCCGGGTGCGCTGCGCGACGTCCTCGGCATCCGTATCGAGGAGTTCGGGCCGCTGCTCGACGGCGACACCGTCGACCTGGACAACGGCACCACCGGGAGCCTGTGGACCGACCGGATCTCCGTCACCGGCACGGACGTCGAGGTCCTCGCCGGCTACCGGACCGGTACGTACGCGTCCCGCCCGGCCGTCACCCGGCGCGGCACCGGCCGCGGCTCCGCCTCGTACGTCTCCACCCGCCTCGGAGTCGAAGGGCTCACCGCGCTGCTGCCGGAGCTGCTGGCGCCCGCCGGGGTGCGTAGCGAACTCCCGGAGGCCGTACGGGGGTTGGTCGAAGAGGTCGTGCGGCGTGACGCCGAGCACCGCTATGTCTTCCTGGTGAACCGGAGCGACGAGCAGGTGGCGCTGCCGGGCCTCACCGGGGAGGTCCTCGTCGGGCCGGCGGGCGACGTTCTCGTCCTGGCGCCCCGCCAGGTCGCCGTGCTGCGGCAGCCGCTTTCCTGCTGAGCCCTCCACGTACAACACCCCACTCACACCACGATGTAGGGAGCACACGTTGGCGCGCTTGACCCGTAGACGGTTCATCGGCATCGCCGCGGCCACGGCCGCGGCCGCGGGAACCCAGATCTCGGCCGCACGGCTCGTCGCCGCGGCCACCGGGGCGACGGTCACGGTCATCCCCGACCCCTCGTACCGGCAGGACCGGTTCGAGGGGTGGGGCACCAGCCTCGTCTGGTTCGCGAACGCCACCGGGCACTATCCGGACGCGATCCGCGAGAGGGTCGCCGACCTCGTCTTCGGACGGGACGGCCTCGCCCTGAACATCGCCCGGTACAACATCGGCGGCGGCAACGCCCCCGACGTGCCCGACTACCTGCGGGCGGGCGGCGCCGTCGAGGGCTGGTGGAAGGCCCCCGAGGGCACCACCCGCACCGACACCGACTGGTGGGACCCCGGCAACGCGGACCACTGGAACGAGGACGCCGACGCGACCCAGCGCTGGTGGGTGGACCGGATCAAGAAGGACATCACCCACTGGGAGACGTTCTCCAACTCCCCGCCCTACTTCATGACGGTCAGCGGCTATGTCTCCGGCGGCTTCGACGCGTCGAAGGACCAGCTGAAGGAGGCGTCCGTCGACGACTTCGCCGCCTATCTGGCCGGTGCGACGCGACGCCTGGAGAAGGCGCACGGCATCAAGGTGAAGACCGTCGACCCGTGCAACGAGCCCAACACCAGTTATTGGGGTACCCAGTTGGGAGCCGATGGCGATCCGACCGGAGGCCGCCAGGAGGGCTGCCATATCGGCCCCGGCCTCCAGCAGAAGATCGTGCCCGCGCTCGACGCCGCCCTGCGCAAGGCGCGGACCACCGCGGCCGTCGCGGCGATGGACGAGACCAACCCGACGACCTTCGTCACGAACTGGACGAGCTATCCGGCCGACGTGAAGAGCCACGTCGCCCAGATGAACGTCCACACCTACGGCACCGGTGGCCGCACCTCCGTCCGCGACCTCGCCAAGGCCGACGGCAAACCGCTGTGGATGAGCGAGGTCGAGGGCGACTGGGGCGACGGACAGTCCTTCACCGACATGCGGCCCGGCCTCGGGCTCGCCCAGCACATCGTCGACGACCTGCGCGAACTGGAGCCCAGCGCCTGGGTGTTCTGGCAGCCCGTCGAGGACTGGGACAACATGAAGCCCGGCGGGGAGTCCGCCAAGGGCGGCAACTGGGGCGAGGTCCAGGTCTCCTTCAGCGCGGGCCCCGACGACACTCTGGAGACCTGTCCGGTCTACACGAACACCAAGTTCGACACCGCCCGCAACTTCACCCACCACATCCGTCCGGGCGACCATCTCGTCAAGGTCGACGACACGAACAGCGCCGCCGCCGTCACGCGCGGCGGCGACGGCGCCACCGTCGTGCACGTCAACAGCACCACGAGCACCCGCACGGTGAAGCTCGACCTGTCGCGGTTCGCGACCGTGCGCCGGGGCGCGACCGTCACCCCGGTCGTGACCAGCACGGACGGCAAGCTGGCCGAGCAGGCGCCGGTCCCGGTCACCGGGCGTACGGCCACCTTCACGGTGCCCGCGCAGTCCGTGACCACGTTCCTGGTCAAGGGGGTCTCCGGGGTGGCGAAGGACGCCGCCGAGCTGCGCCGGGGACGCACCTACGAGCTGACGGGTGTGCAGAGCGGCAAGGACCTCACCGTCGCCGACGGCGGCGCCACGCTCGTCATCAGGTCCGGCACGGGTGCGGCGGGTCAGCGGTGGCGGCTCGCGCAGATCAGCGGGGACGGCCCCGCGAACCGCAGGCGGCATGTGTTCACCAGCGCCGCCGACGGCAAGCGGCTCGCCGTCCGTGACGGTGCGGTGGTCGTCGAACCCGACACGGGGGAGCGGGACGCGGCCGCCCAGTGGATCCCGTCGACGACGGGCGACGGCACGTACACCCTGGTCAACGCGGGCACGGGGCGCCTCCTGGAGGTCGGCGGCCAGGCCACGAACGAGGGTGCGCCCGTCGGGACCTGGCAGCCCAACTCCGGCTCCAACCAGCGGTGGAAGGTCACCGACGTGACGTCCTGACCGGGCGGCCCGCGCGCCCCACGGCCCGGTGCCGTGGGGCGCGTTCGGCTGTCAGGCCACAGGCGCGAGCGTGTCGGCGAGACCGTCGATCAGGGCGTGCAGCCGGAGCAGGTCGTCGACCATGGCGCCCTCGTTGGAGCCGACGTCCATGCGGATACAGACGTCGCCGACCGGTGCCGCGGCGGCCTGCTCGTACAGCCAGGTCTCCGCCCCTTCGTCGGGTGGCCCCGGAAGCGCCGTCATGCCGGGGCGCCACCAGGTGGAGGCCGAGTGGGCGAGGACCGTGCCGAAGGCGGCGGGCCGGCTGGGCAGATCCTCCGTCACGGCCGGCAGCAGCTCGTCGGCCACCATGTCGATGAAGTCCGGGTCGGCGCCGAGCTGCCGCATGCGCGCCGCCGGTCATCTTGTGCCACGTACTCAGATGTGGTGTGCCCTGCGTTCCCGCAGCAGCAGCCACGCCAGGAAGAGGCCGCCCGCCACGCCCGTCACCACGCCGACCGGCATCAGCGCCGAACCGGTCACCCGTTGCGTCAGGAGGTCGGCCGCCGTCACCAGGAGGGCGCCCATCCACGCGGCGGGCAGCACGTTCGGTCCCGCGGCGCGGGTGACGCGGCGGGCCAGTTGGGGGGAGGCCATGGCGAGGAACGGGATCGGCCCCGCCGCGGCGACCGCCATCGCGGTCAGGCCCGTGCCCGCGCACAGCAGGATCAGCCGGCTGCGCTCCGGCGGCACACCGAGGGCGCCCGCGGTGTCGTCGCCCATCTCCAGCATCGTCAGCCGGCGCCCGAACACCATGACCACGGGGACGCAGACGATCAGGCCGAGCGCGGCCGTCCTTGCCTCGGTCCAGCCGCGGTCGTTGAGGGAACCGATCGTCCAGCTCGCCGCCTGGGCCGCCTTGCCGATGTCGGCGCGGACGTAGAGGAAGCTGGTCGCCGCTCCGAGCACCGCGGAGACCCCGATGCCGACGAGTACGAGCCGGTAGCCGTGCACACCCCGGCGCCAGGCCAGCAGGTAGACGGCGATGGCCGTGGCGAAGCCGCCGACGAGCGCGCCGAGCGCGGTCTGTGCGGCGCCCGCGTCGAGGAAGATGATGGCGACGAGCGCGCCCGCCGACGCGCCGTTGCCGAACCCGATGATGTCCGGGCTGCCCAGCGGATTGCGGGTGAGCGACTGGAAGACGGTGCCCGCCATGCCCGTCCCGAAGCCGACGAGAACCGCGACGACGGCGCGCGGCAGCCGCAGGTCGAGCACGATGAACTCGGCGCCGGGCGGCCCGTTCCCCGCGAACGTCCGCAGCACCTCCATGGGCGACAGCTCGTACGTGCCCGTGCCGACGGAGAGCACCACCAGGCAGGCCGTGACCACGATCAGCGCCAGGCAGACGAGCACCGTGCGCGGGTCGAAGCGGACCGAGAACCGGCCCGCCCGCAGCCTCCCGCGACGCAACTCGGCCTTGAACGCCCGGGGTTCCTCCTTCTCCAGGGGCTCCAAGGGCTCCAGGGATTCCAGGGACTCCATGGTCACAGCTGGGCCACCTTCCGCTGACGTACGAGGTGGACGAAGATCAGCCCGCCGATGAACGACGTGACGATGTCCGCCTGGATCTCCGACGGCGCCACCACGACCCGGCCGATGACATCGGCGACGAGCAGCAGGGTGGGCGCGAACAGCGCGCAGAAAGGCAGCATCCAGCGCGGGTCGGGTCCCGTGAACGCGCGGACCGCGTGCGGGATCATCAGGCCGACGAAGCCGATCGGCCCGCACACGGCGGTGGCACTGCCGCACAGCAACGTGATGGCCACGATCGACAGGACCCGGGTGCGCCGCACCGAGGTGCCGAGCGCGCGGGCGTGGTCCTCGCCCAGCGAGAGGGCGCCGAGCGGCCGGGCGAGCGCGAACGCGAGGAGCGCGCCCGCGATCAGCAACGGCAGCGCCGTGAGCAGGAGTTCGGGGTCGCGCTTCTCCAGCGTGCCGACCGACCAGAAGCGCATCGAGTCGAGCGTGCTCAGGTCCCACTGCTGCAGCCCGTTGACGTAGCCGAACAGGGCCGCGTTGACGGCCGTGCCGGCGAGCGCGAGCCGTACCGGCGTCGCCGACCGGGTGCCGCCCAGGGCGTTGACGACGATGGCGGCGACGGCGGCGCCGAGCAGCGCGAACCACAGATATCCGGTGAACGATGTGATGCCGAACACGCTGATCGCGGTGACGACAGCGGCCGAGGAGCCCGCGTTCACCCCGAGCAGTCCGGGGTCGGCGAGGGGGTTGCGGGTCAGTACCTGCATCACGCCGCCGGCGAGCCCGAGCGCCGCGCCCACGGCGATGCCGATGAACGTTCGTGGCAACCGCAGTTCACGAACGATGTTGTCGTTCGCCGATCCGGACGGCGAGAAGAGCCCGCTCCAGACCTGGCCGGGCGCGAGGTGTTCGGTGCCCACCGCGAGCGAGAGGGCGGCCGCCGCGACGAGCAGCGCGAGGCCGATCAGGAGCCCCGCGGTGCGGGGTGGGCGGCTGCGTGGCTCGGTGGCCGGGAGTTGCTGTGTTCCGCCGGGGCGGAGTCGTGTTCCTGCGGGCATGTGGTTAGCTTAGGCTAACCTAAGTACGTCTGCTAACAATTACGTCGACAGAAAAGCTTCCGGGGACAGACATGCTTCCCGGAGGAAGAGGAGACATGAGCGTCCAGTCCGTTGCCGCCCTGCCGGACCACCGGCCGGACCGCGTCACCGGTGCCCGCGTCGCGCGCCTCAAGGAGTGCATCGCCGCGGCCGACGACGCTCAGCGTGCGCACATCGCCGAGGAGTTCTGGCAGGAGGCCGCCGCCCGCGGCACACCACTCGTCGAGGAACTCGACGGCGAACCCGACCACCGGGCGGTCACCTTCCTGTGGCGCGGCCACCGCGCCACCCGGCAGGTGCTGCTCATGGTCAGTCACCTCGGCGACCGCGCCCACCTCGCGGGCTCCCTCATGGAACGGATCCCCGGCACCGACATCTGGCACTTCGGTCTGCGGCTGCGCGCGGACCACCGCGCCTCGTACCGGATCGCCGCCGACATCTCGGCCAAGGAGCCGCCCGAGGACCCCGAGGTGCTGCAGGCGCGGCTGCGCTCCCTCGCGGTGCACGCGGCGCACGACCCGCTCAACCCCCGCCGCCTCCCGACCCGGTGGGGCGCGGGCGACAACTCCGTCTTCGCCCTGCCCGAGGCCCCCGCCCCGGCGTGGACCGAGCGGCGCGGCACCGTGCCCGCCGGGCGCGTCGAACGTCACCGGGTCGGCGCCGCGGTGCTGGACGGCGACCGCGACGCAGGCAGCGAACGCGATGTATGGGTATATATGCCGCCGGGTTCCCGCGGTGACGCGGAGCGGCTGCCCGTCCTCGTGCTCTGCGACGGCGACATGTGGTTCGGCCGCCTGGGCCTGCAACACACCCTGGACACGCTGATCGCCGACGAACTGCTGCCGCCGCTGGCCGTGCTCGCGCCGGACGCCGTCGACCGGCACACCCGCAACCGTGAACTCGGCGCGCGGGACGCCTTCGTGGAGTTCCTCGCGGACGAGCTGCTGCCGTGGGCCGCGGGCCGCTGGCCCCTCGCCACGGACCCGGCACGCACCGTCGTCGCCGGACAGAGCCTCGGCGGCCTGGCCGCCCTGCACGCGGGACGGCTGCGACCGGACCGTTTCGGTCATGTCGTCGCCCAGTCGCCCTCGCTGTGGTGGCGGCCGAGCCTGCCGCCGGGCGTCGTACAGAAACACGTCTTCGGCGTGCCGTGGCTCGTCGCCCGGTACGCGGAGACCGACCCCGCGCCGATCACCGTCCACCTCGACGCGGGTCTGCACGAGGGCACGATGGTCGACCACTGCCGCACGCTCTACGACACGCTGCACTCGGCCCGCTACCAGGTCACCCGCAACGAGTTCAACGGCGGCCACGACTACGCCTGTTGGCGCGTCGCCCTCGCCGACACCCTGATCCGTCTGCTCGGTGCCGCCCCCGCCTAGCGCGGCCCCTCGGACCTCCCCCCCCACGCACCACCTCTCTCATCCCCTTGCCCTAAGGAGCCCTACGCACATGTCCTCCCTGAGATTCCGCCGCGCCGCCCTCATACCGGCCGCCGCCGTCACGGGCGCCCTGCTCCTGAGCGCCTGCGGCAGCGACAGCGGAGACGACGCCGGCGGCGCCGAGAAGGCCGGCTCCGCGTCGAAGACGCGGCAGCTCACCGACGCCCAGGGCCGCAAGGTCAAGGTGCCCAGCGACCCCAAGAAGGTCGTCGCGCTCAGCGAGCCGACCCTCGACGCGGCGCTCGCCCTCGGCGTCGAGCCGGTCGGCACCACGGCGGGCCGCGGGCAGCAGGGTGTGTCCTCGTACCTCGCCGACAAGGCCGCGAAGTCGCAGGTCGTCGCCTCCGTCGCCGAGGCCGACATGGAGAAGCTCGCCGCGCTCCAGCCCGACCTGATCCTCCTCGACGAGACGACCGGCGCGAAGAAGACCGTCGACAAGCTCCAGGAGATCGCGCCGACCGTCGTCACCGCGAAGCTCAACGAGAACTGGAAGACGGCCTTCACCGACACCGCGGACGCCCTCAACAAGAAGTCCGACGCCAAGAAGTGGCTCGCCGACTTCGACACGCAGGTCGCCGACACGAAGAAGAAGCTCGGCGGCAACGCCGGAAAGTCCGTCTCCGTCATCCGCTGGCAGGACGGCGCGCCCTCCGTCGTCGGCAAGGGCGAGGGCCACGTCGGCTCGACGCTCAAGGCGCTCGGCATGGACAGGCCCAAGGACCAGCAGGGCGCCAGCACCGGACACAGCGAGCCGGTCTCCCTGGAGAAGCTCGCCACCATCGACGGCGACTGGCTGTTCCTCGGCGCCCTCGGCAGCAAGGACGACAGCCAGAAGGCCTACGAAGCGGCCAAGAAGGTCACCAACTTCGGCAAGTTGACGGCCGAGAAGGCCGGTCACGTCGTCGTCATCGACGGCTCGGCGTGGAACAGCTCGGGCGGCCCGCTCGCCGCGCGGACCGTCCTCGACGACATCAAGGGGGCGCTCGCCAAGTGACGACCCCGATCACTGGTCAGGACCTGGCCGGCCGGCTCGCCCTCGTCACGGGGGCGGGCCGGGGGATCGGCGAGGCGGTCGTCGCCGCGCTCGCCGGACGCGGCGCCCGCGTGCTCGCCACCGACCTGGACGCCGAAGCCGTCGCCAAGGCCGCGGCCCCCTACGCCGAAGGGCAGGTCGTCGCCCGCTCCCTCGACGTCACCGACGCGGCCGCAGTCGAGGCGCTCGTCGCCGACACCGAGGACACCCTCGGCCCCCTCGACATCGCCGTCAACGTCGCCGGAATCCTGCGCGGTTCATCCGTCGTGGACCTCGCCGACGCGGACTGGGCCGCCTGCTTCGCCGTCAACACCAACGGCGTCATGCACGTCTCCCGCGCCGCCGCCCGCCGGATGACACGGCGCGGCGCCGGCAGCATCGTCACCGTCGCCTCCAACGCGGCCGGGATCCCCCGCCACGGCATGGCCGCATACGCCGCGTCGAAGGCGGCCACCGCGATGTTCACCAAATGCCTCGGCCTGGAGGTCGCCGCACACGGGGTGCGCTGCAACAACGTCTGCCCCGGCTCCACCCTCACCGACATGCAGCGCGGCATGTGGGAAGCGGGCCCCGGCGGTGACGTGGAGGCCGGTGCCCGTTCGGTCATCGAGGGCGACCTCGCCGCGCACCGCACCGGCATCCCCCTCGGCCGGATCGCCGACCCCGAGGACATCGCGGAGGCGGTCGCGTTCCTCGCGGGTGACAGGGCCCGGCACATCACGATGCAGGACCTGTACGTGGATGGCGGCGCCACCCTCCGGGGGTGACCGGTCGGCCGTTCCTACGCCACGGGGCTCTGCCCCGGACCCCGCTGCTCAATCGCCGCAGGGGCTTGAGTTGCCCACCTTTGGAGACGCCCATGACCACCGTCGTCGGTACCCGTGTGCCCGAGCTCGTCTCGCCCGGGTCCGCCACCGCGCTCCTGGAGGAGTACGCGCCCGTCACCGATCGTTTTCTCGCCACCCCGCACCGGACCCTCCTCGGGCATGGTGTCGTCGCCGAACTCCCGCACAGAGACGGCCCGTTGAGTCCGCGTGTGCGGGCGCTGCTGGATGCCCGGCGCAGTGCCGGGGATCCGAATCCCGTCGTGATGGGCGCCCTGCCCTTCGACCCCGACGCGGCTCCCGCGCTCGCCGTCCCGCGCTCCGTGCGCTCGGCGCCGCCGCTGCGCGAGGATCCGCTCATCGCGTTGCCCGTGCCGCACGCCGGCACCCAGTGGTCCGTGCGCGAGGTTCCGGAGCCCGGGGTGTACGGAGCCGCCGTCGCCGCGGCCGTCGACCGGATGAAGGCCGGTGAGTTCGACAAGGTCGTCCTCGCCCGCACCCTCGAACTGACCGCCCCGCAGGCCCCGGACCTCCCCGCGATGCTGCGCCGCCTCGCCCGCCGCGACCCGGCCGGCTACACCTTCGCCGTGCCCAGCGCCCCCGGCCGTACGCTCATCGGAGCGAGCCCCGAACTCCTCGTCTCCCGCGCCGGATCCACCCTCACCGCCAACCCCCTCGCGGGCTCCGCGCCGCGCTCCGCCGACCTCGCCGAGGACGTGCGCCGCGCCGCCGCCCTCCTCGAATCGGCGAAGGACCTGCACGAGCACGCCGTCGTGGTGGACGCGGTGCGCGCGGCCCTCGCCCCGTTCTGCCGGACCATCGACGTCCCGGCCCGCCCCACCCTCGTACGGACGGCCGCCATGTGGCACCTGTCCACCACCGTGACCGGCGAACTCGCGGACCCCGAGCGCACCACCGCCCTCGACCTTGCCTCCGCCCTGCACCCCACCCCCGCCGTGTGCGGCACACCGACCGGTCTCGCCCGCCAAGTCATCGCGGAGTCCGAGCCGTTCGACCGCGGCGCCTACACCGGCATGGTCGGCTGGCAGAACGCGGACGGCGACGGCGAGTGGGTCGTCACCATCCGCTGCGCCGAGGCCGAGGGCAGGCTGCTGCGCCTGTTCGCGGGCGCGGGCGTCGTCGCCGAGTCCTCGCCCGAGGCCGAGACCGCCGAGACCGGCGCGAAGTTCCGTACCTTCCTGAACGCCGTAGGAGCTGCCCTGTGACCAGCCCCCTCACCCCCGGCGTCGACGCCCCCACCTGGCCCGCCGAGTACGCCGAGCGCTACCGCGCCGCCGGGTACTGGCGCGGCGAGACCTTCGGCGGGGTGCTGCGCGAGCGTGCCGCCTCCCACCCCGACCGGATCGCCCTCGTGGACCCGGCCCCGCCCAGACGCACCTGGACCTACCGCCAACTCGACGACCAGGTCGACCGGTTGGCCGCCGGGTTCGTGGCGCGCGGCATACGCAAGGGCGACCGCGTCGTCGTCCAGCTGCCGAACGTCGGCGAGTTCGTCGAGGTCGTCTTCGCCCTGTTCCGCATCGGTGCGCTCCCCGTGTACGCGCTGCCCGCGCACCGCGAGAGCGAGATCGCGTACTTCTGCTCCTTCACCGACGCCGTCGCCTACGTGATCCCCGAGCGGCACGCGGGCTTCGACCACCGGGCACTGGCGAGCAAGGTCCGGGCCGAGGCCCCGAGCCTGAAGCACGTGTTCGTGGTCGGGGACGACCCCGGCGAACACACCGCGCTGTCCGAAGTGCCGTCCGAACCAGCGGAGTTGGACGGGCCCGAGCCGCACCAACTCGCCTTCCTCCAGCTGTCCGGCGGCACCACCGGCCGGCCCAAGCTCATCCCGCGCACCCACGACGACTACCTGTACTCGCTGTGGGGCTCCAACGAGATCTGCGGCGTCGACGCCGACACCCGTTTCCTCGTCGTGCTGCCCGCCGCCCACAACTACCCGATGAGCAGCCCGGGTTGGCTCGGCGTGCTGTACGCGGGTGGCACCGTCGTGCTCGCGCCCGCACCCGACCCGGACACCGCGTTCCCGCTCGTCGCGAGCGAGCGGATCACCATGACCGGCCTCGTACCGCCGCTCGCCCTCGTCTGGACCGACTCCGCGGCCGGCACCGCACACGACCTGTCGACCCTGGAACTCGTCCTGGTCGGCGGCGCCAAATACAGCGAACAGGCCGCCCGCCGCCTCGAACCCGCCCTCGGCTGCCGCCTGATGCAGGTCTTCGGCATGGCGGAAGGACTCGTCAACTACACACGCCTGGACGACGACCCGGAGACGGTCGTCGCCACCCAGGGGCTGCCCATCTCCCCGGACGACGAGGTGCGCGTCGTCGACGACGCCGACCAGGACGTCCCCGACGGCGGCTTCGGGCATCTGCTCACCCGCGGCCCGTACACCATCCGCGGCTACTGGCGCGCCCCCGAGCACAACGCCCGCTCCTTCACGGCTGGGGGCTTCTACCGCACCGGCGACATCGTGCGGCGCACCCCGACCGGCCACCTCGTCGTCGAGGGCCGGGCCAAGGACCAGATCAACCGGGGCGGCGAGAAGATCGCCCCCGAGGAGATCGAGAACATCCTCCTCGCCCACCCGGCCGTGCACGACGTCTCCGTCGTCGGCGTCCCCGACGAGTACCTCGGCGAACGCTCCCTCGCCTACGTCATCCTGCGCGCGGACGCCGAACCCCTGAGGCCCGTCGCCGTGAAGCGGTTCGTACGGGAACGGGGCGTGGCCGCGTACAAGGTGCCCGACCTCGTCGAATTCGTCGACGCCTTCCCGCAGACCGGCATCGGCAAGATCAGCAAGAAGCACCAGCGGTCCGCCGCCGAGCAGCACTGAGAGGTACCCCCACCATGGCCCTGCCCGCCATCGCCGCCTACCCGCTCCCGACCCCCGAAGAGCTCCCCGCGAACCGCGTCCCCTGGACCGTCGACCCGGCCCGCGCCGTGCTGCTCGTGCACGACCTCCAGCACCACTTCCTCGCCAAGTACCCCCAAGCCGAACAGCCGTTGACCGGCATGCTCGACAACACCGCCCGGCTGCTCAAGGAGAGCCGCGGCCTCGGCATCCCCGTCCACTACTCCGCGCAGCGCGGCGGCCAGACCCCCGAGGAGCGCGGGCTGCAGCTCGACTTCTGGGGCCCCGGCGTCGCCGACGACCCCGCCGTCCTCGCCATGCCCGAGGCCGTGGCACCCGAGGCCGGCGACACGGTCCTCACCAAGTGGAAGTACAGCGCGTTCGTCCGCACCGAACTGGAAGAGCTGATGCGGGAGTCGGGCCGCGACCAGCTGGTGATCGTCGGCGTGTACGCGCACATCGGCGTGCTGATCAGCGCCGCCGACGCGTGGATGCGGGACATCCAGGCGTTCGTCGTCGCCGACGCCGTCGCCGACTTCACCCGCGAGGACCACGACATGGCGCTGCGCTGGGCCGCCGGCCGCTGCGCCGTCGTCACCACCACCGAGACGTTCATCAAGGAGGTACGGGCCGCATGACCACCCTCACCGTTCAGAGGATCCGCGAGGACGTCGCCGACTGCCTGGGCGAGGACGACCCCGCCGAGATACCCCTCGACGAGAACCTCGTCGACTACGGGCTCGACTCCGTACGCGTCATGACCCTCCTTGAACGCTGGCGCAGGGACCACGGCGCGGAGGCCTCGTTCGTCGACCTCGCCGAACAGCCGGCCATCGAGGCCTGGGCGAAGATCCTGGGGGTGGCCGCCTCATGACCGCAACTGTCAGCGAGCACGCCGGGGCCCGTGACCTCGTGCTGCCGCTCACCGCCGCCCAGTCCGGCATGTGGTTCGCGCAGGCCCTCGACCCGCTCAGCCCCGCGCAGAACACCGCCGAGTACCTGGCGATCGACGGCGACCTCGACCCGGAACTCTTCGCCGAAGCGCTGCGCCGGGTCGTCACCGAGGCCGACGCGCTGCGCGTCCGCGTCGAGGACACCCCCGACGGACCGCGCCAACGCGTGTGCGGAAGCGTCGAGTTGCCGCTGACCGTGCGCGAGGACCTGAGCGAGGACGAGGCCCTCGCCTGGATGCGCGCCGACCTCGCCGAACCCTGCGACCTGGCGGAGGGGCCGCTGTTCGGGCACGCCCTGTTCCGCGTGGGGGAGCGGCGCTGGCTGTGGTACCAGCGCATCCACCACCTCGTCATCGACGGCTTCGGCTACTCCCTCCTCGTCGGCAGGACCGCCGCGATCTACACGGCACTCGTGCGCGGCGACAACCCGGGCCCCCGCGCCTTCGAGACACTCGCCGACCTGCTGGCCGTCGACGCCGAGTACCGCGCATCCGACGCCTTCACCGCCGACCGCGCGCACTGGGGCGAGGCGTTCGCCGACCGCCCGGAGGCACCACGGCTCGCGGGCCGCGGCGCGCTCCCGTCCCGGTCCTTCCACCGCCGTACGGCACGGGTCGCGCCGGACACGACCGAGCGGCTGAAGGAACTCGCCGCGAGCACCCGCGCCACCTGGCCCGACGTCCTCATCGCCGCGCAGGCCCTCTACACCTCGCGCGCCACCGGCCGGTCGGACGTCGTCCTCGGCCTTCCGATGATGGGCCGCATGGGCTCGGTCGCGCTGCGCGTCCCCGGCATGGTGATGAACGTGCTGCCACTGCGCCTGACCGTCACCCCGGACGCCACTTTCGCGGAGCTCGTACGCCAAGTGGTCCTCGGCGTACGGCAGGTGCGCCGCCACCAGCGCTACCGCTACGAGGACATCCGCCGCGACCTCGGCCTGCTCGGCGAGAGCCGCGGTCTCGTCGGACCGCTCGTCAACGTCATGCCGTTCGACTACGGCGCCGAGTTCGCGGGCGCCCCGGCCCGCGCCCACAACCTGTCGGCAGGCCCCGTCGACGACCTCACGGTCAACATCTACGACCGCGCCGACGGCCGCGGCCTGCGCATCGACCACGACGGCAACCCGGCGCTCTACGAGGACGAGGACCTCGCCGCACACCAGGCCCGGTTCCTCGACCTCCTCGGCCGCCTCACCGAGACCGACCCGCAGGCGCCGCTCGCCACGCACACCATCGCCACCCCGGCCGAACTCTCCCTCGTCCTCGACGAGTTCAACCGCACCGAACGGGCCCTGCCACCCACCACCCTCATCGGCCCCATCGAGGCACAGGCCGCCCGCACCCCCGACGCGACCGCGCTCGTGTACGACGGCACGGTGCTCACCTACGCACAACTCAACGCGCGAGCCAACCAGTTGGCGCGCCACCTGCAAGCGCTGGGCGCCGCCCCCGGCCGCCTCGTCGCGGTCTCCGTCCCGCGCTCGGCCGAGCTGATCGTGACGCTCCTCGCCGTCCTCAAGTCCGGCGCCGCGTACCTGCCGCTCGACCCCGACTATCCCGAGCAGCGCCTCACCTACATGCTCCAGGACGCCGAACCCGTCTGCGCCGTCACCGACGTCGCGGACCGCCTCCCCAGCGGCGCGGGCACACCGCTGGTCGTCCTCCAAGGGCTCGACCTCTCCGCGTACGCCACCGTCGACCCGGGCCGCGCGCTCACCCCCGCCCACCCCGCCTACGTCATCTACACCTCAGGATCGACCGGCCGGCCCAAGGGCGTCGTCGTCCCGCACTCCGCCATCGACAACCGGCTGCGCTGGATGCAACACGAGTACGGCATCGGGGCCGCCGACGTCGTCCTCCAGAAGACCCCGTCCTCGTTCGACGTGTCGGTGTGGGAGTTCTTCTGGCCGCTACGCGAGGGCGCGACGCTCGTCGTCGCCGAACCGGGCGGCCACAAGGACCCGGCGTACCTGGCCCGGATCATCCGCCAACAAGCCGTCACCACCTGCCACTTCGTGCCGTCGATGCTCCAGGTGTTCCTCGCGGAACCGGGCGCCGCCTCGTGCGCGGGCGCGCTGCGCCGCGTCTTCTGCAGCGGCGAGGCCCTGCCCCGCGAGACGGCGAACGCCTTCGCGCGGGCGCTCCCCGGCGTGGCACTGCACAACCTGTACGGCCCGACGGAGGCCGCCGTCGACGTCACGTACCACGCGTGCGAGCCCTCCGGTGCGGGACCCGTGCCCATCGGCCGCCCGGTGTGGAACACCCGCCTGTACGTCCTCGACCCGGCCGGACAGCCGTGCCCGCCGGGCGTGCTCGGCGAACTGTACCTGGCGGGACGGCAGTTGGCGGACGGCTATCTGAACCGCCCCGAGCTGACCGACGAGCGCTTCGTTCCGGACCCCTTCACGTCGTACAACGGCCTGCGCATGTACCGCACCGGCGACCTCGCGCGCTGGACCGAACGCGGCGAGGTCGAGTACCTCGGCCGCACCGACCACCAGGTCAAGCTGCGCGGCCAGCGCATCGAACTCGGCGAGATCGAGGCGGAGTTGACGGCACTGAAGGGGGTCGACGGTTCGTGTGCGCTGGTCCTCGACGACCGCCTCGTCGGATACGTGACAGGGGCCTCGCCCCACCCGGCCGAGATCCGCGCCGCGCTGTCCCGCACCCTGCCCGAGCACATGGTGCCCTCCGCGATCGTGCCGCTCGACGCGTTCCCGCTCAGCCCCAACGGCAAGCTGGACCGCCGCCGACTCCCGGCACCCGTCTTCGCCCGAGGCGGCGGCTCCCGGACCCCGTCGAGCCCGCGCGAGGAGACGCTCACCCGCCTCTTCGCCGAGGTCCTCGACGCCGAAGGGGCGGGCCCCGACGACGCCTTCTTCGACCTGGGCGGCACCTCGCTCCTCGCGGTGCGCCTCGTCAACCGCGTCCGCGAGGAACTCGGCGCGGAACTGACCATCGGCTCGCTCTTCGAATCGCCCACACCGGCGGCGCTCGCGGCCCGCATCGACGACACGTCACCGGTGTCCACGGACGCCCTCGGTGTCGTCCTGCCGCTGCGTCGCGAGGGCGCCCACCCGCCGCTCTTCGCGATCCACCCGGCAGGCGGCATCTCCTGGTGCTACGCGGGCCTGACCGCGCGCCTCGACCGGGAGCAGCCGGTGCACGGACTCCAGGCGCGCAGCCTGACCTCGGACGATGCGCTGCCCGCCACCCTGTGGGAGCAGGCGGCGGACTACGTGGACGAGATCCGCCGGATCCGGCCGCACGGCCCCTACCGGCTCATCGGCTGGTCGGTCGGCGGCATCCTCGCGCACACGGTCGCCGTGCTGCTCCAGGAGGCGGGAGAACAGGTCGAACTCCTCGCCCTGCTCGACGCGTTCCCCGCCGAGCAGTGGCGCGAGCGCCCCGCTCCGGAGGAGGGCGACGCCCTCACGGCCGTCCTGCGCATGGCCGGCTTCGAGCGCACCGACGAGGCCACCCGCGAGGACGTCCTCGCCACCCTGCGCAAGGCGGGCAGTCCCCTCGCCGGCCTCAAGGACAGCACGCTCTCGCGGATCGTCGACATCGTCCCCAATCACGCCCGCATGATGCGCGCCCACGAACACCGCCGCTACGAGGGCGACGTCCTGTTCTTCACGGCCGCCGCCCCGCGCCCCGAGAACTGGCTGACCCGTGAGGCCTGGCGCCCGCACATCACGGGCCGGATCACCAACCACGATCTGCCGTGCACCCACCCGGAGCTGCTCAAGGAGGAGTACGTGGAGCGGATCGCGGCGGCGCTCGCGCCGCGCTTGAAGGAGCTGGAGGACTGACTGCGGAGGAGAGGTGTGCGCTCGGAATAGTGTCGCAGTTTTACGTATGACTGCGACACTATTCCGAGCGCACACCTCGGCCCGGCGAGTAGCGTGCCCGGGTGACCGACACTGATCGCGAACGCCTGCGCGCCACCTTCACCCAGGACGCCGAACGCTACGACCGCGCCCGCCCCGGCTACCCGCCCCGTATGTTCGACGACCTCGCCGAACTCGCCGGGGCGGGGCCGGGGTGTCGAGTCCTGGAGATCGGAGCCGGTACGGGCAAGGCGACCGTGCCGCTGGCGGAGCGCGGTTGCCGGATCACCGCCGTCGAACTCGGCGCGGAGCTTGCGGCTGTGGCCCGTGCCGACCTGGCGCCGTATCCCGACGTGACGGTCGACGTGGCGGCCTTCGAGGACTGGCCGCTGCCGCCCGAGCCCTTCGACCTCGTTCTCGCCGCTACCTCCTTCCACTGGATCGACCCCGCCGTACGCGTCGCCAAGAGCGCGGACGCGCTACGCCCCGGCGGGACGCTCGCGACCGTCTCGACCCACCATGTCGCGGGCGGCACCGAGGACTTCTTCGCGGAGGCCCAGGGCTGCTACCTGCGCTTCGACCCGACGACCCCGCCGGGCCTGCGCCTCGCCCAGGCCGCCGACATCCCGCAGGACAGCCAGGAGTCGCCGAACCGGAACGTCGAACAGGGCAACGCGGCGCTCCCCGGCGCCGACCGCTTCGAACCGCCCGTCTTCCGCCGCTACGAACGGGAACTGACCTACCGCACCGCGGACTACCTCGACCTGCTCGGCACGTTCTCGGGCACCCTCGCCCTCGCCCCGGCCGCCCGCGCCGGCCTGCTCGACTGCATCGGCACGCTCATCGACACGCACTACGGGGGCCGGGTCACCAAGCGGTACATGACGGAACTCCGCCTCGCCGTCCGCCGGTAGCGCGGTCACGCGGCGTGGACGCTCGGTGCCGCCGCCGGTACCGGGTCGGGAGCCGCCGCCAAGAGGGCCTGGGTGTACGGGTCCTGGGGGCGCTCGCACACCTCGTCCGCGGGCCCCGTCTCGACGATCCGGCCCCGGTGCATGACCGCGACCCTGTGGCTGACCTGACGGACGACCGCCAGGTCATGGGCGATGAACAGCAGGGCCAGACCGAGGTCCCCCTGGAGGTCGGAGAGCAGGTTGACGATCTGCGCCTGGACCGACACGTCGAGCGCGGAGACGGGTTCGTCGCAGATCAGGACGGACGGTTCGGGTGCCAGGGCGCGGGCGATACCGATGCGCTGGCGCTGGCCGCCGGAGAAGGCGCGCGGCAGCCGGTCGGCGGCTGCCGCGTCCAGGCCGACAAGCTCCAGGAGTTCGGCGACGCGGGCCCGGCGGGCCGTGCGCTCCGGCTGGAGACCGTGCACGAGCAACGGCTCGCCGATGATGTCGCCGACCGTCATGCGGGGGTTGAGGGAGGCATACGGATCCTGGAAGACCAGCTGCACCTCGCGGGAGGGCCGGGTGACGTCCTCGCCGCGCAGGGCGATCGTGCCGGCGTCGGCCGGGTGGGCGTGGGCGAGCAGGCGGGCGAGGGTGGACTTCCCGGACCCGGACTCACCGACGAGCCCGAGGGTTTCGCCCTCGTGCAGCCTCAGCGACACGCCGTCGACCGCGACAAACGGGCGCCGCCCCCGGAACTCCTTACGCAGACCGCTGGCCGCGAGAACCGGAGCCCCGTCCGGGCCCTCGTCGAGCCCATTCAAGTCCCCAGCGGCGGGTGGGCCATTCAAGCCCCTGCAGGGGGTCCCCCCGGACGGAGTCTGGGGGAGATTGAGCAGCGGGGTCCGGGGCGGAGCCCCGTGGCGTTGGGACCCATCGGCCGCCACCTCGTCCGGATGCCGGCACGCCACGAGATGCCCACCCTCCGAATCACCCAGCACCGGCCGCCCGGTCCCGCACTCCGCATCCGCGAACCCGCACCGCGCCGCGAACGCGCACCCGGCGAGAGGGAGCGAGAGGTCGGGCGGGGCGCCCGGTATCCCGGTGAGCCGAGTACCGGACGGCGAGGACAACCGCGGCACGGCGGCGAGCAGCCCGCCGGTGTACGGGTGCCGGGGCCGGGTGAGGACCCGGGCCGTGGGCCCGTCCTCGACGACGGAGCCGCCGTACATCACCAGGACCCGCTCGCAGGTGCGGGCGACGACGCCCATGTTGTGGGTGATGAGGACCAGCGCGGTGCCCGTCTCCTCGTTGAGCCTGGTCACCAGGGACAGGATCTGCTCCTGCACGGTCGCGTCGAGCGCGGTGGTCGGCTCGTCGGCGAGGAGTACGTCCGGCTCGTTGGCCAGCGCCATCGCGATGAGGACGCGCTGGCGCTGGCCGCCGGAGAACTGGTGCGGGTGGTCGTCGAGGCGGCGCCGCGGGTTCGGGACGCCGACCAGGCCGAGGAGTTCCTCGGCGCGGGCCCGGCGGGCGGCGCGGTTCCCGCCGCCGTGCGCCCGCAGCACGTCGTCGAGCTGGGCGCGGACGGACAGCACAGGGTTGAGCGAGGTCATCGGGTCCTGGAAGACCATCCCGATCCGGGCGCCGCGCACCGCACGCAGCTCCTGCTCGCCCGCGGTGGTCAGTTCGGTGCCGTCGAGGCGTACGGAACCGGCGGTGATCCGCCCCGCGCCGGGCAGCATCCGGGTCAGGGCGAGCGCGGTCGTCGACTTTCCGGAGCCGGACTCGCCGACCACGGCGAGGGTCTCGCCGCGCCGCAGGGTGAAGGACACGTCCCGTACGGCGTGCACGGTCCTGCCGTCCGGGACGGGGAAGTCGACGCTGAGGCCGCGCACGTCGAGCAGTGGCGGGGTCGGCGGGGGTGTCATCGGCGGATCTCCCGGTTCAGGGCTTCGGCCAGCAGGGAGAGGCCGAGGACGAGGAAGGTGACGGCGAGCAGCGGCCCGGCGGCGAAGGACGGGGACTGGGCCAGATACGGAAGCGCCTGGTTGAGGATGCCGCCGAGCGTGGGCTCGGGCGGACGGACGCCGACCCCGAGGAAGCTCATCGCGCCTTCGAGGAAGACGGCGACGGTGAGCGAGACGGCGATCTGCACCACGAGCGGATCGGCGCAGTTGGGCAGGATGTGCCGCAGCACCAGGCGGGCCCGGCCGGTGCCTCCCACGCGGGCGGCGACGGCGTACTCGCGGGTCCGCTGGACGAGGATCCCGGCCCGCAACTGCCGTCCGAACACCGGGACTTCGGCCAGCGCGATCACGATGATCACGGGCAGCCGGCCGGGCCCGAGCACGGCCGTGATGGTGAGCGCGAGGATCAGACCCGGGAAGGCGAGGACCAGGTCGAAGGCCCGCTGCACCACCGTGTCGAGCGCAGGGTGCGCCGTGGCGAGCAGTGCGAAGGCGCAGCCGAGGATTGCGCCCAGCGGCACCGCGAGCGCGATCACCGCGAGGTCGGTGCGGATGCCGTACAGCACCCGGCTCAGCAGGTCGCGGCCCAGGTCGTCGGTGCCGAGGAGATGACCGGGGGAGCCGGGGCCCGCGAGCGCCTGGCCGCTCTGCGCGGTCGGGCTGTGCGAGGCGAGCAGCGGCGCGAGCAGCCCGGCGAGGACGACCAGGCCGATCAGGGTCAGGCCGATCCGGGCGCGGGTGGAGGTGAGAGCGGCGACGTACGGATGCGAGGAGCCCCGTTTGCGTACGCGCGGCTTCCTCGGCAGCACGGGGGACGGTGTGGTCATGGCAGCGGTCACTCCCACCGGATGCGCGGGTCGAGCAGGGCGTAGAGCAGGTCCGTCAGGAGTTGCACGAGGACGAAGACCGCCACGAGGAGCAGCAACAGGTCTTGGACGACGGGGTAGTCGCGGCGGGTCAGCGCCTGCTCGGCGAGCTGGCCGAGCCCCGGCCAGGCGAAGATCGCCTCCACCAGGACGGCGCCGCCGAGGAGATGGCCGACCTGCATGCCGAGCAGGGTGACGACGGGCGGCAGGGCGTTGGGCAGCGCATGCCGCCACAGCAGCCTGCGCGGCGCGACACCGGCTGCCGTGGCGGTGCGGACGTAGTCCTCGGCCAGCGCCCGCTCCAGGCCGTCGCCGAGGTAGCGGCCGAGCACGGCGGCGCTGGGCAGGGCGAGGCACAGGGCGGGCAGCAGCAGGTACTGGAGCTCCAGATCGGGTGCGTCGAAGAGGCCGATCCGGCCGCCGGCGGGCAGCACACGGAGTCCCACCGCGAAGACCAGCACCAGCAGTACGCCCGTGACGAAGGGCGGCACGGCGAGGGCCGCGGTGGTCAGGGCGCGTACGGCCGCCCGCACGGGGCCCCGCCGCGAGGTCGCGCCGAGCACGCCGAACAGCAGGGCGAGCGCGACGGTGAAGAAGAGGGCGCCCAGGGTGAGTTCGACGGTGGCGCCGAGCCCGTCGCCGATCAGGTCGGAGACCTCGCCGCCGATGGCGTACGAGGGGCCGGGGTCGCCGCGCAGCAGGTCTCCGATCCAGGTCGCGTACTGCGTCAACAGGGGTTCGTCCATCCCGAGTTGGTCCCGGATCGCGGCGACGGACGCCTGGCTCGCGTCGGGTCCGGCGAGCAGATCGGCGGGGTCGCCGGGGACGAGGCGCAGGATGGCGAAGATGAGGAAGGAGGCGAGGAACAGCACCAGGAGTGCCGAGGGCAGCTTCTTGAGCAGATGGCGAGTCATGGTCACACCAGGTACGCGTCGTCGAGGTCGAGATACGAGAACTTCGTGAGCCGCGGCCCGTGCAGCTCCTTGGCGGCGACCTGCACCGCGCTCTGGACGGCGAGGTCGACGATGAACGCCTCGTCGAGCAGCAGGTCCGAGATCTTCTGGTACCGAGCGAGGGCCTTGGCCCCGGTGGGGTCCTTGTGCCGCCACGCGTCCTGAACGGCTTCCGTGTACGCGTCGGAGCCGTAACCCGAGGTGTTCTTGGCCTCGTTGAAGGGGTACGCGCTGACGGCCAGGGTCGCGGGCTGCACCTGCGCGAAGCCGTGGCCGTTGATCCAGAGGGTCGGCATGGTGCCCGAGATCAGCTTCTTCTGGAACGAGGCGGGGTCGGACGGCTGCAACTCCGTGCGGATGCCGATCTGTTGGAGGTCGTACTGGACGATCTCGGCGATGGAGGTGTGCAGCGGCGTGGTCGGGTGGCCGAGCGGCAGGGTGTGCTTCGTTGGCACGCCGGAGGCCTTCAGTAGTTGTCTGGCTTTGCCGGGATCGTGTGTGTAGTGGGTGCGGTTGGCCTCGCTGTAGGCGGGCGAGGAACGGGGCCAGGGCGCGGCGGATGCCAGGCCGTAGCCGCCGAGTGCCTGCTTCACGACGCGGTCGCGGTCGACGGCCCAGGCGACGGCCTGCCGGAACTCGCGGGAATCGGCCGGCGCTTCGTGCACGGAGGCGCCGACGTACACGGCGCCGTTCCCGGTGTTGTACTTCTTGATCGTGAAGTTCGCGTTGCTCTGCAGGGTCGCGAGATGCTTCCCCGACACCTGGTACGAGAGGTGGACCTGGCCCGAACGCAGCGCGGAGAGCAGGGCGTCGGGCTGTGTGTAGAGGCGGAGCTCGACGGAGTCCAGGTAGGGGCGATCCGGTATCCAGTACGTGTCGTTGCGGGTCAGGGTCAGGGCGGTCCCCGGCCGCCACTCCTTGAAGCGGAACGGTCCTGTGCCGTTGAGCTTCGTGCCCTTCACGGCCTCGTCGACGGTGTGCCGATCCGTGATGATCATGAATTCGAAGAGGTCGAAGAGATTGCTCACGGGGTGCGCCAGCTTCAGGACCAGCTCGTGCTCGCCGCGCTTCTCGAACCCGGTCACCGTCCTCGCGGTCGCCGCCAACTGGGCCGAGCGCTCCGGCTTCTTGAGGTTCTCCACGGCGAAGACGACATCGTCCGCGGTGAACTTCCGGCCGTCGTGGTACGTCACGTCGTCCCGCAGCGTCAGCGTGATGCTCTTGCCGTCGGCGGCGTACTCCCATGAAGTGGCCAGCTCCGGATGGGGCTTGAGCTGGTCGTCATAGCGGATCAGGGTGTTGTAGATCAGCCGGTTCTGGAACGACTCGCCGCTCTGCGTGTACAGCAGCGCGGGGGTGAAGTCCTGGTTGATGCCGATGGTCAGCTTTCCGCCGCGCTTCGGTCCGGCCGCCGCCGCGCCCTCCTGCGCGGACACGGCCGACCGGCAGCCGGCCAGCCCGCCGCCCGCGCCGAGGAGAAGGGCGCCTGCGCCCGCGGCGCGCAGGGCGGTGCGCCGCGACAGCGGATCCGGGGGCGGGAAAGGGCGTGTGCGCATGGCGGAGTACCTGTTCGTTTCGCTGCGGCAGGAAGGGGCGGCGCGTGCCGGGGCGCGGCGCACCGCGAGCGCGATCACGCGCTCAGCGGTACGGCGGGTGGCACGGGAAGGGGCGGGCCGTGGGCGGGCCCGGTGTGATCAGAGGCGCGTGCGGTCAGTGGCGGACGGCACAGATCGCGCTGGCCTGTCGACAGAGGTCGACGTGCCGGCGGCAGCTGAGGTGCGGCAGGTCCGGGATCACGCGCAGCAGAATGGCAGGGGGCGCGCGAGGGGGTCAACAGCCGGTGTGGCGCGTGGAGTTGTGGGTGTGGCGGCGGCGTTGCGGCCGCATTGCCGCAAGCTTGCGGCGCACTCCTGACCAGCGGATTCGGTGCCGGGGGCGCGGCCGCGACGAGAAGCGCGGACGGTCCAGTATGTGGGAACGCATGTCGCACGCATTGCAGGGTCGTGAAGCGATCCGGCGGAGCCTTGACCGGCTCTCGGGCCGCTGGCCAAGCTCCTGTTCATGACCGCGACGACGATGCAGCTCGTGACGCGGCTCCACGTCGACCTGGAGCGCACGGCACCGTTCGCGTGTCCGTGCCGCTGACGCTCTCGACCCGCAGCTCCCGCTCCCACCGCGGTCCTCCGCCCCTGTGCCCGCCCCCGCGCCGCAGCCTGCCGCCCCGGCGGAGGCGGAAACCGCCCACCCACCCAGTGAAGGGGTCCCGCCATGACGTCCACCGCACCCGCAGCGGCCACCACGCCCACCGCGCCCGAAGTCACCGTCCAGAAGGTCGGCGGCCGGATCGGCGCCGTGCTCTCCGGGGTCCGCCTCGGGGGAGACCTGGACGAGGCCACCGTGGCCGCGGTCAGGGCCGCCATCGTGGAACACAAGGTCGTCTTCTTCCGCGACCAGGACCACCTCGACGCCGGGAGCCACGAGGCGTTCGCCCGCCTCCTCGGCACCCCGGTCGCCCACCCCACCGTCCCGTCCGTCGATGGCCGCTACGCGCTCGGCATCGACAACGAGCACGGCGGGCGCGCCAACCAGTGGCACACCGACGTCACGTTCGTGCCCGCGTACCCCGCCTTCTCCATCCTGCGCGCCGAGGTCGTCCCGCCGTACGGCGGCAACACCCTGTGGTCCAACACCGCGGCCGCGTACGCCGAACTCCCGGAATCCCTGCGGGCGTTGGCCGACACCCTGCGCGGCGTGCACACCAACGACTACGACTACGCCGCCGCCCGCCCGGAGGCACCTTCCGCGGCGATCGAACAGCACCGCAAGGTGTTCACGGCGACCAAGTTCCAGACCGAGCACCCGGTCGTGCGCGTGCACCCGGAGAGCGGCGAACGCACCCTGATCCTCGGCAACTTCCTGCAGAAGCTCACCGGTTTCAACGCCCGCGACTCGCGCGCGCTGATCGGCATCCTGCAGTCGCACGTCGAGCGCCCGGAGAACACGGTCCGCTGGCAGTGGCGCGCCGGCGACGTCGCCATCTGGGACAACCGGGCCACCCAGCACTACGGCGTGGACGACTCCGACGCCCACACGCGCACCCTGCGCCGCGTCACCATCGACGGCGACGTACCGGTCGGCGTGGACGGCCGCCGCTCGACACTGCTGGCCCCCACGTCGGTCCCGGAGCCCGAGTACGGCATCGCCTCCGGCGCCTCCACGGACGGGGCGTTCGCGGAGGCGTAGGGGATCCCGCGGCGGGTCGGGTCAGCCGAGCCGGGGGATCTCGATGGCGGGGCATTTGTCCATGACCATGTCGAGCCCGGCCCCCCGGGTCCGCTCGTACGCCGCCTCGTCGACGACGCCGAGCTGGAACCAGACCGCCTTCGCGCCGATCGCGGCGGCCTCGTCGGCGACCGGGCCCGCGAGGTCGCTGTTGACGAAGACGTCGACCACGTCGACGGGGAAGGGGATGTCCGCGAGCGACGCGTAGCCCTGCTCGCCGTGCACGGTCTCCGCCTTCGGGTGCACCGGGACGATCCGCTTGCCGAAACGCTGGAGGACGTCGGCGACCCCGTAGGCGGCGCGGGCCTGGTTCGAGGAGAGGCCGACCACCGCCCAGGTGTCCCCGGTCCCGGTGAGGATCTTGCGGACCGTGTCGTGATCGCCGTACATGGGACCTCCTGAGGGGTGGGAAGCGGTATCCCTACGGGTAACTCCCCGCGTGGCGCGGGGATTCCGGAGGGCTCAGCCCACGTGCACGCGCGGGCGGCGCTCCGGGTCGGGCTCCGCGCGGCGCAGCACCTCGCGGGTGACCGGGGCGACCTCGCCGTCGCCGAACACCAGGAAGCGCAGCAGGTGGCCGAGGGGGTGGCCCTCGGTCCAGTTGAAGTAGGCGTGCGGGACGCTGCCGGTGCGGTCGCGCAGGTCCATGAGGACGGCGGCGGCCGTGTTCGGGACGCCGGGGCCGCGCACCCGCAGCCGGCGCACCCCGTGCTTCTCGTCGCCGTGGACGAGCAGGTCCTCGGTGAAGTCGGAGGAGTCCTGGATGAAGACCTCCAGGAACAGCACCCCGCCGGTGTCCGGCATCGGCGTGTCCTCGCGCTGGCAGTGCTCCTTGTCGCGGTACTCCGCGGTGGTGTGCTCCTGCGGCTCGTTCGCGATGATCCGCAGCGGGCCCTGCGCCGCCGCCTCGTCGATCAGGCGCAGGGCCGTCTCGTCGTACGTGACCGCGCCCGCGCGCAGTTCGAAGGCGCGGTGGACGCGGGAGGCGAAGGAGGTGATGAGGATCGCCGCGATGAAGATCAGGGCGATCTTGATGCCGTCCGGGCGCTCCACGACATTGGTGACCAGGGTGTAAGCGAAGACCGCCGTGATCGCGCCGAAGCCGATCGTCGACTTGCGGTGGCCGCGCCGGTGCACCGCGACCGTCGAGGCGAACGACGCGGAGAGCATGAGGACCAGCACACCGGTCGCGTACGCGCCGGACTGGTCGTCGACGTTGGCGTTGAACCAGAGGGTGATGAGGACCGCGGCCGCCATGAAGACGAGGACCAGCGGGCGCACGGCCCGCGTCCACTCGGGCGCCATGCCGTAGCGGGGCAGATAGCGGGGGACCAGATTGAGCAGGCCCGCCATCGCGGAGGCACCCGCGAACCACAGGATGGCGATCGTGGAGACGTCGTAGACCGTGCCGAAGCCCTCGCCGAGATAGGCGTGCGAGAGATACGCGAGCGCGCGCCCGTTCGCCGAACCACCGGCCTCGAACTCGTGCTGCGGGATCAGGATCGTCGTGGCGAGGCTCGACAGAAGCAGGAAACAGCTCATGATCAGCGCGGCCGTCGTGAGCAGCTTGCGGGTGTCGCGGATGCGGCCCTTCGGCTGCGCGTACGTGTCCGTGGAGTCGCCCTGGACCTGTGGCATCACGGCGACGCCCGTCTCGAACCCGGACATGCCGAGCGCCAGCTTCGGGAACACGAGCAGCGCGACGCCGATCATCATGAACGGCGAGGAGTGCTCGGCCGTCATCGCGTCCCACCAGTTGCCGATCTTGACCGGCTCGGTGAACACATGGGCGGCCGCCGTGACCAGCACCACGATGTTCAGGGCCAGATAGGCGCCCACGAGCACCACCGCGACCCGGATCGCCTCCCGGAACCCCTTGAGGAAGACCGCGCCGAGCGCCACGAGGAGCGCCAGCGTGATCCAGGTGTTCTCGCCGTGCAGCCCGGACGGCGCGAACGGGTTCTCCACGACGTGCGCCGCCGCGTCCGCAGCCGAAAGCGTCATCGTGATCATGAAGTCGGTGGCGGCGAAACCGAGCAGCACGAGCACGAACAGCTTCCCCGCCCACCAGGGCAGAAGCCGTTCCAGCATCGCGATCGAACCCTCGCCGTGCGGCGACTCCTTCGCGACCCTGCGGTACACCGGCAGAGCGCCGAGCAGGGTGAGCGCGATCAGGACGAGCGTCGCGAGGGGAGAGAGCAGGCCCGCGGCGAGCGCCGCGATGCCCGGCTGATAGCCGAGCGTGGAGAAGTAGTCCACACCCGTCAGGCACATCACGCGCCACCACTTGTGGCCCTTGTGCTCCTCGGGGACGTGCCCGTGCGGACCCTGATGGCGGGCCGTCTGCTCGCTCAGCCCCTCCAGCAGCCAGGAGCGGAAACGGCTCGTGGAGGCGGCCGGGGCGGCAGGGCTCTCGGCCTGGATGCCGGTCATGTGCGGTGCTTCCTGTCGGGCGACTCGGGCGACTGTCTGGGACGACGAGCGAGTATCCACCACATCGTCACCTGTGCATCGGGCGGGGGCGAGTCCTGTGACACCTGCGCATACGCTGGTCCGATGCAGGACGAGTACCGCACGGTGGCCCGCGAGGGTGTGCACGAGACAGAGATCAACCGCTCCCGGTTCCTGTGCGCGCTCGCGCCCGCCGCGACCGAGGAGGAGGCCCAGGCCTTCGTCGCGCGCGTCCGCAAGGAACACCCGACGGCCAACCACAACTGCTACGCGTACGTCATCGGGGCCGACGCCTCCGTACAGAAGGCGAGCGACGACGGCGAGCCCGGCGGCACGGCGGGCGTGCCGATGCTGCAGATGCTCACGCGGCGCGACATGCGCTACGTCGTCGCCGTGGTCACCCGCTACTTCGGCGGCGTGAAGCTCGGCGCCGGCGGCCTCATCCGCGCCTACGGAGGCGCGGTGGGCGAGGCCCTCGACACGCTCGGCACGGTGACGCGCCGCCGCTTCCGCCTCGCCACCGTGACGGTCGACCACACGCGCGCGGGCAAGATGCAGAACGACCTGCGGTCCACGGGCTGCGAGGTGCGGGACGTCCAGTACGGCGAGGCCGTCACCATCGAGATCGGCCTCCCGGAATCGGACCTCGACCGCTTCCGCGGCTGGCTGGCGGACGCGAGCGCGGGCACGGCGGGCTTCGAACTGGGCGGGGAGGCGTACGGTTGATTGGAGCCCCTGCGGCGATTGAGCAGCGGGGTCCGGGGCGGAGCCCCGAGTCGTGAGAAACGCCTCCCGTAACGCGAGGCGCCACCGATGTCAGACCCACCCGTTAGCCTCGTGCAACATGAGGCTGCTCCACACGTCCGACTGGCACCTGGGCCGCTCGTTCCACCGCGTGAACATGCTCGACGCCCAGGCCACGTTCATCGCCCACCTCGTCGCCACCGCCCGCGAGCGCAGCGTCGACGCGGTGGTCGTGTCGGGTGACGTGTACGACCGCGCGGTGCCACCCCTGGCCGCCGTGGAGCTGTACGACGACGCGCTGCACCGCCTCGCCGAGCTCGGCGTGCCCACCGTGATGATCTCCGGGAACCACGACTCGGCGCGCCGCCTCGGCGTCGGCGCGGGCCTCATCGGCCGGGCCGGCATCCACCTCCGTACGGAACCGGCCCGCTCCGGCGAGCCGATCGTGCTGCCGGACGCGCACGGCGACGTGGCGTTCTACGGACTTCCCTACCTCGAACCGGCCCTGGTCAAGGACGAGTTCGGGGTGGCGAAGGCCGGGCACGAGCAGGTGCTCGCCGCCGCCATGGACCGGGTGCGGGCCGACCTCGCCGGGCGCCCGGCCGGCACCAGGTCCGTCGTCCTCGCGCACGCCTTCGTGACCGGGGGCGCGCCCAGTGACAGCGAGCGGGACATCACGGTGGGCGGCGTCTCGGCCGTGCCGTCCGGTGTCTTCGACGGCGCGGACTACGTGGCGCTCGGACACCTGCACGGCAGCCAGGTCATCAGCGACCGGGTCCGCTACTCGGGCTCCCCGCTGCCGTACTCGTTCTCGGAGGCCGACCACCGCAAGAGCATGTGGCTGATCGACCTCGACGCCGGGGGCGCGGTCACCGCCGAGCGCCTCGACTGCCCGGTGCCGCGCCCGCTGGTCCGCCTCCGCGGCGACCTCGAAGACCTCCTCGACGACCCGGACCTCGCCCGGCACGAGGAGTCGTGGGTGGAGGTGACGCTCACGGACGCGATCCGGCCGGACGACCCGATGGCCCGCCTCGCCGACCGTTTCCCGCACACCCTCAGCCTGCTCTTCGACCCGCGCCGCACGGACGACGAGGAGCCGGACGCCAGCTACGCCGAGCGCCTCAAGGGGCGCGACGACCACGAGATCGCGGAGGACTTCGTGACCCACGTCCGGGGCGCAGGGCCCGACGAGAGCGAGCGGGCGCTGCTGCGGGCGGCGTTCGACGCGGTGCGCGCGGACGATGTGGTGCGCGAGGTGGCCCGGTGAGGCTGCACACACTCACGATCACGGCGTTCGGCCCCTTCGGCGCCACGCAGAAGGTCGACTTCGATGACTTGTCGGCGGCGGGGCTCTTCCTCCTCCACGGCCCGACCGGCGCGGGCAAGACCTCCGTCCTCGACGCGGTCTGCTACGCGCTGTACGGGTCCGTGCCCGGCGCCAGGCAGGGCGGCAGCGGCCAGGGACAGAACCTGCGCAGCGACCACGCCGAGGCGGGTGTGCGCACCGAGGTCACCCTCGACCTGACCGTCGCGGGCCGCCGCCTGGAGATCACCCGGCAGCCGCCGTTCGCCCGGCCCAAGAAGCGCGGCACCGGCTTCACGACGGAGAAGGCGCAGAGCTGGCTGCGCGAGTACGACGCCGTGGCGGGCAAGTGGAAGGACCTCAGCCGCTCCCACCAGGAGATCGGCGAGGAGATCACGCAGCTGCTCGGCATGAGCAAGGACCAGTTCTGCCAGGTGGTCCTCCTCCCGCAGGGCGACTTCGCGCGCTTCCTGCGGGCCGACGCGGAGGCCCGCGGCAAGCTGCTCGGCCGTCTCTTCGACACGCACCGGTTCGCCGCCGTCGAGCAGCGGCTCGCCGAGGACCGCAAGGCGGCGCAGAAGCAAGTGGCCGCCGGGGACGCGGAGTTGCTGGCCGACGCCCACCGCATGCAGCAGGCGGGCGGGGACGTCGTGGAACTGGCCCCCGTCGACGCGACGCCGGGCGACCCCGGCATCGCCGACGCCGTCCTGACCTGGGCGGCCACGGCCCGCTCGACCGCGCGCGAACACTTCACGCACGCCCATCTCGCCCTGGACGCGGCCGAGTCGGCGCGGATCGCGGCGCAGCACGACTTGTCCGACGCGACGGAGACCCACCGCCTGCAACTCCGCTTCGCGCAGGCGCGCGAGCGGGCGGCGTCCCTGGAGGAGCGGGCCGGGGAGCACCACGCCCTCCAGGACCGCATGGACCGCGCCCGCAAGGCGGGGACGGTGGAGCCGGCGCTGGACCTCCGGGACGAGTCGGACGCGGCGCACCGGGAGGCATTGGAGGAGGACCGGCGGACCCGGGGGGAGCTGCGGGGCGTATGGCCGGGGGCGAACGGCCTGGTGGCCGGGCAGGGGGACGCAGGTGCCCACGGGCCGGCGGGTGGCGCCGCGGACGGACTCCTCCCGGCACCGACCGAACCGGGGGCGCGTGACGCGTCCGGCGTCGGAACGTCGGGGTTCGGGGACGCGACGGCCGACCCCGCCATCCCGGTCTCGCCCGACGCGCTCACCGAAGCCGCCCGGCGCGTCGCCCAGGAGCTCGGCGGGCTCGACGCGGCGCGGCGGGCCGAGCGGCGGCTCGCCGAGCTCACGCGGGAGCGCGCCGACCTCGACCGCGAGGAGCGCGCCGACACCGACCTGCTCGCCGACACCGAAGGCTGGCTCGACGGCTGGGAGGAGCGCCGGGCCGACCTCCAGGCCCGGGTCGACGAGGCGCAGGAGGCCGCGACCCGCGCCGAACACCTCGCGGGACAACTCGACCCGGCCCGTAAGCAGGCCCGCGCCGCCGTCGAGCGCGACCGGCTCACCGAGCGCGCGGACGCCGCCGAGACCGACGCGCTGCGCGCCCGCGAGCAGGCGGCGAGCGCGCACGAGCACTGGCTCGGCCTGAAGGAGCAGCGACTGCGCGACGTCGCCGCCGAACTCGCCGAGGCCCTCGTCGGCGGCGAACCCTGCACCGTGTGCGGCGCCACCGAACACCCCGCGCCCATGCGGAAGTCCGAGGGGCACGTCGACCGGGCCGCCGAAGAGGCCGCGCTCGCCGCCTACCGCACCGCCGACGAGCGCCGCACCCGCGCCGAGCGCGCCCTGGGCAGCGTAAGGGAGGAGCTGGCGGCCGCGAAGGCCGCGGCAGGGGAGGCCCCGGCCGCGCAACTCGCCGAGGCCGCCCGTGAATTGACGGCGCGACACGCCGAGACACACGCCCTCGCGTCCACCGCGCACCCCGCCCGCGAGACCCTCGCCCGCGCCGACAGTGAGCGCGAGCGCCGCCTCGCCGCCCGCCAGGAGGCCGCGCAGCGCACCGCCGCCCGTACGTCGCTGCGTGACGCCATGGACCGCGAACGGGCAGGTCTGGAACGGGAGTTGACGACGGCGCGGGGCGATGCCGAGAGCGTCGAGGCGCGCGCGGCGCAACTGGAGCGGCGGGGCGCGCTGCTCACCGACGCGGCCGACGCGGCCCGCGCCGTCGAGGACACGGCGCGGCGCCTCAAGGAAGCGGACGCGCGACTCGCCGACGCGGCGTTCAGAGCCGGGTTCGACACGCCGGAGGCCGCGGCCGCCGCACTGCTCGACGACGACCAGCACCGCGCGCTCCAACACCGCCTGGACGCCCGGCAGTCGGAGGAGGCGGCCGTACGCGCGGTGCTCGCCGAGGAGGACACCGCCGAGGCCGCCCGCAGACCCGCCGCCGACGTCGCCGCGGCCCGGGCCGCCGCGCAGGCGGCCGACGTGCGTGTGCAGAC
>NZ_JAOZYC010000153.1:0-65098 GCF_035798155.1 Streptomyces endophyticus | reverse complement strand
GGGGTTCCCCCGTGGGTGGCGCGGTGTGTGCGGTCTGAAGTATTTGTATCCCGCACCGAGTCACGGGCAGTCCTCCATGACGTCCGCGTTCTGTCACAGGCGTACCTGCGAAAGGGCCGGTGCAACGGCCCCTCGGCCGTGTCAGACGACCGCACCGCGCAGCGGCCGCCCGGGAAGTGCCTCGGTCTGAAGGGCGCCGTCCGAGACGACCGGTACCCCTGACACGTACAAGTGCCTGACGCCTCGGGAGGGGCGTGTGGGGTCGGCGTACGTGGCGGTGTCGGTCACCGCGGCCGGGTCCAGGACCACGAGGTCGGCGTCGGCGCCGACGGCGAGGTGGCCCTTGGCGCGGGCGGCGGGTGCCACGTCGTCGAGGATCCGCGCCGGGAGGAACGAGCAGCGGCGGAAGGCGTCCAGCCAGGTCCAGGCGCCGGTTTCACGCACCATCAGGCGCAGCGTCTTGGCGAAGGTTCCTGCGGTACGAGGGTGTGTCGTGCCACCGGGCGGCAGCGGCCACCGTGTGCTGTCGTGGCTGCCGTCCGGCCAGAAGACGGGCATCGCGTCGCTGGCGACGACGGCGTCGGGGAAGGCGAGCGCCTGCCGCAGCAGGGCCAGGTCGCGCGGGTCGTCCTCGTCGAGGAACTCCAACAGGCAGGGCGCGCCCGGGTCCTGGGCCCGCAGCTGCTCCAGACGGGCCGCGTCCGCGATCCGCTCCCCGGTCTCGACCATGATGACGCTGCTGGGTCCCAGGCCCTTCAGACGCAGCCGCTCCGGGTCGATGAAGGCGGCGCCGACGGCCGTGCTGCCCGCGCCGTACGGATAGGCCTCCACCGTGACGCGTGAGCCCGCCTGCCGGGATTCCTCAAGGGTGTGCAGGACCCGGTCGACGTGCCGGCCCGAGGTGCTGTTGACGTGGCAGTGGTGCATCGCCGCGCCGGTCTCGGCCGCGGCGGTCGCGATCTCCGTGGAGCCGTCGACGGGGGTGGCCGGATCCATTTCGACCAGTTCCCGTACGTGGGTGAACGTGGGCGCGCCGGCCTTCGCGGCGAGCCGGGCCACGGCCCGGAATTCGGCGGGCTCGGTGGTGGGTGCGTAGCCCATCAGGACGCCGATGCCGAGGGCGCCCGCGGCCAGTTCGCCCTCCAGCAGGGACAGCCAGGCCGCCAACTCGCGCGGGGACGAGGACCGTTGCCAGCGCGGGTTGCCCAGCACGGCCAGGCTGGAGGCGATCCGGGCATCGGGGGTGATGCCGGCGAGTACCTGCGCCCGCGCGCCGCCCCAGGAGGCGGAGAAGCCGAAGTGGAGCGGACGGCCCGCGGCGGCGGCCTCGGCGTAGGCCCGCTCGACCGGCATCAGCCCGGCCTCCAGGTCGAGCGCGGTGGTCACGCCGTCCAGCGCCTGCAACCGGTGCCCGGCGACGGAGTGGACGTGGCTGTGCAGGTCGACGAAGCCGGGCCCGACGACGAGTCCGGTGGCATCGATCAGCTTCGCGCCCGGTGGTGGTGTGAGGGCGGTGCCGACAGCGGCGACCTTCCCTTCGGCCACGAGCACGTCGGCCGTTCCGTCGAACCCGCCGGCCGGATCGATGACGCGGCCGCCCCGCAGCAGTGTCTGCATACTCGTCTCCCTCCGCACACCGGCCGGCCCCGAGGGCTCCTCGGGGCCGGCCGGTGGAACGTCGCTCAGTTGTTCCGTTCCATAGTGCCGCTCAGTCCTCGGTTCCGAGACGGAAGTGGAAGATGCCCCAGGTGAGATGGGCGTCGCGGCCCCCGTCGACCCAGTGGCCGAGTCCCGTCTTCATCTGGGAGAGGTAGTCGTGGCTGATCTTTCTGGCCAACCCTTCGGCCTCCAGACGCTCGGTCTCCTCGAGGACCCGCGAGTAGTGGTTCACCAACTGCTCGCGGTGCTCCTCGAAACCGCCGTCGACGGCGGTGAACCCCAGCCGGTTCAGCTCGCGCGTGTAGAAGGCGGGTGAGCCCATGTCGTCCAGGTGGATCCGGTCGAGGATCGGCTGCAGTACGTCGGTGCGGCCGCCGTCCTTCGCCGCCATCGGGTCGGTGAAGACCAGATGGCCGCCGGGCCGCAGCACCCGGGCGATCTCCTTGAGGACCTGGGGCCGGTTCCCGCTGTGCAGGAAGGCGTCCTGGGACCACACGACATCGACCTGGTCGTCCGGGTACGGGATGTCCTCGAAGGACCCGTCCACGACCTCGATCCTGTCGGTGAGCCCGCGGGCCGCGTTCAGCTGCTTGTGGCGCTGGTTCTCCACCTCGCTGAGGTTGAGGGCCAGCACCCGGCAGCCGTATGTGTCCGCCAGGTACCGTGCCGAACCGCCGAAGCCGGAGCCGAGGTCGAGCACCACGGAGTCCCGGGTCAGTTCGAGCTTCGACGCCATCTGCTCGACGGTGCGCCGGCTGGCGTCCGCGATGGGCTCGTCGGGGCTCTCGTACAGCCCGATGTGGATGTCCTCGCCGCCCCACACCGTGGCGTAAAAGGTGTCGGCGTCGGGGGAGTTGTAGTAGCTGCGGGCGGTGCCGACCGCGCCCTTGTACTGCTCCTCCCCCTCCGACTTGTACTCCTTCTCCGCCACATGGACGAAGAAGTCCGGCTGCTCGCGCCGGTAGGTGTGCTGGAAGTCGCCGTAGGTCTCGATACGCTGGAAACCGACGTCGGACATCAGCCGCCGCGTGTAGTCCTTCCGCAGCGGAAACATGTTGAGGTAGTACATGGAGCTGTCCGGGAAGCTGTACCGCATACGGCACAGGCCCTCGTCGACGTACTCCGGCTCGACGATGACGTCATCACCGCAGTAGTAGTACTGATGCTTGCTCGTGTACCCGTCGTCCAGCATCGCGTCGTAATTGCGCTGATCCAGTATGAGAATTCCGTCGTGCTTGAGCATCGCGTAGAACTCGGCCAGCGCCTTGCGCCGGTCACGTTCCGAGAAGAGATGCGTGAAGGAGTTGCCGAGACAGACGATGGCGTCGTACTCGCCATGGACGTCTCTGTTGAGCCACCGCCAGTCCGCCTGAACGACCCGCAGGATATGACCGCCCTGCTTCTGGCCGTTCTCGAAGGCCCTTGCCAGCATTTCCGCACTGCCGTCCGCGCTGACGGTCTCAAATCCGGCGGACAGGAGCGCCACGGAGTGGAATCCCGTGCCGGTCGCGACATCGAGCACACTCTTCACGCCCCACTTGCGCAGCAGGTCGATGAAGAAATTGCCTTCGCTCTCCGCCCTTTTCTCCCAATCGATGAGGGAGTCCCATTTCTCGACGAAACTGGGGACGTACTCCTCCGTGTAGTGCCCGGTTTCGCGTACTTCGACAGGATTGTCGCCGAACTCTTGGGCCGGTTGCACGATGATGGGGAACCTTTCAGATCTGAGGAATCTTGCCCTGGTGCGGCGGCCCAAGACGGTACAGAGCTCCAGGACTCGGGAGCCGCACGGTCTGAGCGGATCGCTGTCCAAGAGTGCGCGGTCTCATGCCTTCAAAGTTCGTATACAGGGCTGAAGTTGAGGCGAACAGGCGCTCTGGCCAGCACCTCTCTCCGCCAAGATTGTTTGAGACGGAAACGGTGAAGGCACCTCGCATACGGGTCATTCGCGTGCGAACCGCCGCGCCGTCGATAGTCGGCCAGGGCCGGAAATCGCCCCCGAGCGGCCGCGCCCGACGTCCAGGACGATGAGTCTCTCCGCGACTGTCGGTCCCCACATCGGACATCGGACGCTCGACCCATCACGCACGAGGAGGGCATCATGACTGCTTCCTACACATTCGACGTCTTCTCCAGCCTCGACGGCTTCGGGGCCGCCGACGGTGGCAACTGGAGTGGCTACTGGGGGAAACAGGGGCCCGAGCTCCTCGATCACCGCCTCGCCCTGTATCGCGAGGAGCAGCGGATGGTCTTCGGGGCGCACACGTACCGGGCGTTCGCGCGGATGCTGGCGTCGAGTACCGAGGAGTCAGAGGTGCGTGACCCCTGGGTCACGCGGATGCGGAGCCTGCCGGCCACGGTGGTGTCGAACACGCTGGAAGGGCCGCTCGACTGGCCGGACGCGACCGTCACGCGGGGCGACGCCGTCGATGTCGTCGCGCGGCTCAAGGAGGAGTCCCACGTGCCGCTGCGTTCGCACGGCAGTCTGTCCATGAACCGTGCGCTGATGGCCGCAGGACTGGTGGACCGCGTCCAGGTGACGCTCTTCCCCGTGATCACCGGGCAGACCGGGCTCGACCCGATCTTCCGGGGCGCGGCCGACTTCGACCTGGAGCTGCTCGAGCACCGCACGCTCGACAGCCACACCCAGGAACTCGTCTACCGGCCGATCCTGCATGTCTGACCGTTGACGATCTCAGGCCACCAGCACCGGCACCTCGGGTAGCGCCGTCCCGTACACCCACTCCCGGAACACCTCGTCCACGGGCCGGCGCGCGAACCGCTCCACGTGCGCGGCGAACATCCCGGTCGTGACGACGCCGTGCCGGTGCAGGTCGGTCCAGGAGCGCAGGGACCGGAAGAACGCCTGGTCTCCGAGTGCGCAGCGCAGCGCGTGGATCGCGAGGGCGCCACGCTCGTAGAGGCGGTCGTCGAACATGTTCTTGCGGCCGGGGTCGGCCAGGGACAGGTTCTCGGGGAGGCCGGCGAGCAGACTGTGGGCAGCGGCGGCCAGGTCCTGGGCGCCACGGCCGCCCGAGCGCTCGCACCAGAGCCACTCCGCGTACTTGGCGAGGCCCTCGTTGAGCCAGATGTGCTGCCAGTCGGCGACGGTGACGCTGTTGCCGAACCACTGGTGGGCCAGCTCGTGCGCGACGAGCCGCTCCGCACCGCGGGCACCGTCCACATGGTTGGTGCCGAACAGCGACAGGCCCTGCGCCTCCACGGGCACGTCGAGCTCCTCGTCGGTGACCACGACCGCGTACTCGCCGAAGGGGTAGGGGCCGAACAGCTCCTGGAACAGGGCCATCATCTGCGGCTGGCGCGCGAAGTCGCGGGAGAAATCGGTGAGCAGGTGCGCCGGGAAGTGGCCGGTCTGCGGGACACCGTCCAGGCCCGGATCGCCGAGCAGCGCCGTTTGGTATCTGCCGATGGCCAAGCCGACCAAGTAGCTGGAGGTGGGGGCCGGTTGTTCGTACAGCCAGGTCGTGGTCGAGGCCCTGGTCGTACGGGTGAGGAGGCGGCCGCCGATCACCACCTGGAACGCGGAGGGGGTGGTCAGGGAGATCTGGTACGCGGCCTTGTCGGCGGGACGGTCGTTGCACGGGTACCAGGAGGGGGCGCCGACCGGCTGGCTGGCGACGAGCGCGCCGTCGGTCAGCTCCTCCCAACCCAGGCCGCCCCAGGGGCTCTTCACCGGCTTCGGATTGCCGGAGTAGTGCACCTCGACGGTGAACGCGGCGCTCGCGCCCAGGGGCTTCGCAGGCCGGATACGCAGTCGCCCACCGCGCAGCGTGTAGTGCGCGGGACGGCCGTCGACCCGGACCCTGCCGATACGGAAGTCGGCGAAGTTCAGCTGGAAATCGTCGAGTTCGGCGCCGCCGACGATGGCGCTGAGCCGGGCCGTGCCGGCCAGCCGGTTGGGCTCGGGCCGGTAGTCCAGGTCGAGTTCGTAGCGGTGCACCCGGTAGCGGGGATCCCCATTGGACGGGAAATAGGGGTCCGCCTTGTGCTGACCGTAGTGCTGCCCGTTCACGGCTCGTCCGCTCCCTGTCCCTGTCCCCGTACCCGTTCTCGTACCCGTTCTCGTCTTCCTACGACCTGGCCAACGCACGGCCAGAATCCGCCGGTTCACGGGCGCCAAGCCTCTATCGGGTTGCCCAGCCACCGGCTGCCCGGCGGCACCGACTCGCCGGCCATCACCAGGGACGCGGGCCCCAGCGTGCTCCTGCGACCGACCTCGCTGCCCGGCAGCACGATTCCGCCAGGACCCAGCGTGGCGCCCTCGCGGAGGATCACAGTATCCGTCCGCAAGATCCGGTCGTGGAAGAGGTGCGTCTGCAGAACACAGCCCCGGTTCACGGTCGCCCCGGTCCCCAGGGTGACCAGATCGGTCTCCGGCAGCCAGTAGCTCTCGCACCACACGCCCGCCCCGATGTGTGCGCCGAGCCCGCGCAGCCAGGCGGTGAGAACGGGGGTGCCGGGCACCGCGCCGGCGAGCCACGGCACGGCGAGCATCTCCACGAACGTGTCGGCCAGTTCGCCCCGCCACACGAAACCGCACCACAGCGGGTGCTCGCCCGTGCGGTGGCGGCCGACCAGCAGCCACTTCGCCACGATCGACACCACGCACGCGAGGACGCCCGCGGTCAGCAGGACGGGGCCGCTGACGAGCACCGCCGCCCACAGGCCGTGCGCCGCCGCGACGGCGGCCAGCGCGCCGAGGACCAGCACGACCAGGGCGGTCGAGCAGAACACCGGGACGAGACGGCCCAGTTCGACCAGGGCGCGCGCCCAGCGCAGCCGGACCGGCGGTGCGTAGGTGCGGTCCGGATCGACGCCGGTGGCCGGGCGGGGCAGCCTGACCGGCGGCAGGCCCAGGTAGGAGCTGCCCTGCTTGGCCTTCTTCGGGGTAGCCGACAGGACGCCGACCAGACCGTCGTCCGGCACCGAACGGCCGGGCGCGGTCATGCCCGAGTTGCCGAGGAACGCCCGGCGGCCGATCCGCGCGTGCCCGATCCGCACCCAGCCGCCGCCGAGTTCGTACGGCGCGGTCAGCGTGTCGTCGGCGAGGAACGCGCCGTCGCCGACCGTGGTGAGGCCGGGCAGCGCGAGCACCGTGGACACCTCGGCGTCCCGGCCCACGCGCATCCCGAGCAGCCGCATCCACACCGGCGTGACGAGACCCGCGTACAGGGGGAACAGCGTCTGCCGGGACAGGTCCATCAGCTGGGTGACGGTCCAGGACTGCCAGCCCGCCCGGCTGTGCACGGGGAACGTCCCGGCGCTCAGGCCGCGTCCGGCGAGGCGGACACCGGCCAGGATCAGCACGGCGTACGTGAGCCCGTAGGCGAGGGCCGCGGGGGCGACGGCGAGCAGTCCGCCGCGCACGGCCTCGCCGAGCCCGGCGCCCGCGGGCACGAAGGCGCGCGCGACGAGCAGGGCTGGGAGGGCGGACAGGAGCGGGAGCAGGGTGAGGGCGAGGCCCGCGGCGCCGTACATCGCGCGCCAGCCCGCCGTGCGCGGCGGCCGCTGCGCCGGCCACTCCCGCTTGGCCTTGCCGAGCTTGACCGCCGGGGAGCCCGACCAGCGCTGCCCGGTCGGGACGTGGCCCTGGACGGCGGAGCCCGGCGCGATCTCGGCGCGCTTGCCCACCCGGGCGCCGGGGAACAGCACACTCCGGGTGCCGACCACGGCTCCCGCACCGACCTTCACGGCGCCGATCTCCAGGCGGTCGCCGTCGAGCCAGTGCCCCGACAGATCGACCTCGCTCTCGACGGCGCAGCCGCGGCCGAGCTTGAGCAGTCCTGTGACCGGGGGCAGCGAGTGCAGGTCGACGTCGGGTCCGACCCGGGCGCCGAGCGCGCGGGCGTAGCGCTGAAGCCAAGAGCCGGTGAGCGAGGTGGCGCCGCTGTGCTCGGCGAGGCGTTCGGCGGCCCACAGCCGCAGATGGACATGGCCGCCCCTCGGATACGTGCCCGGGCCGACGCCGCGCAGCAGCAGCCGGGCGCCGCCCGCCGCGAGCGCGAGCCGCCCCGGCGGGCTGAACAGCACCAGCGCCGCAGGCGCGAGCAGCCACCAGGAGGCGGACGGGGCCCACGCGTAGCCGCCGAAGCGGTGCAGGACGCCGGCCAGTGCGGCGAGCGCGACCGTCCAGCGCAGCCCGTTCAGGGTGAACAGCGGTATCAGGAGCAGCAGTTGGACGAGCTTGGTGCGGGTTGGGACCGGGGCGATCACCCGCTCGGCGGCGTCGTCCTGTGCCGACTTCTCCAGGCGGCGGGCCAGTTTGCGCAGGACCGGACGCTCGTAGATGTCGATGACGGCCGCGTTCGGGTAGCGGGTGCGCAGCCGGGTGGTGAGCTGGGCGGCGGCGAGGCTGCCGCCTCCGATGGCGAAGAAGTTGTCGTGCGCGCCGGTCACGGGCACGCCGAGGGTCTCGCTCCACTGCTCGGCGAGCCAGGCCTCGGTGCCGTAGAGCTGCTCGGCCGGGGCGCCGGTCTCCACGTCGGGCAGCGGCCACGGCAGCGCGTCGCGGTCGACCTTGCCGGAGGTGCGCGTGGGCAGCTCGGCGACGGGGGCGAGCAACGGCACCAGTGCGGCGGGCAGTTCGGACCGCAGCTTGTCCACGGCCGCCGCGTGCTGCCAGCCCTCCTGGGTGACGAGATAGCCGACGAGCAGCTGGTTGCCGCCGCGCGCGGTGCGCACGGCGCAGGCCGCTCCCGCGACACCGGGCAGCGCCTGCAGCGCGGCGTCGACCTCGCCCAGCTCGATGCGCCGCCCGCCGAGCTTGACCTGCTCGTCGCCGCGCCCGAGGAAGACCAGGCCCTCGGGGTCGGCCTTGACCAGGTCGCCGCTGCGGTAGGCGCGCTCCCAGCCCAGGGCGGGCAGCGGCGCGTACTTCTCGGCGTCCTTGGCCGGGTCGAGATAGCGCGCCAACCCGACGCCCCCGATGACGAGTTGACCGCTGGCGCCGATCGGGACGGGCCGGTCGGCCTCGTCGACGACGGCGAGCTCCCAGCCGTTCAGCGGCAGCCCGATGCGGATCGGCTCGGCGCCGGTCATCAGGGCGGCGCAGGTGACGACGGTGGCCTCGGTGGGCCCGTACGTGTTCCACACCTCGCGGCCCTCGGTGACGAGGCGCTGGACGAGCTCGGGCGGGCACGCTTCGCCGCCGAAGATCAGCAGCCGGACGTCGTTGAGGGCCTCCGGCTCCCACAGGGCGGCCAGCGTCGGCACGGTGGAGATCACGGTGATCTCCTGCTCGGCCAGCCAGGGCCCGAGGTCGGCGCCGCCGCGCACCTGGGCGCGCGGCACCGGCACCAGGCAGGCGCCGTGCCGCCACGCCAGCCACATCTCCTCGCAGGACGCGTCGAACGCGACGGACAGGCCCGCCATGACACGGTCGCCTGGCCCGATCGGGTCCTCGGTGAGGAAGAGCGCGGCCTCCGCGTCCACGAACGCCGCGGCACCGCGGTTGCTGACGGCGACGCCCTTGGGTCGCCCGGTCGAACCGGACGTGAAGATGACCCACGCGTCGTCCTCGGGCCCGGGACGCCCGGCGGGAGCGGGGGAGGGTTGCGCGACGGTGAAGGCGTGCCCCGCCCCGATCACGGTCCTCACCCCCGCCTCGCCGAAGACGAGTTGGGCCCGCTCGTCCGGGTCCTCGGCGTCCACGGGTACGTACGCGGCGCCTGCGGCGAGCACGGCGAGGATCGCGACGTACAGGTCGTTCGTGCCCGACGGCACCCGCACGCCGACCCGGTCGCCGCGCCCCACCCCGGCCCCGGCCAGACGGCGGCGCAGCCGGTCGACCTCGGTGTCCAGCGCGCGGTACGTCAGACGGCGCACGCCGTCGTCGAGGGCGGGTTCGTCGGGATGGGTGCGGACGGTCGCGTCGAGGATGTCGACCAGGGTGCGCGGGGCGGCGGCGTCCTTCGCGAAGAAGTGGGCCGGAGCGTCGAGCCGTTCGGTCAGCTCCGCTTCGAGCAGGCTGAGCTCGTCGTGTGCGCGAGTGGCGTCCATCGGGTCCCAACGTCGAGACGGCGGCAGCCCGGTGGACGCGACGCAAGTGCCCTCGAACTGCCCGGAGTTGCCCGGCCGGGGCCGGACAACCGGGACATGTTACGGCGTCCGGGGCGCGGGGCGCGGATCGTGCAGGTCAATCAGGGCGTAACCAACTCACCTGAGACCGGGTGTGGTTGGCTGTCAGATGACCGTGCCGACATCCTCGGCGGTGATGCCGTCCATGGCGCGTTCGGCGACCGCGGCGATGGTCATCGAGGGGTTGCAGGCGCCGGTGGTGCCGGGGATGAGCGCACCGTCGAGAACGTAGAGCCCGCGCTGGCCCTGGACGCGGCCCTCCAGGTCGCACACGGTGCCCATGGGTGCGCCGCCGAGCGGGTGCCAGGTGCTGTTGACCAGGGAGTTGGTGTCGACGAGGGTGCCGAGGCCCTGGGAGATCTCCGTGACCCGCCGGTGGATCGCGCGGTAGCTGCTGGAGTCGCCGCCCGCGGGCCAGTGCAGGGACACGGAGTCGGTGGCGCCGTTGTAGCGCAGGCGGCCGCGGTCGGGGCTGACGCCGAACCCGACCAGCATCGTGGTGCGGATGTCGAGGCCGAGGGGCGGCAGGGAGGCCTGGATGACGGTGTTCGCGGTGGCGGGATCCGCCCAGTCCTTGCTGCCGTAGACGACGGGGCCGCCCTGCTCGCTGCCGAAGTCCTCCTGGAGGCTCGTCCAGGCGTAGATGCGGTCGCCGTTGGTGCCCCAGCCCTCGCCGAGTCCTTCGGGCAGGTCGGGGACGGCGCCGGTCGCGCCCGCGCGGACCAGCAGTTTGCTGGTGTTGACGCTGCCGGCCGCCATGATCAGGGCCCGGCTGGTGAGCACCTTCTGTTCCAGCACGGTTCCGGAGTCGTCGGTGCGGTCGACGTGCACCTCCCAGCGGCCGTCGGCGGCGCGTGCGACGGAGGTGACGTTGTGGTGGGTGGCGACGGTGACCTTGCCGGTCGCCTCGGCCTGCTTCAGGTACGTCACGTCCACGGAGTGCTTGCCGCCGTTGTTGACGCCGAGCGCGCAGTCGCCGTTCGTGTACGAGGGCTTCATCTCGCCGCGCAGTTCGGCCAGGGCGTAGTCCCAGTCGATCGGCATGGGGATCTTCTCCAGGCCGTATCCCGCCTTGCGGACCCGTTCGCCGAAGACCCGCGACGCGAAGTACGTGGGTGAGTCGATGAGTTGGTCGGGCGCGGTGGCCGCCTTGAGCATGCGGGCGACGCGCGGATAGTGGACCCGGTCCATGCGCCGGTAGTCGAGGCCTTCGGGCAGCCAGGTGTTGAAGACGGACTCCGAGGGCTGGAGCGTCATGCCCTGGTAGACGAGCGATCCGCCGCCGACCCCGGCCGCGCACACGCTCAGGATGTTCTCGCCGAGGACCGGTTCGAGGAGGCCGGTGTAGGGCGTGAAGCCGAGCGGGGTGCCGATGAGGCGCGCGAGCGGCCGGACGGCTTCGGGCAGGGTGCCGTACCAGAGCATCCGCTTGTCGAGGCCGGAGACATGGGGGAAGGTCTCCGCGTTCGGGCCGGTCGGCCAGCGCCGCCCGCGTTCGAGGACGGTCACCGGGACGCCCGCCTGGGCGAGCCGCAGCGCTGCGACGCCGCCGCCGAAGCCTGATCCGATGACGACGACGCGGTGTTCCTCGCGGGTCAGACGTACGCGGGCGGGTGCGGCCGAGGCGGTCGGGGAGGGAAGGGCGGTCGCTGCGGTGAGGGCGGCGGCACCGGTGAGCAGGGCGCGCCTGGTGGGGGAGGGCATGAGCAACTCCTTGACCAAGTGGGGGAGGGCACAGGGGCATGCGTACGCCTGCCAACTCCGGGCGAGAGCACGGTGGTTACTCGCCGGTCAGCTACCGCAGAGTAGAGTCGCGTGTCACTCAGTGACAAGATGGCGGCATGCGACAGATGCCATGGGAAGAGTGGCGGCAGGAGGCTCCGACGGGCGAGCGGCCCTCGCTCGCCGAACGCCGCAAGGCCGCGCTCCGGTTCGAGATCGCCTGCGAGGCGGTGCGCCTGTTCACCACCCAGGGCGTCACCGCCACGACGGGCGAGCAGATAGCGCGGGCCGTCGGCGTCTCCTCGCGCACACTGTGGCGCCACTTCCCGACGAAGGAGAGCTGCGTGCTCCCGCTGCTCGCCGCGGGACTCGACTTCGCCGTGACCCAACTGCGCCACTGGCCACCGGAGATGGACCTGCTGGACTTCTTCACCGAGACACGCGGGACGGGCGATCTGCCGCCGGGCACGCCCACCATCCTCGCCCTGATCCGCATGACCTCGACCGAACCCGCACTGCGTGCCGTCTGGCTCCAGGCCCACGACGACGCGCTCCCCGTCCTCGGCCGGCTGCTCGCGGAACGCTCCGGCGGCGCCGCCGACGACCTGCGCGTGACGGTGCACGCGGCGACACTCAACGGCGCCCTGCGCGCGGCCGCGGAGAACTTCGCCCGCCGCTACGCGGACCAACCCGACGCCTCCTACGACGAGTTCGCCGCATGCCTCGATGTCGCGCTGCGCGCGGCGTCGGAGGGGCTGCCGTACTGAACGCCGCGGCGCCCGGCGAACCGTCTAGACGGAGGCGCCCAAGGACGTGTCCCACAGGGAACGCGTGCCGAACCCGGCCAGATCCAGGGCCAGTTCCGCGTACATCGCGTTGGCCCAGGAGAACCAGTCGCGGGTGAACCTGTCCGGGTCGTCCTTGTGAAAGGACTCGTGCATCGCGCCGGTACCGGCGTCGGTGTTGATCAGAGTGTGCAGCAACTGCAGTCGCCGCTCGGGGTCGTTGCTGGTCAGACCCTCCACGGCGAGGGCGATCGGCCAGATGTAACCGTCAGGGGTGTGCGGGCTGCCCACGCCCTCGGCGGCCGTCCCGCGGTACCAGGTCGGATTGGCGGGGGAGAGCACGAACGCGCGGGTGGCCAGGTACCGCGGATCCGTCGGGGAGACGTCGGCGACGAGCGGCAGGGACAGCAGGCTGGGCATGTTGGCGTCGTCCGCCAGGAGCGCGTTGCCGAGCCCGTCCACCTCGTAGGCGTAGATCGAGCCGTGGTCGGGGTGGTCGACGGTGCCGTGCCGCCGGGTCGCCGCGCGCAGCTCTCCCGCCAATTGGGCTGCCTCGTCGGCGAGTTCGGTGTCCTGCTGGTGCCGTGCCATCTTGGCGACGCCGTCGAGGGCAGCGGCGGCGGACAGGTTGGCGGGCACGTTGTACCCGTAAGTGCACGCGTCGTCGCTGGGCCTGAACCCGCTCCAGGTCATCCCGGTCGCGGCGACGGGTGTGCCGCGCCCCGCGTTCTCCAGGGTGTCCGTCGGCGGGACGTTCGCCCGCACGAAGCGGTACTTGGAGAGGTGTTCGTGGTCCTGCTCCGTGCGCCATACGGAGATCGCGGCGCGCGCCGCCTCCAGCGCCTGCGCCACGTGGTCGGTGCGCCCGGTGGCCCGCCAGAAGCGGTGGGCCAGCAGGAGCGGGAAGGCGAGGGAGTCGACCTCGTACTTCTCCTCCCAGACCCAGGGGTCCTCGCACAGGTCGTCCGCGTCGTGGGCCCGCCCGGAGGGCTCGGCGTTGAACGCGTTGGCGTACGGATTGTGCGCGATCTGCTGGAACTGGCGGCGCAGCACGGCGAGAAGGAGGTCCTGGAGGTCCGTGTCGTCCTTCAGGAGAGCCAGGTAGGGCATCATCTGCGTCGTCGAGTCGCGCAGCCACATGGCGGGGATGTCGCCCGTCACGACGAAGGCGGTGCCGTCGGGCATCGGGCGGATGGTGCGGGCCAGCGTGTCGTCCAGGCAGCGCACCAGCGTCTGCGCGAAGCGGGGATCGCCGAGCTCGTCGAGGCGGCGGACCGCCTGCTGGACGACCGGATTGTGCTGGACGCTGGTGGGAAACGGCATCGTCGGCCTTTCGGTGGCGGCAAGGGGGCGAGCCCTCCCTGGCCCCGGCGCCAAACCTAGATCACGACCGGAGGGCGGGGAAGGGCCCGACCGCCGGCTATCGCCGGACCGGATACCGCAGGTGCAGGGCGCGCCGCCCCTGGACGACGACCGGGTCGTCGAGGAGCAGGTGACCCCGTTCCAGCTTGGCGAAGTACGGGATCCCCTCGCCGAACAGCACCGGCACGAGGCTGACACACACCTCGTCCACCAGGCCGAGGTCGAGCGCCTGTTGGGTGATGGCCGCGCTCGCGATCGTGACGTCCTGATCGCCCGCGATCTCCTTGGCCCGGCTGATCGCGGCCTCGACTCCGTCGACGAACGTCGTGGTGGGCCACTTCGTGGCGGCGTCCTCGGGCGCGCGATGCGTGACCACGACGACGGGCGCGCCCGCCGGGTGCTTGTCACCCCAGCCGTGCGCGATGTCGAACAGCCGCCGCCCCGCGACGAGGGCCCCGCAGTTGCCGGTCAGCTCGCCAAGCACCTGGGCACTGGCGTCGTCGACCTGGAAGGTGACGGTCTCGTTCGGGTTGGGGACGTTGACCCCTCCCGCCTCGTACCACTCGAACAGCTCCCCGACCTCGTCCTCCGGGTTCGCGATGAACCCGTCCAGTGACATCGTCATGTGCGTGAACACCTTGGCCATCGTGCGTCTCCCGCCGCGTGTCGTCGTCCCGTCCGTCACGGGCATCGACTCCCCGTGACCTCCGAACTCATCGGCATCCCGGCACCGCACCTCAAATATGTGGCCGACGCGTGCCCTGCCGTCCATTGACAGTGCGTCAGAAGTCGCTCACGGTGCCGCCATGAGTATCGCCCCGCCGCCCGCCCGATTCCTTCCCCGCGGTGCCGAGTCCTGGCGCGACCCCTACGCGATGTACGCGGCCCTGCGCGACCACGATCCGCTGCACCGCGTCGAGGACGGCGACTACTGGGTGCTGTCGCGCTACGACGACGTGCTGGACGCGCTGCGCCGCCCCGAAGTGTTCTCCTCACGGAAGGGGCTGACCGTCGTCCGGGACGACATGGCGGCGGCCGGTGTCGACGTCGCGCCGCCGCTCGTCATGCTCGACCCGCCCGAGCACACGGAGTTCCGCTCCCTGCTCACCAGGGGGTTCACCCCGCGCCGCGTGGAATCCGTGGCGGACGCGGTACGCGCCTTCGTGCGCACCAGGCTCGACGCGATCGCCGCGGCGAACGGCTCGCCGGACATCGTCGCCGAACTGATGCGGCCGCTCCCGTGTTTCGTCGTCGCCCACTATCTGGGCGTCGACGAAGCCGACCGGGAGCGTTTCGCGGGCTGGACGCAAGCGATCGTGCAGGCGGGCGCCAAGGGCCACGCGCTCGACGCGCACAAGGCGGTCGGCGAACTCTTCGGCTACTTCGGGGACTTGATCGAGCGGCGCCGCGCGCACCCGGCCGACGACACGGTCTCCGACCTCGTCCGGGTCCTGGCCGACGATCCGCAGGCGGCCGTCCGGATCCTCGGCTTCGCCTTCACCATGATCGCAGGCGGCAACGACACGACCATCGGGCTGCTCACCACGGCCGCCCAACTCCTCACCGAGCAACCCGCATTACGGGCACGGGTCGCATCGGAACCGGAGTCGGTCGGCCCGTTCGTCGAGGAGGCGCTGCGCCTGGCGTCGCCGGTGCAGGGGCTGGCCCGTACCCTCACCGAGGACCTGAGGCTGCACGGCAGAACCGTGCCGGCCGGGGCCAAGGTGCTGCTGCTCTACGGCTCCGCCAACCGCGACCCGCGCGCCTTCGGCCCCCGCGCGGACGAGGTCGACCTGGAGCGTGCGACCCCACAGCATCTGGCCTTCGGCTATGGCCCGCACCACTGCCTGGGCGCCGCGGCGGCCCGCCTCCAGGGGCGGATCGCGCTCACCGAACTCCTGACCCGGTTCCCGGCCTTCACGGTCGACGCGCCCCGCGGCACGTTCGCGGACGGCTGCTACGTACGGCGGTACGAGACGCTGCCGTTCGCGGCCGGTGGGTGAGGCACGAGCCGGTCCCTGCCGACGTCTGGACCCCGCGAGGATCTCCGGCGACCATGGTCAATGCACGGTACAGCGGCTGGTGCGCGGGACCGGAACCGCCGGCCGTACGCGCATCACCTCGCATCACCTCCGAGAACACGAGCGGCATCGACGAGGGGACGGCCGTATGCCACTGGAACCGGTGACCCAGGCGTTTCTGGCGGAGTTGGCCAAGGCCGAAGGCCCGGCGATGCACGAGTCCACGCCGGCCGTCGCCCGGCTGCACGGCCCGATCCTCTCCGGTCTCAGCGGCCGGGGCCCGGAGGTCGGCGCGGTACGGGACGTCAAGATCGAGGGCAGGGACGGCGGGCGCTTCCGCACCCGGGTGCTGCGCCCCGCGGGCACCCCGCAGGCGGTCATCGTGTACTTCCACGGCGGCGGCTGGGTCGTCGGCGACATCGACCTGCAGTACGACCACGTGGGCCGCCGGCTCGCGAACACGACACAGTCCACGGTGGTCATGGTCAACTACCGCAAGGCGCCCGAGCATCCGTTCCCGACCGCGATCGAGGACAGCTGGGCAGGGCTGGCCTGGACGGCCGAGCACGCGGCCGAACTCGCGCCGGAGGGCGCTCCGTTGATCGTGGCGGGCGACAGCGCGGGCGGCAACATCGCCGCCGTCATGACCCGCTGGGCCCGCGACCGCGGCGGGCCCGCCATCGACTACCAGGCCCTGATCTATCCCGTCACCGACTGCGACCTGGACCGGCCCTCGTACGTCGCCCCGCAGAACCAACTCCTGCTCGCCCGCGACACCATGATCTGGTTCTGGGGCCACTACCTCCCCGACGAGCGGGCCCGCACCCACCCGGACGCCTCCCCGCTGCGCGCCGACAGCCTCGCGGGACTGCCCCCGGCGTTCGTCCACCTCGCCGAGTACGACCCGCTGCACGACGAGGGCGTCGCCTACGCGCACGCGCTGCGCGACGCGGGAGTCCCGGTGGCGCTTGAGGAGGCCGCGGGCCAGATGCACGCCTTCTTCCAGATGGTGGGCATCCTGCCGGGCTTCGAGGACGGGCTGCGTCTGGTGGCGGAACACATCAACAAGTTCGTCGCCGAAAGGGCGGTGTGAGCCATGGCCGACCACGACGTCATCGTCATCGGCGCCGGCTTCGCAGGCCTCTACCAACTGCACCGGCTGCGCGCGCTCGGCTTCGACACCCGCGTCATCGAGGCCGGTGCGGACGTCGGCGGCACCTGGTACTGGAACCGCTATCCCGGGGCCCGCTGCGACATCGAGTCCGTCGAGTACTCCTACTCCTTCGACGCCGACCTGGAGCAGGAGTGGGACTGGAGCGAGCGCTACGCGGCCCAGCCGGAGATCCTCTCCTACGTGCGCCACGTGGCCGACCGCTTCGACCTCCGCGAGGACATCGTCCTCAACACCCGTGTGGAGTCGCTCGATTGGGACGACGCGACGCAGCGCTGGACGGTGACGGCCTCCGACGGCACACCTCGCACCGCCCGCTACGTGATCGCGGCCACCGGGTGTCTGTCCGTGCCGTCCCGACCGGACTTCGAGGGCCTGGCGGACTTCGCGGGCGAGGTGCTGTGGACGTCGAGCTGGCCGCACGAGGGCGCCGACCTGGCCGGGAAGCGGGTCGCCGTGATCGGCACCGGTTCCTCCGGGCTCCAGACCATCACCGCGATCGCCCCGCTCGTCGGCTCGCTCACCGTCTTCCAGCGCACCCCGTCCTACGCGGTGCCCGCCCACAACGGCCCCAACGCCGACCGCCTCGCCGCGGCACGGACGCGCTACCCCGAGCGGCGCGAGGTGTCCCGCGCCTCCTCGAAGGGCTTCGACTGCGACGAAGAGGCGCGGGTGCTGCTGATCGAGACCGAAGCGGAGGCAGTCGTCGGGGAGTTGGACCGCCGCTGGGACATCGGCGGCCTGTGCTTCGGCAGCGGCTTCAGCGACCTGCTCAAGGACGCCGATGCCAACGAGGCCGTCGCCGAGTACGTCCGGGCCCGGATCCGCGAGAAGGTGAAGAGCCCCGAACTCGCCGAGCGGCTCACCCCGCGCACGTATCCGATCGCCAGTAAGCGGATGTGCGTCGACACCGGCTACTTCGAGGTGTTCAACCAGGACAACGTCACCCTGGTCGATCTCGCCGAGCGACCGATCGCCCGGATGACCGGGCGCGGGATCGTGACCGAGGACGGGGCCGCGTACGACGTCGACGTCATCGTCATGGCGACCGGCTTCGACGCGATGACCGGCGCCCTGAACGCCATCGACATCCGGGGCACCGACGGCCACTCCCTGCGCGACAAGTGGGCGCACGGCCCGCGCACGTACCTCGGCCTGATGTCGGCCGGCTTCCCCAACCTGTTCACGGTGACCGGCCCCCAGAGCCCGTCAGTCCTCTCCAACATGATGACCTCGATCGAGCACCACGTGGACTGGATCACGCGCGCCCTCACCCACCTGCGCGAGCGCGGGCTGCGCCGCATGGAGGCCGACCCCGACGCCGAGGACAACTGGGTCCACACCACCAACGACCTCGGCGACCTCACGCTCATGCCACAGGCCGCGTCCTGGTACATGGGCGCCAACATCCCCGGCAAACAACGGGTGTTCATGCCCTTCGTCGGCGGCGTCGGCCTCTACCGCGACCTCACCAACGGCATCGCGGTGAGCCACTACCACGGCTTCGAACTGAGCTGACCCCGGACACGAGCACACCGTGCTCGTAACCGCCCGCCCAGCGAGCCGCCCGGCTCGTAGCATGCGGCGCATGGCCATCAAACTTGAGAACGTCGCCATCGCCGTTCGCGACCTCGAAGCAACGATCTCCTTCTTCACCGACCTCGGCCTCACGGTCCTCGGCCGCGACACGGTCAGCGGTGAGTGGACCGACACCGCCGTCGGCCTCGACGGCAATCACGCCAAGATCGCGATGCTCCAGACGCCGGACGGTCAGGGCCGCCTCGAACTCTTCGAGTACCTCCACCCCGAGGCGATCGAGACGGAGCCGACCCTTCCCAACGAGATCGGCATGCACCGCGTCGCCTTCTCGGTCGACAACATCGAGGAAGCCCTCGCGACCGCCGCCAGGCACGGCTGCCACCCGCTTCGCGGTGTGGGCACCTACGAGGACATCTACAAGCTCACATACGTCCGCGGCCCCAGCGGCATCATCGTGATGTTCGCCGAGGAGCTGAAGAAGGGCTGACGGCCGATCGGGTCAATCGTGGCGATCGGTCTCCCGGCCCCGACGCGGATGGCGGGCGGGGCGGGAGGCCGTGCGCCGGGCTGTCGGGATGCCGAGCCCCGGGCAGGCTGCGACGATCGGCGAGCGTCCGCTTCGTGCGGCGCAGCCCCCGGCCCCTGGCGCGAAAGGCCTGTGCATGCACTCTGTACCCGCGAAGCGGAGCAACCGAAGCGCGCGAGGGCGTGCCGTCGGCGTCGTGTGCGCCGTCGCCGCCTCGCTCTCCCTGCTGAGCGCGTGCTCGTCGGACGACGGGGACGACACCTCCTCGGGCGCCAAGGAGAGCGAGAGCGCCGCCCAGCAGGATCAGGCGAGCGACGCGACCCCGACCGGCCGGCTGAACGAGGACCAGGCCGAGCGCAAGAAGCTGCTCTCCGCGACGAAGGTCGACTGGGACAAGGCGGCACGCACCGCCGAGAAGGACGTCTCCGGCAGCAAGCTCCTGGAGATCGAGCTCGGCGACGACAAGCAGGGCAACCCGGAGTGGGACGCCGAGGTCGTCGCGTCGGACGGTACGAGCACCGACGTAACGGTCGATGCCGTCACCGGCAAGGTGACCGGCTCCACGGCGGACAAGGACCAGGACGCGGACGACAAGAAGGAGAACGCCGACAAGCTCTCCGCAGCCAAGATCACGGCCGTGAAGGCCGCCGATACGGCCACGGAGCGCAAGAAGGGCAAGGTCACGTCCGTCGCCCTCGACGACTCCGACAGCGGATCCACGGTCTGGTCGGTCGACGTGGTCACGCCCGCCACCTGGGACAAGACGACGTTCGACATCGACGCCGCCAACGGCAAGGTCCTGAACGAGCACGTCGACCAGGACTGAGGGAAAGGGCGGGCGGGATGACCCGCCCGCCTCGATGGACTTCCCTCAGGTGCGGATCGCCGGGTCGCTCACGCCCGCCTGGCCGTTCTCCACATGGCCCGCGAAGCGGCGCAGGAAGGTCTCGTCGGCGTCCGAGCCCACCGACACGTCGTACCAGCGCTTGCTCGCGCGCAGGTCGACGGTGTGCTGCACCGTGGCCCCCGGCTTGACGGTGAAGGTCTCGCTCTTGTCGCCGTAGGCGTCGGTGACCGTGAGGTGGGCGGCCGCGTCCGTCGGGTTGGTCATCGTCAGCGACAGGTTGCCGGAGTCGGCGACATGGCGGGCCGTGACCTCGGGGGCCTTGGCGGTGCCGGGACCGCGGAACGCGCGCAGGAAGCCGTTCGGGCCGTGCACCGTGAGGTCGTACGTCCCCTTGGAGTACTCCGTGTTCCAGCTGTCGGAGACGTTCTTGCCGGCCTCGGTGGTGTACGTCCACGGACCGTCGGTGCGCACCGGAGCCGTCACGTAGAAGTGGGCGCCGGCCGTGGAGCCGCCGGTGAAGGTGAGCTGGTAGCGGCCGTTCGCCGGGTCCGCCACGCCGTCCACCGCGGGGGCGTAGCGCAGCGGGCGGGAGGGGCGGCTGCCCTTCTCCTGCGTGGGCAGCGCGCCCTGGGCCGGCGGCTTGGGCACGTAGCTGTCGTGGCGCTCGTGGTCCGGCGGCTCGTAGGCGTCGGTGCCCGGGAGTTCGGCCGGGTCGGTGTCCTTGAGGGAGAAGTCGAAGGCCGAGGTGAGGTCGCCGCAGATGGCGCGCCGCCAGGGGGAGATGTTCGGCTCCTCGACCCCGAAGCGGCGCTCCATGAAGCGGATGACCGAGGTGTGGTCGAAGGTCTCGGAGCACACGTAGCCACCGGTGGACCAGGGCGAGACCACGATCATCGGGACGCGCTGGCCGAGGCCGTAGACGCCCGCCCCGTACGTGGCGTTGCCCTCGAAGACGTCGAGCCCGGTGTCCACGGTGGAGCGGCCGTCGTCCGCGGACCGGGGCGGGTACGGCGGCACCACGTGGTCGAAGTAGCCGTCGTTCTCGTCGTACGTGATGAACAGGGCCGTCTTGGACCAGACCTCGGGGTTCGAGGTCAGCGCGTCCAGGACCTGGGAGATGTACCAGGCCCCGTAGTTGGTGGGGAAGTTGGGGTGCTCGGAGAAGGCCTCCGGAGCGGCGACGTACGAGATCTTCGGCAGCTTGTCGGCCTTGACGTCGGCCCTGAGGATGTCGAAGTAGCCGTCGCCGGCCTTGGCGTTGGTGCCGGTGCGGGCCTTGTCGTAGAGCGGGTCGCCGGGCTTGGCGTCGCGGTACTTGTTGAAGTAGAGCAGTGAGTTGTCGCCGTAGTTGCCGCGGTAGGCGTCGTCGATCCAGCCCCAGCCGCCGTCCTTGTCCAGGCCGTCGCCGATGTCCTGGTAGACCTTCCAGGAGACCCCGGCCTCCTCCAGGCGTTCGGCGTACGTGGTCCAGCCGTAGCCCGCTTCCTCGTTGCCCAGGATCGGGCCGCCGCCCGTGCCGTCGTTGCCGACGTGGCCGGAGAGCATGTAGTAGCGGTTGGGGTCGGTGGCCCCGATGATCGAGCAGTGGTAGGCGTCGCAGACGGTGAACTTGTCGGCGAGCGCGTAGTGGAACGGGATGTCCTGGCGGGTCAGATACGCCATCGTCCCCGTCGTCTTGGCGGCGATCCAGTCGTCGTACTTGCCGTCGTTGAAGGCCTTGTGGCCGCCGCCCCAGTCGTGGTTGAGGCCCGCGATGAACTGCATGCCGAGGTTCTCGGCGTCCGGGTGGTAGGGCAGCACCTCCTTGCCGGTGCCGTCCGCCTGGTGCCAGACCGACTTGCCGCTGGGCAGCGTGACGGGCCGCGGGTCGCCGAACCCGCGTACGCCCTTCATCGCGCCGAAGTAGTGGTCGAAGGACCGGTTCTCCTGCATCAGGACGACGATGTGCTCGACGTCGTCCAGAGTGCCGGATCTGCGGGCCGCGGGGATCGCGGCGGCCCGGTCGATGGAATCGGACAACGCTGCGATACCGGTGGCGACCCCGGCAGTGCCGGCGGCCGCGCCGGTGATCTGGAGGAAGCGCCGTCGGTTCAGTTCTGGCATGGGTGCAAGGCCTCTTTGGGGGAGAAGCGAACAGAAGTCGCCAAAGTGTTCCAAGAGGTCTGGTCCACTGGGAAGGGGGGCGGGGTGTCGGGAGGGTAAATCGATGGCCAATTCACGTACGGGGCGTGTGCGCGATTCGGGTGAACCCGACCTTCCCGCCAATGCGCAGGTCATCCGAAATGCTTTACCGGGGGCACAGTGGGCCCCATGCGCAGCAAAAGAAGTATTACGCGAAGATCCGCCCGTAATGGTGCGGTTGCCGCTCTGTGTCTGGGGGCCGTGGTCGGCGGGAGCGTCGGCGTCAGTGCCGCGGCGGAAGCGCCGGTAAAGGTCCATCCTTCGGATCTCGGCCCGGAGGGGCCCTGGTACCGGTTCCAGGACGATCCCTCGAACGCGGGCAAGGCGCCCGGAACCCAGGAGATCTCGCCGGAGCCGGACCCGGTCCACTTCAACGGCAGTCTGCATCTCGCCGTGAAGGACGGTCAGCAGGCCCAGGCCGCCCACTACTTCACCGGCGCAAAGTCGCTTTCCACGCTGCTGTCACGCGGTATTTCCTACCGCGCCTACGTGGATTCGGCCCAGTCCAGCATCACGGGATACGGCCCCAACCTCCAGCTGCCTTCGCTGTGCCTGGGGGCGTTCACCACACTCAGCTTCGAACCGAACGCCAACACCGACACCGACGGCCATCAGGGCATGGCGGGCGACACGTGGCAGAAGTTCGAGGTCACGAAGACATCGCTGGTGAAGACCTCACGCACGATTCCCGGCGTGGCGGCGGCCGGAGCCACCGCACCGCTCGGCGCGTTCGCGCAGGCATGCGCGGCGGCGGGGGACGGCGCCTTCGGTGTCATCGCCAACGTCGGCACGCTGGGCAGCGCGGACGCGAGCCTCGGCACCTACGTGGACGACATCACCATCGACGGCAGCACCTACGACTTCGCCGTCACGGGCACCGCACACGCGGCGTTGTCCACCCCGGCCAAGCTGGTCAAGGGCAAGCGCGCGGGCGCCGGCACCGTCGACTACACCAACCCGGCCGACGGTCCGCGCTATCCCGCCACCGGCAGCCGCCTGGTGTTCAAGGGGCCGAAGGCGCTCGCCCCCAAGGACCTGCGGATCACCGCCCAGGGGCGGCCCGTCCAGGCGACGAAGGGCCCGAACGGCTCGCTGGTCGTGCAGCTGAACTCGGTGCGCCGGGCGGGCGCGGACCTGGCCCCCTCGGGCAAGGTCGGATCCGACTTCCAGTTGGCCGCCACCCGCAGCGCTCCGGTGGGCAAGCTCTCCGTGCAGAGCGAACTCACCGTCACCGCCGCCTCCGGAGACCCCGTGGGCACGGGCGTGCGCGCCTCGGACACCACCATGATCACCGCGCCGCGTCCTTCGGGACCGGTCGACACCGGCGTCGGCGGCACCGCCACGGAGACGCGGTGACCTCGCCCCTTCGAACCTCGGTCCCGCTCGCCGCGGTGCCGGTGCTACTGGGTGCGCTCCTCCTTCCCGGAGCGCACCCAGCGGTCGCGTCCTCCGACGGAAGCGCCCGGACGCGGATCTCCTCGCCCCTGCGCGCCCAGGGCGAGTTGGCGCACCGCGCGGCCGATTCACCGCCCGTGCGGCTGCGCATTCCCAGGCTGCGGGTGTCGGCCCCCTTCACCGGCCTCTCCCTCGACGCGCAGGACCGGCTGCAGATCCCCAGCAAGAAGAACCGCAATCTCGTGGGCTGGTACGAGGACGGGGTCCCACCGGGCGCACGGGGCAATGCCATCGTGCTCGGCCACGTCGACACCAAGTCCGGTCCGGCCGTGTTCTACCGCCTTGGCCAACTGCGCAGTGGAAACACCGTGAACGTGCGGCGCGCCGACGGCAGCACCGCCGAGTTCCGCGTCACCGCCGTCAGGACGTACAAGAAGAGCCGGTTCCCCAACCAGCTGGTCTACGGGGCCACCCGCGATGCCCAACTGCGGCTCATCACCTGCGGAGGCGAGTACCGCAAGAGCGAGGGCGGGTACCAGTCGAACGTCGTGGTCTTCGCGAAACTCGACGGAATCCACGGGGGCTCATAGGCCACGAGGCCCCAGGCCCCGTGGTGTTGGCAGGTCCCGACCTCCGCCGCCTCGACGCCTCACCGTGGGGCGTCGGGCATCGCGATTCAAGATTCTGGACGGGTTCACTCGAACGTATGGTGGGAGGTAGGGTCGCAAGCGGTAGGCGGGCTTCCGTGCCTTCCCTCCTTTCCCTCACCCCACCCCGTCCCCCTCCTCGCAGTCGGCCCCCACGCCCTGTTCTCCTCGAGGTCCGCATCCATGATTGAGATACCCGAGCTGGCCGCAGGAGCCCTGGCCGCCGGGACCGTGTCGGCGTTCGTGCTCGGCGGCGGGCTGGTGAAGGCCCGGCAACGCAGCGGCAGACAGCGCGACGAGACCGATTCGCTCCGCTCCCGCCTCGTAGCCTCCCGCGAGGAGTTGGAGGCCGCCCGCGAGGAACTCGACGACCTCACCGCGGCGTTCACCTCCGAGATCGCCCATCTGTCCGGCACGCGCATGCCGGCCGCGGCCACCCACGCCGCCCACTCGCACTTCCAGGTGCCAGGACCCCTGCAGCCCGAACTCGGCGGCAAGGAACTGGCCGCGGGCCTCGACGCCGTGCTCGACGGGCTGCGCACCGCCATCGCCCAGGAGCGCAAGCGGGTCGACGCCGCCGCCCGCGCCGGAATGCGCGGCGCGACGCGCGAGATCCAGGCGGGCCTGTACCGGTTGCAGGACGTCCTGCGCGGGCTCCAGGAGCGCTACGACGACCCGGAGTTGGCGCAGACGCTGTTCGCACTCGACCACGAGAACGAGCAGTCGCTGCGCCGGGCGCAGGTCGCCGCCGTGGTCTGCGGGGCCTGGGTCGGGCTCGCCCGTGGTGAGTCGCACCTGGTGGAGGCCGTCACCGGCGGCCAGTCCCGGCTCGCCGGATACGACCGGGTGGAGGTCCACAACCACCTCGAGGACGGCACCGGGCTCATCTCGCACGCCGTCGAGCCGGTCGCCATCATCGTGGCCGAACTCCTCGACAACGCCCTGCGCCACTCCTCGACCGACACCTCCGTGGGTGTGCACCTCGAACGCGTCCACCACGGCGTCAGTGTGACCGTCGACGACGCCGGTGTCGGGATGAGTTCCGACGAACGGGCCCATGCCCAGCGGATGGTGGCGGGGGAGGAGCCCATCCTCCTGTCGGAGCTCGGCGATCCGCCGCGCATGGGGCTCGCCGCGATCGGCCAGCTGACCCGGCAGTTCGACCTGTCCGTCGACCTGTCCTCGCCCTCTCCGTACGGCGGCGTCCGCGCGGTCCTGCTCGTACGGGACCACCTCCTGTGCCGGATCGCCCCCGAGGAGCGCAGGCCCGCCGCCGCGGCTCCCCGGTCCACTCGTGACTCCCTTCGCGACGTCACCCACGACTCCACCCACGGCCTCGCGGCGGACGAGGCCCCGGCGGCCGCCCCCACCCGGCCGGACACCCCGCTCACCGACGGGGGCGAACTCCCGCGTCGCCGCCGCCGGGTCCGCTCCGACGCGCAGCCCGACGCACCGTCCGACGCCCGCCAGGCACCGCCGAAGCCCCGGCCCGCCGCACACCGCAGCCCCGAGGAACAGGCCGCCGCGCTCGGCGCCCTCCAGGCGGCCACCGCCGCGGCGCGGGAGGAGCGGCCCGCGCAGCAACCGCACGACACCGCCGGCGACCGCCCCGGCACCAGTGAAGGGAACACCCCCGATGAGTAGCCGCGACCTCGGCGACAGCGCTTGGGTCCTCGATCCGATCCTGGAGATCCCGCACGTCCAGGCCGCCGTCCTGCTCACCAGGGACGGCCTGGTCTCCGGGTACACGGAGGCGTTGACGCAGGCGTCCGCGGAGCGCGTCGCCGCCATCACCAGCACCGTGCAGGGCGCCTGTCGCACCGCGGCGGCCGCCTTCGCCGACCAGGAGTCAGCGGACGTACGCCAGGTGGTCATCGAGTCCGACCACGGCTACATCCTCGTCGCGCCCACCGCGCACGGCACCTGTGTGGCCGCCTTCGGCGACCCCGAGGTCCGGCTCGACCTGCTCGGCCACCGCGTCCACTCGCAGGTGGCCAGGCTCGGCGAGAAGGTTATGGCGGCCGCGCCCCGCGGGACCGACGGCGGCATCGACGGCGGCACCGGGGAATGACGGGCCGCCGGAGCGGCCGCCCGCTGGTCCCCGCGTACCTCGCCACCGGCGGGGTCGCGCGGCCCAGCCGCAACAGCCTGGAGCGCCTCTCCGTGCTGACCGGCGTCGGTGCGCCCTGGCCCGCCGGTCTGCCCGCCGCGCAGCACGCCCTGCTGCGCACCCTGGACGGCGGCTCGCTCACCGTGGTCGAGTCCGCCGCCCTGCTCGAACTGCCGGTCTCCGCCGTACGCGTGCTCGCCGCCGCACTGGTCGACCAGGGACTCGTGGGCGCCCGCCCGCCGGTCCCGCCCGCCGCGCAGCCCGATCCCGATCTGCTGAAGAGAGTCGCCGATGGCCTCCGCGCCCTCAAGCGCTAAGTCCGCGCCCGCGAGCGCCAAGAGCTCCGTGCATCTCCCGGACACCGCACGCGAGTTGGTGAAGATCCTGGTGACCGGGCCCTTCGGGGTGGGCAAGACCACGCTGATCGACTCCGTGTCCGAGATCCGCCCGCTGCACACCGAGGAGCAGCTCACCGAGGCATCGGTGGCCGTCGACGACCTCGCGGGCGTGCGGGAGAAGACGACCACGACCGTCGCCATCGACTTCGGCCGGATCAGCCTCAAGGGCGGAGCCGTCCTCTACCTGTTCGGCACCCCGGGCCAGGAGCGCTTCCGCGCGCTGTGGGACGACATCGCGTACGGCGCGCTCGGCGCCCTCGTGCTGGTCGACACCCGCAGGATCGACGAGTCCTTCGACGCCCTCGGCCTCGTCGAGGAGTCGGGACTGCCCTACGCCGTCGCCCTCAACACCTTCCCGGACTCCCGCAGTTACACCGAGGAGCAGTTGCGGTGCTCCCTCGACCTGGATGCGGACACCCCGATGGTGATCTGCGACGCGCGTGACACCCACTCGTCCGTCGACGCGCTGCTCGCCCTCGTGCAGCACCTGATCGACCGCACCGTCCCGGAGCCCCGATGACGTATCCCGCGCAGGCCGAGGCCTTCCATCTGTCCGCGCCTGTCCGCCTGTGGGAGGACGGCTTCGCCGCCGACCCGCGCAGCTACTACGAGGCCCTGCGCGCCCAGGGCCCGGTCGGCCACGCCGAACTCGCCCCCGGCGTGCCCGCGTACGTCGTCACTGACCGGCGGGCCGCGCTCGACCTGCTCCACGACACCGAGGCCTGGTCGCACGACCCGCGCACGTGGGAGGAGAGCATCGACGGCGACTCGCCCATCCTCGGCATGATGCGGTGGCGGCCCAACGCGCTGTTCAACGACGGTGAGCAGCACGTGCGTTACCGTCGCTCCCTCTCCGACGCCTTCGACCTGGTGGAGCCGCACGACCTGCGCGACCGGGTGCACCGCGCCGTGGACGTGCTGGCCGCTGGGATGGCGTCGCGGGGGCGGGCCGACCTCGTGAGCGAGTTCGCCCGCCCGCTGATGTCGCTGGTCTTCAACAACCTCTTCGGGCTGCCGGACAGCGAGAGCGACCGGCTCCAGGGCGCCATCGCGCGGGTGATGGACGGCGGCGAGGATGCCGCCCGCGGCGAGGAGGAGTTCGGCCGCTACATCCTGGACCTCGTCGCCGCCAAGAGCGCGCAGCGCGGCCAGGACCTCACCAGCTGGCTGCTCGACCACCCCCTCGGCCTCACCCCCGAGGAGGTCACCTGGCAGGTGTTCCTCATGCTCGGCGCGGGCCACGAGCCCACCGCCAACCTCGTCTCCAACGCCCTCTCGCGGATCCTCGGGAACCCGGCGTACTACTCGACGCTGACCAGCGGGTCCCGGCCGGTCATGGACGCGGTCGTCGAGGTGCTGCGCCACGAGACCCCGCTGGCCAACTACGGCATCCACTACGCCCGCAAGCCGCTGACGTTCCACGGTGTGTGGGTGCGTGCCGCCGTCCCCGTCGTCATCTCCTACGGTGCCCTCGGACACACCGCGGAGGAGGCGGCCGCGCAGTCCTCGGCCACCCGCCACCCGCAGGACGCCTCGCACCTGTCCTGGTCGGCCGGGGAGCACTCCTGCCCGGTCAAGCAGCACACCCTGCTCATCGCCACCGAGGCCATCGAACGCCTCACGCAGTGGCTCCCCGACCTGGAGCCGCTCACCGCGCGCGAGCAACTGACCTGGCGCACGGGCCCGTTCCACCGCTCCCTGACGGAACTGCCCGTCCGCTTCGTCCCCCGTACCGCATCCCACTCAGGAGCAGCCGAGTGACCGAGACCGCGTCTTCGTCCCGTATCGCCATCGACCCGTTCGGCGCCGACCTGCCGGCCGAGGCCGCCCGACTGCGCGCGGCGGGATCCGTGGTCCCCGTCGACCTGCCCGGTGGCATCCCGGCCTGGGCGCCCACGCGTTACGACACCCTCCGGTCGCTGATCCTGGACCCGCAGGTGAGCAAGGACCCGCGCAAGCACTGGTCGCTCTGGCCCGAGGTCGGCGAACACCCCGAGTGGGGCTGGGTGCTCGGCTGGGTCGGCGTGGTCAACATGCTCTCCACCTACGGCCCCGACCACACGCGGCTGCGCAAGCTCGTCGCGCCCAGCTTCACCGCCCGCCGTACCGAGGCGATGCGCCCGCGCGTCGAGAAGATCACCGAGGAGCTCCTCGCGGGCCTCGACGCGGCGGCGCCCGACGAGGTCGTGGACCTGCGCCCGCTGTACGCCAACCAGCTGCCGATGCAGTTGATCTGCGAACTCTTCGGCGTCCCCGACGAGTTGCTGGGCCCGGTCGAGCGCCTCGTCTCGGCCATCATGGACACCTCCGACCCCAGCCCCGAGCACGGCGCGTTCGTGCAGGAGCAGATCGGCACCGTACTGCCGGCGATCATCGCCCACCGCACCGAGCACCCCGGCGACGACATGACCACCGAGCTGCTGCGGGTGCGCGCGGAGGACGGCGACCGGCTCAGCGACGAGGAACTGCTCTACACCCTGCTCCTGGTCATCGGCGCCGGCTTCGAGACGACCGTCAACCTGATCGGCAACGCGGTCGTCGCCCTGCTCACCCACCCCGAACAGCTCGCCGCCGTCCGCTCCGGCGAGATCACCTGGGACGCCGTCATCGACGAGACGCTGCGCGTGCACCCCTCCATCGCCAGCCTGCCGCTGCGCTTCGCGGTCACCGACGTGACCGTCGACGGCGTGACGATCCCGGCGGGCGACGCCATCCTCACCACGTACGCCGCCTCGGGCTACGACCCCGAGCACTACGGGCCCACGGCGGACGAGTTCGACGCGGCCAACGCCGCCGACGACCACATGTCCTTCGGCATCGGCGTCCACCGCTGCATCGGCGCCCCGCTCGCCCGCCTGGAGGCCCGCACCGCCCTGCCCGCCCTCTTCGACCGCTACCCGAACCTGCGCCTCGCGGTCGAACCGGAGGAGCTCAGCCAGGTCCCGTCGTTCATCGCGTACGGCTGGCAGCGAATCCCGGTCCGACTGCACGCCTGAGCGGCGCCCCGGACCGGCCGGTCCGTCATGACGACAGGGTCACCGTCACCTTGACGTGCTTCATGATGGGCTGGTCGCTCTGGGTGCTGTGGTCGCCGATCGCGCACAGCACGTTCATCTCCGGCATGTACCCGGCCGCGCAGCCGCGCGGGATGTCGTACGGGATCGCCAGGTAGCCCTCAAGGCTGCGCCGGCTGCCGTCCCGGGCGGTGCTCGTGATGTCGACCGGGTCGAACTCGCCGATGCCCCGCTCGCGCATGTCGTCCTGGTTCAGGAAGACCAGTGTGCGCAGGTTCTTGATGCCCCGGTAGCGGTCGTTGTCCGAGTAGATGGTCGTGTTCCACTGGTCGTGGGAGCGCATCGTGCCGAGCGCCAGCGTGCCGGGCTCCGGGATCACGTCGGGCAGCGGGGCGGCGGAGAACTCGGCGCGGCCCGAGTCGGTGAGGAAGACCAACTCCCGTGCGGGCTGCTTGATGCGGAAGCCGAGCGGCAGGCGCACCCGGCGGTTGCAGTCCTCGAACCCGTCGATGACCTGCGCCATGGTGTCACGGACACGGTCGTAGTCCTCGACGTACCACTCCCAGGGTGTGCCGCTGTCGGGCAGCGAGGCGCGCGCCATGCCGGCGATGATGGCCGGCTCGGACAGCAGGTGCTTGGACGCCGGCCGCTTCATGCCGACGGACAGGTGCACCATGCTCATCGAGTCCTCGACCGAGGTCGACTGAAGGCCACCGCGCTGCTGATCCTTCTCGGTGCGGCCCAGGCACGGCAGGATCAACGCCCTGCGCCCGTGCACGAGATGACTGCGGTTCAGCTTCGTACTCACCTGCACCGTCAACTCGCAGGTCCGCAACGCCTCGTACGTATAAGGGGTGTCGGGGGCCGCGAGCGCGAAGTTGCCGCCCATGCCGACGAACACCTTCACGTCGCCGCGCCGCATCGCCTCGATCGTGCCCACCGTGTCGAGCCCGTGCGCACGCGGCGCGTCGATGTCGCAGGCCTCCGCGAGCCGGGCCAGGAACGCGTCGCTGGGGCGGTGGTCGATGCCGCAGGTCCGGTTGCCCTGGACGTTGCTGTGCCCGCGCACGGGGGAGGGCCCCGCACCTTCGCGGCCCAGATTGCCGCGCAGCAGCAGGACGTTGACGATCTCGCGGACCGTGTCGACACCGTGCTCGTGCTGGGTCACGCCCAGGCACCAGCTGATGATGGAGCGGTCCGCGTCGCGGTACACGCGGGCCGCCTTGAGGACGTCCTCGCGGCTCAGCCCCGACTGGCGCTCGATCTCGTCCCAGGGTGTTGCCTCGCACAGTTCCCGGTACGCGTCGAAGCCCTCGGTGTGGCGGTCGATGAACTCCTTGTCGAGGGCCTTGGGGTCGGATCCCGACTGTTCCAGGACCGCCTTGGCGATGCCGCGCAGGAACGCCATGTCGCCGCCGATGCGCACCTGGAGGTTCAGAGTGCTGGTGCGCGTCGCCTTGTTGAGCGCCATGTCCTTGAAGTCGTGCGGGATGATCGTGCGGGTCGCCGCCGCTTCGACGAGCGGGTTGATGTGTACGACCTGGGCGCCGCGCTGGTAGGCCTCGGCGAGCGCGGTGAGCATCCGTGGCGCGTTGGACGCGGCGTTGACACCCATGATGAACAGGGCGTCCGTGGCCTCCCAGTCCGCGAGGTCACAGGTGCCCTTGCCGGTGCCCAGGGAGGCCTGCAGGGCGCGGCCGCTGGCCTCGTGGCACATGTTGGAGCAGTCGGGCAGGTTGTTCGTGCCCAGCTCGCGCGCCCACAACTGGTAGAGGAAGGTGGCCTCGTTGCCGAGCCGCCCCGACGTGTAGAACGCGGCCTGGTTCGGGTTGTCCAGCCCCCGCACCGTCCGCCCCACCAGCGCGAACGCGTCCTTCCAGCTGATGGGGACGTAGTGGTCGGTCTCCGGGTCGTAGGACATCGGCCCGGTCAGCCGTCCCTGGTCCTCAAGGGCGAAGTCGCTCCACCCGGACAGCTCGCTCACCGAATGCTCGGCGAAGAACTCCTGCCCGACCCGCTTGCGTGTCATCTCCCAGGCGACGTGCTTGATCCCGTTCTCGCAGATGTCCAGGTGCAGGCCCTTGCGATCGTCCGGCCAGGCACAGCCGGGACAGTCGAAGCCACCGTTCTCGTGGTTCATCTTCAGGATGGCCCGGGGCCCGTCGAGGAGTTCGCGCTCGCCCACCAGGAACCGGGTGACACTCTTGGCGGCGCCCCAGCCCGCCGCGGGGTGGTGGTACGGGTGGAAGTCCGGCTTCTCTTCGGGCACCGGGCCGACGCGCGACTCCGGTGCGTCCTTGCCGTCCTGGGAGGCGTTCACTGGGCTCGTTCCTTGTCGGAGGAGTTCGTGCGGATCGTGCAGTGCAGGGTGTCGTTCTGCACGTCGGCGACGATCGTGTCGCCGGGTTCGGCCTCGCCGCCGAGCAGCAGGGACGCGATGCGGTTGTCGAGCTCCGTCTGGATCGTGCGGCGCAGTGGACGCGCGCCGAACTCCGGCTGGTGGCCGTGCGCGATCAGCAGCTTCTTGGCCGCCTCGGTGACCTCGAGGTTCAGCCCCTGCGCGTGCACCCGGCGCTCGCTCTGGTCCAGCAGGTGGTCGACGATCCGGCCGAGGTCGTCCTCGGTGAGGCTGTGGAAGACGATGATGTCGTCGATGCGGTTGAGGAACTCCGGCAGGAAACGGCCCCGGAGCTCGTCCATCAGCTCGTCCTTGAGCTCGGCGGCGTCGCCCTGGTGGGCGAGGATGCGATGGGCGCCGATGTTGGACGTCATGATGACCACGCAGTGCCGGAAGTCGACGGTGCGGCCCTGGGAGTCGGTGAGCCGGCCGTCGTCGAGGATCTGCAGCAGCGTGTTGAAGATGTCGGGGTGCGCCTTCTCCACCTCGTCGAACAGGACGACGCTGTAGGGCTGTCGGCGGACCTTCTCGGTGAGCTGCCCCGCCTCGTCGTAGCCGACGTAGCCGGGAGGGGCACCGACCAGCCGGGCGACGGTGTGCTTCTCCTGGAACTCGCTCATGTCGAAGCGGACCATGCGGCTCTCGTCGCCGAACAGCAACTCCGCGAGTGTCTTGGCGAGTTCGGTCTTGCCGACACCGGTCGGGCCGAGGAAGAGGAACGAGCCGACGGGCCGGTTCGGGTCGCCCATGCCCGCCCGGTTGCGGCGCACCGCCTCGGAGACCGCGGTGACCGCCTCGTCCTGCCCGACGATGCGGGAGTGCATCTCCTCCTCGAGCCGGAGCAGCTTCTCCTTCTCGCCGGCCGTGAGCTGGGCGACGGGGATGCCGGTGCGGCGGGAGACGATGTCGGCGATGTCACCGGCCGTCACGGAGATGACACCCTCACGGCGCTCCTCGATCCCGGCGACCTCGCCCTCGACCTCGGCGATCTGCTTCTTCAGCTCGGAGGCCTTCTCGAAGTCCTCGGAGGCGACGGCCTGGTCCTTCTCGCGCGTCAGCTTGGCGATCCGGTCCTCGCGCTCGACGACCTCGGTGGAGCGGCTCGCGGTGCGCAGCCGTACCCGGGCGCCCGCCTGGTCCATGAGGTCGATGGCCTTGTCGGGCAGGAACCGGTCACTGATGTACCGGTCGGAGAGCTCGGCTGCCGCGGTCAACGCGCCGTCGGCGAACCGGACTTGGTGATGCGCCTCGTACGCGTCCCGCAGCCCCTCCAGGATCTGCACGGTCTCCTCGACCGTCGGTTCCGGGATGAGCACGGGCTGGAAGCGGCGCTCCAGCGCGGCGTCCTTCTCGATGTGCTTGCGGTACTCGTCGATGGTGGTGGCGCCGACGACGTGCAGCTCGCCGCGCGCGAGGGCGGGTTTGAGCATGTTGCCCGCGTCCATCGAGCCCTCGCCGGTGGCGCCCGCGCCGACGACGGTGTGCAGCTCGTCGATGAACAGGATGATGCCCCCGCCCGCGTTCTGGACGTCCTCGATGACCTTCTTCAGGCGCTCCTCGAACTGGCCGCGGTACTGCGCCCCCGCCACCATCGCGGACAGGTCGAGGGAGACGACCCGCTTGTCCTTGAGGGTGTCCGGGACCTCGCCCGCGACGATGCGCTGGGCGAGCCCCTCGACGATGGCGGTCTTGCCGACGCCGGGCTCACCGATCAGCACCGGGTTGTTCTTCGAGCGCCGGGAGAGGATCTCCACGGTCTGCTCGATCTCCTCGGCGCGGCCCACGACCGGGTCCAGCTTCCCGGCCTTGGCCTCCTCGGTGAGATCGCGCCCGAACTCGTCGAGCGTCGTGGACGACCCCGCCGTTCCGTTGCTGCCGCCGCCGCTGCTGTCGGGGCGGGCCGCCTGCTCCGCGGCGCTCGCCAGCCGGTTCGGATCGAGGCCGCCCGCGCTCAGCAGCCGCGCCGCTCCCGTGGCGGGGTCGGCGACCAGGGCGCCGAGGATGTGCTCAGGACCGATGTAGGAGACGCCCGCCGCCTGCGACTGGGCGTGCGCGGCGGCCAGCGAGCGCTTGGCCGCCGGGGTGAGCCCGGGCTCCGCTGACGGCTGCCCCGCCTCCCGCGGCAGGATCGTGGCGATCTCCTCGGCGAGCCGGTCGGGGTCGACACCGGCCTGCTCCAGCACCCGGCGCGATGGCTCCACCTTCGTTGTCGCCCACAGCAGATGTTCGGTGTCCAGGTCGGAGGTGCCGTCCTCGTGCGCCTTCTGGGCCGCCAGGTTGAGCAGCTCCTGGGACGACTCCGTGAGCAGCCGGCCGATGGGCACGCGCTGCACCGCCGGTGGCGAGCTCGCGGGGGACGTACCGAAGAACCGGTTGAACATTTCGCTGAAGGGGTCCGAGGAACCGAACCCGAACGGCGGCATCGACATGGCGACTCCAGGTGCGCGAAGGGTTTCTCCAAGCCAACCTCTGAGGTGGATCCCCCGCAAGCCGATCATTGCGGAGAGTGGTCAATGGGCCCGCGCCCGTCGGCAATTCTGGTATTCGCCACAAAACTCTTTGTCCGCCCGCATAAAGGACGGTCATTGATTCGGATCGGCGACGCCACTCGAATAGATTCATTTAGATTCATTTAGATTCAGAGAAATTCCCGGGGCGTTTGGACAGTGGAGTGAGACACCTGCCGCGTGCGGCCGAGCGGGTACGGCGGGCGCTCTCGCCGCGCGGAGCCCTGGCGCTGCACAGCGTGGACGGAACCTTTTCGTTCGGATTGCGCGCCGCCCTGGCGATGGCCCTGATCGCCGTTCCGATGGCGCTCGCCGGACAGGCGGCGGCGGCCGTCTACGCGATGCTCGGCGCGTTCACGACGACGTTCGGCCGCAATTTCCCGTACGCCCGCAGGGGGCGGGTGCTCGCCCTCGTCGCGGTCGTGATGACCGCCTGCGTCGGCGGCGGTACGGCGCTCGGTGTCTGGGCCCGCCCGCAGGACGGGGGAGTGGGCGCCGCCGTGGTGGTCGCGGCCATGGCGGTCGTGGCCGGGGCCGCGAAGCTCGGCTGCGACGCGGCCCGGCTCAGAGGGCTCGGCGCGGTCCTGCTGCTGTTCGCGTTCGCGGTGTCCGCCTACGGCGCCCCGGCCCCGTCCGACGTGCTCACGCGCACCGCGCTGGCGGCGCTCGGCGCGGTCGTGGCCTGGGCCTTGGCGATGCTGGGCCGGTTCGCGCATCCGGAGCGGCCCCAGCGGCTGGCCGTGGCCGTGGCGCTGCGTGAGCTCGCCGGACTCCTCGACGCAGGCACCGGCAGCGGCGGCGGCGAACCAGGCACCGGCACCGGCAGCGGCGGCGGCACGGACCGGCTCGCGCGCCACCAGGCGACCGCCGCCGTCCTCGAAGCGCACCGGGCGCTCGGCCTGCCGCCCGCGACCGCCACCGAACGCGGGCGCGACGGCGGGCCCTGCGTACGCCTGGCCGCCATCTCCTGGACCGTGCTGATCCGCTCCGCGAGCCGCCCACCGGACCTGCCTGCCGCAATGGCCGGGCACCTGCGCGGCCAGGCGGTCCTGCTCCTGGCCCGGCGCCGCGGCCAACCGGATCTGCTGCCGGACCTGGCCGCGTTGGCCGAGATCTCCGAGGGCACGGAACCCGCCGCACCGGCCCGCTCGGACGCGTCCCTGGAACGGCGGGCGGGGGTCCTGACCCTCGGCCGGCGCGCCGACCCGGCAGGCCGCGCCTCCCGCCGCGCCGTCCTGCTCGTACCCGCCCTGCGCATGACCGTGGGCACCGGCCTCGCCGGAGGCGCCGCCCTGCTGCTCGGCCTCGGCCACGGCTACTGGGCGGCGATCTCCGCGGCCGCCGTGCTCCACTCGATCAACGTGCGCACCGCCGCACAGCGCGCCGTCCAGCGCACCCTGGGCACCGCGGCCGGACTGGCCCTCGCCCTCGCCGTGCTTGCGCTGCACCCCGGGCCCTTGACGCTCGTCCTCATCATCGTGCTGCTGGAATTCCTGCTGGAATACGGGGTCGCCCACAACTACGGCATCGGGGTCGTGTTCCTGACACCCCTGGCCCTGCTGATGAGCGACCTCGCGACCCCCGTACCGGCCGAAGACCTGGTCCAGGACCGCGCGCTGGGCAGCGTGGTGGGCATCGTCGTGGCCCTGCTGTGCGCGCTCGTCCTCATCCACGGCCGTGCGGCGGAACGGGTGCGGCGCGCGCTCACCGCGTGCGGCACGGCGGCCGAACTCGCCGAGCGGGCCCTGCGGAACCCGGACGCCTCTACGCTGCCGGAGCTGCGGTCGCGGCTGGCCGCGGCCGTCGTCGAGCTGCGCGAGGCGGACGACGCGGCGGCCGGCGAACTGTGGCCGGCCGAACTCGACCCCACCGAGCTCGCCGCCGCCGAACAGCGCGCGTACCGGATCCTGCGGCGCCTGGGGTGAGAGCCCCCGCCCTCAGCATCCGCCCTCAGGGCCCGCCCTCGGCCCCCGCCCTCAGCCGTCGGTGTCCAGGCGGGCGGCGTCGGTCGCAGTCACCAGCTCGGCCAGCGAGCGCGGATCACTGAGCGAGCGGCCGGTGAGTTCGCGGACGCGGTTCAGCCGGTACCGAACGGTGTTCGCGTGGCAGTGCAGCACACGTGCCGCGCTCTCGGCCGACCCGGCCTGATCGACGTAGGCCCGCAGCGTCCGCAACAGCGCGACCCGATCCTCCCGCGGCAGGGCGAGCACCGGCCCGAGCACCTCCTTGGCCAGGCGCCGACCCTCGTCCGGGTCGTGGGCGATCAGCGCGGCAAGGGGACTGGTGCTGAACTCCCGCACCTCGGCCCGGCCCGCGGGGATGTCGGCCAGCGCAGCCCGGGCGAGATGGAACGCGCGCGGGGTGTCGGCAAGCGACTCGTACGAGGGGCTCACACCGGTACGGGACGCGGCGGCCGCGCGCAGCACGCCCAGGACGGCGTCGCGCTGCTCGTCGCGCAGGGCGATCACACCGGCCTGGAGGGTGGGCGTGAGATGCCAGGCCGACACGATGCCGAGCCCGCCCAGCATGCGTTCGACGCCGACCAGGCTCTCCTCGGCGAGTCCTGCGGTCTCCGCGGCCGCCACCATCAGCTTCGTGTCGAGGGGCAGCCCCAGCAGCCTGCCGACCTCCCACGAACCGGACTCGGGCACCAACTGACCGGTGAACAGCGCCTCCATGAGCGCCGAACGCCGTCGCTGCTGAGCGACCAGCAGCTCTGCGGTCGCCGAACGGTAGGCCTCCGTGAGGGCCAGCGCGTGCTCGTCCGAGAGCCGCCACAGGGTGCTCGACGCGGCGAGCAGCGCGTCCAGGAAGCCCGGTCGGCCGACGCGTCGGGCGTGCTCGACGAACAGGTCCCAGAGCATGGCGCAGGCGATGCGGTAGCAGCGCAGCACCTCGGGCAGCGGCGCCCGCTGGTGCGCGCGGCGCTGACCGGTGTCGGAGGGCGCCGACAGGTCGGTCGCGCCCTCGGCCCCTGCGAGACCGTCGAGGATGAACCGCAGGTTGGCACCGACGGAGGCGCGCAACTCCTCGCCCGGGACGATGCTTTCGTCGCGGTAGAGGTCGATGCGCTCGCGGGTGGCCGCGCACACGTCGTCGATCAGCGCGGGCAGCCGCTGCTCCGCCCACGCGACGAGCTCACCGAGCAGCGGGTTCGGCACCCGGCCGGGCGCGTCCGCGATGTGCTCAGCCATGGGTGGCCGGCTCGGTGTTGGCGTCGAGTGCGTCGAGCACCGCGTCGCCGTTCGCCCTCGCCCACTCGGTCAGCATGTGGATCGGGTCGATCAGCGTCGTCCCCAGCGGGGTGAGCTCGTACTCGACGCGGGGCGGAGCCTCGGCGTAGGCATGGCGGCGTACGAGGCCGTGCGCCTCCAGTCGCCGGAGCGTCTGGGTGAGCATCTTGCGGGAGATGTCGCCGATCAGCTCGACCAGCTCACCGTGGCGCACCGGGCCCTTACTGAGGCCGTAGAGCACGACCGCGGTCCACTTGTCGGCGATCAGCTCGACCGCCAGACGCGCCGGGCAGTCGGCGAGGAAGGGATCACCGGGACCGAAACCGCTCATGGCGCCAAAGGTACCTGGTGGTTCCTATCGAATCCCTAGCGTGGGTTGTCCCCCCGTTGTCCCCCGTTGTCCCGCCGTTGTCCCGCGTTGCCCCCATCCCCATGCAAGGAGAGTCATGCGAGTCATCACGCAGCAGGCGCTCGGCGGTCCCGAGGTCCTCACCGTCGTGGACGCGCCCGAGCCCCGGCCCCTGCCGACTGAGGTTCTCGTCCGGGTCAAGGCGATCGGGCTGAACCCGCTGGAGGCGCTCCTGCGTGCCGGCGGGTTCCCTCCGCTGCTCGGCCCGCCGCCGTTCGTCCTCGGCTGGGACATCAGCGGCGTGGTCGAGGAGGGGTCGCTGACGTATCGGTTCAGGCCCGGCGACGAGGTCTTCGGGATGCCGTTGTTCCCGCGGGCGGCGAACGCGTACGCCGAGGTCGTGGCGGCGCCGGCGTTGCACCTGGTACGCAAGCCGGCGTCGCTCTCGCACGTCGAGGCGTCGGCGCTGCCCGTCGTCGGGCTGACCGCGTGGCAGGGCCTCGTCGACCTCGGCGGCGTGACCGAGGGCGATCGCGTCCTGGTCCACGGCGGTGGCGGTGGGGTCGGGCACGTCGCGATCCAGATCGCGAAAGCGCTCGGCGCGCACGTCGTCACGACCGCCAGTGGGCGCAAGCGGAAGCTCGTCGAGGAGCTCGGCGCCGACGAGGTGATCGACTACACGACGGTCGACTTCACCGAGGCGGTCCGCGACATCGACGTCGTGCTCGACACGCTCGGCGGCGACATCGCCGAGCGGTCGCTCGCAGCGCTCCGCCCCGGCGGGCACCTGGTGACGGCGGTCGCCGACGACGATGCGCGGCTCATCGCCGGGTACGAAGCGGCCGGCATGCGTTTCAGCGGCATCGCGGTCGACCCCGATCCGGTGGCCCTGCGCGGCCTCGTCGACCTCGTCGAACGGGGCAGGCTCCGGGTCCACGTGCAGGAGACGTTCCCGTTCGAACGCGTCACCGACGCGCACCGGCTGCTCGACGGCGGCCACCTCCAGGGCAAGCTCGTCCTCACCCTCTGACCGCGTCGTGGCCCGCGACACGCCACAACGCCGGCCGGGCAAGCGGACCGCACCTCGTGCCAACGAGCTTTAGTGTGGCGAGCCATGAGCGCCTGGTTGCCGACGTCCGCGGTTCCCCGTCTGGCCGTCTCCGTGGGTATCGGGTTGGTGGCCGCGGTGGCTGTCGCCATCGCGGTCGGCGTCCCCCTGGGCATTCTCGCGGGCATCGCCGCCACGGAACTGGTCTTCGTGGTGTCGGGCTGGGCGGTGATGTGGCCGATGGACGCGGCCGCGACCCGCCGCGAGGCGCGGCGGGAGGACTTCGCGCCCGTCACCGAGGAGTTCGCGGTGGTCGGCACGGCCCTGTGCGGTCTTGGAGCCATCGTGGTGCTCCTGCTCCTCGACGGCTCCGGCGCCCGGCACGCCGGGGCGGCGGTCGCCCTGGGCGGCGTGTTCATGGCGTGGGCGGCGCTGCACCTGATGTACGCGGCGCGCTACGCCTACCTGTACTACCAAGAGCCCTCGGGCGGCATCGACTTCAACTGCGACGACCCGCCGGCGTACCGGGACTTCTTCTATTTCAGCTACAACCTCGGCATGACGTACCAGGTCTCCGACACCAACGTCACCAGTTCGGTGATCCGGTCGGTCGTGCTGCGGCACTCGCTCCTTTCGTACCTCTTCGGCACGAGCCTTCTGGCCACGGCCATCAACCTGGTCGCGGGAATGGTCACCGGCTGAACCCGCGGAATTCCGAGCTCAGCCCTTCAATCCCGACGACGTGATCCCCTCCCGCAACGGCCGCTGCCCGATCACGAACACCACCACCGCCGGAATCATCGACAGGACAACTCCCGCAAGGACCACGGAGATCGACCCCGTGCCGAGGTTCCCCTGGAGGGAGACCAGGCCGAGCGGCATCGTGAAGTTCTGGTTGCTGGTCTCCAGGATCAGGGGGCGGAAGAACTCGTTCCAGTGGTAGTTGAAGGCGAGTACGCCGACGATGGCGAGGCCCGGTGTCGCGAGGGGTGCGTACACCGAGCGGAAGATCCGCCACGGTCCCGCGCCGTCGATCATCGCCGCCTCGCCGAGCTCCTTCGGCATCGTCAGGAAGTACTGGCGCATCAGGAACGTCCCGAACGCGGTCGGCACCGCCGGCACGATCAGGGCGAGGAGGGTGTCCGTCAGGCCCATGCCCTTCAGGATCAGGAACACGGGCACGATCGTGACCTGCACCGGCACCATCATGGTGGCCAGCACCAGGCCGAACAGGGGCCGCTTGAAGCGGAAGTCGAGCAGCGCGAACGCGTAGCCGGCGAGCCCCGCCGTGATCATCTGGCCGACGGCGATGAGGCCTGTCACCAGCGCGGAGTTGAGCGCGAGCAGCCACACGTCGAGCTGCCCGAAGACCTGCCGGTACGCGGAGAGTGTGCCGTCGGCCGGGATCAGGCGCGGCGGCAGGTCGAAGGACTCGGCCGGTGAGCGCAGCGACGTGGACACCGTCCACACCACGGGCCCGATGGTGAGCAGCGCGACGACGAGCAGCCCCGCGACGCGCGCCGCCGTGCCGAGCCGCCGCGCGGTGAGCGAGCCGACCCGCTCGCGCAGCCGTTCCGGCGCGGTCGGGGAGGAAGAGGAGTACGACACTGCGGTCATGGTGGAAGGGCCTCTCACTGGTAGTGCACGAAGCGGCGGCTGAGGCGAAACTGGAGCGCGGTGACGGCGAGGATCAGCACGAACAGCACCACGCCCACCGCCGACGCCTCGCCGAACCGCAGCTGCTCGAAGGCGGTCTGGTACAGCACCATCACGGCGGTACGGGTCGCGTCGCCGGGCCCGCCGTCGGTGAGCACGTACGGCTGCTCGAAGACCTGGAGCGCGTTGATGACACCCACCACGGACGCCACCAGCAGGGTGGGGGAGAGCAGCGGGATGGTGATCCGCAGGTGCTTGCGCAGGCCCGTCGCACCGTCCATCGCCGCCGCCTCGTGCAGCTCGCGCGGAATGTTGGCGAGTCCGCCGACGAACAGCAGGAAGGAGAAGCCGAACTGCTGCCACACATAGACGAGGACCACCGCCGCCATCGCCCAGCCCTCGGAGGTCAGCCAGGGCACGGGGGCCGCGCCGACCTGTCCGAGCAGCCAGTTGACGACGCCGAAGTCCTGGTTGAACAGGTACTTCATGACGACCGAGATCGACGCCGCCGACAGGACGAGGGGGAAGAAGAAGGCGGAGCGCAGGGCCTGTTGGATCCAGCGTGGCATGCGTCCCTGCAGGGCGAGGGCGAGGACCAGAGCGACGGCGAGCTGCAGTGTCACGGCCAGCACCATGAAGAGCAGCGTGTTGCGGAAGGCGGTGAGGATCGACGTATCGGCCGTCAGCTCACCGTAGTTGGAGAGCCCCGCGTACGTCGGGCGGTCGATGACGTCCCAGTGGAAGAAGGACAAAACCACCGAGCCGACGATCGGCACCACGGTGAAGACGAGCACACCGAGCATGGTGGGTGCGAGGAACAGCCAGGCGGTGACCCGCGCGGCACGGCTCCTGCCGGCCCGGGTGCCGGTGGTGGCGTGGGTGGTGCTGTCGGTGCTGCTCATACGTCACGCTCCATGGCTCGCTCCAGGTCCCGTTGCAGCGCCCGCAGCGCGGGTCTGACGCCCCGTCGGCTGCCGAGCGCGGTCGCGGTGTGCTTGGTCAGGGCGAGATCGACGGCGGCGACCTGCGGCGGGGCCGGGATCGGTCCTGTGGTGGGGAAGCGGTCGAGGGTGTCGTAGAAGACGTCCCAGTGGGCCGGTCCCGTCTTCGCGTACCGCTCGGCGGTGAGCATGGAGCGGCGCGCCGGAGTGGTCTCGTTCGCCTGGAACAGCCGGGTCATCACGTCCTTGCGCACCGAGTACTTCACGAACTCCCACGCCTCGTCCTGCCTCTTGGACGTGCGCAGGATCGCGTACCCGGCGGCCCCGTACTGGTGGCGCTGGGTACGCCAGCGCGGGAAGAACTGGGTGTCGTACGCGTCCCGTCGCACGCCCGCCGCGCTCAGCCCGCCCGCCCAGAAACCGCCGGCCGGGGTGGCGCCGACGCGGCCGGTGGAGAACGCGCCGATGAGGTTGGTGCCACTGCCGCCCTCGGGCCGCGAGCACAGGCCGTCATGGACGAGCGAGGCCAGATACTCGTAGACCTCCTCCACACGCGCGTCGAGCGCCTGCGGGGTGGTCCAGCGGAAGCCGCCGCCGCGACCGCGCCGCATCGCCGGGTCGTAGAAGGTGTTCCAGAGCCAGTCGCCGCCGGGCGCCTTGGACTCGGTGAGGACGTTGGTGCCGTTCGCGAAGAGCCACGGCACGACGCCGCCCCACAGACGGTTGGTCCAGAAGAACGGGGTGAAGCCCCGGCCGCCCGCGCGCTTCATGTCCCGCAGCAGCGCGGTGAAGTCGTCGCGGGTCCAGTCGGCGGGCGGGAGTTCGGCGCCCGTGCGGGTGAGGACCTTCTTGCTGAGGTACATGTCGGCGGCGTTGAACTCGACCGGCAGCTGGTACAGCGACCCCTCGTACATCATCGACTCGACGAGCGAGGGGTGGACGTCGGCGAAGAACTCGCGGAGCTCACCGGCGTCCCGGCGGACCCGGTCGTCGAGGGCGAGGCCGAGCCGGTCGGCGAAGAGCTGCACACCCTCGGTGGCGACGTACACCACGTCGGGGGCGCTGCCCGCGGCGATCTGGGTGAGGATCTTGGCGAAGAAGTCGTTCCAGTCGGTGGCCTGCACGGCGAGCAGCCGGACCTTGATGCCGGGGTGCAGGCGCTGGAAGTCCTCGACCAGGACGCTCTGTTGGTTCGGGTCGATGGCGGAGCCGAGGATCGCGACGGTGAGCATGGAGCCGTCGCGGCCGGGGATGTCGGACGCGGTGAGCCGGTCCCAGTTGGCGGCGGTGGAGGCGAGCCCGGCCGCGGCGAGGCCGTAGCCGCCGGCGCGCAGGAGTGTGCGACGGCTGGGGGTGCCGCGGCGCGGGGCCGGGGGCGGTGCGGGTGTGGTCATGGCTGCCGTCCCGGGGCGGTGGGGAGCATCAAGTCCGACCTAACTCGTGATAGTTGAGGTGACCTCGGGATGATGAAAGGGGTGGGAGGGTCGCGTCAAGAGGGTGGCCGGAGGTTTTTTCGGGAGCCCCACACCCCTTGCGGGACTTGACCTAGCACGAGTTAGGTTCGAGCCGTCCGAAAGGGCCGCCGGCAGCCACAGTGACAGCGACAGTGGCAGCGACTGCGCGGCCCTCCGATCCGAGGGCGCGGCCCTCGACCCGACCGAAAGGCCGAACCATGGAGCCCCGACCCCGGCCCCAACCCGTCACCCGCCGAACCGCACTCCTCGGGGCCTCGGCCCTGGGAGGCACGCTGGCCCTGCCCACTCCGGCATTCGCAGCCCCCGCCAGACCTGGACCGACCGCTGCGGCGAAGCCCAAGTCCGCCGCCGCACTGGGCAGTTACCGCGCCGCGTACCACTACACGATCCCCGACAACTGGAAGAACGACCCGCAGCGCCCCCTCTGGATCGACGGCGCCTACGCGTACCACACGCTCTACAACGCCGACTACATCACCGGCTCCGAAGGCACCTCCTGGCGGCTCGCCACCTCGCCCGACCTGGTGTGCTACACGGACCGGGGCGTCGCCCTGCCCAAGGACACCACCCCCGCGGGCGACGCATGGTCGGGCAGCGCCGTCGTCGACGAGGACAACACGGCAGGCTTCGGCGCGGGAGCGGTGATCGCTCTCGTGACCATGGAGCCGGACGCCGCCGCCAACTCCCAGGCGCAGTACCTCTGGTACTCCACCGACTCCGGCCGCACCTTCCGGCCCCACGGCACGCAGCCGGTCCTGCCCAACCCGGGTGTCAAGGACTTCCGCGACCCCAAGGTGGTGCGCGACACCGACCGCGACCGCTGGGTCCTCGCGCTCGCCGAGCGCGACAAGATCGGGCTCTACACCTCCGACGACCTCAAGTCCTGGACGTACCGCAGCGGATTCGTCCGCGACGGCTACGGCACCCTCGAATGCCCCGACCTGTTCCGCATCAAGGCCGCCGACGACACCTGGCACTGGGTGCTCGCCGCGAGCGCCAACGGCTCGTCGAGCGGCCTGCCCGCCACCTACGCGTACTGGACAGGCGACTTCGACGGTGACACCTTCGCCGCCGACGCGGACGCACCGCAGTGGCTGGACCGAGGACCGGACTGGTACGCGGCCGTGACCTGCGAGAAGAGGGCCGCCGACGGGACGGTGGACGCGTCCGCCCGCTACGCCTTCGCCTGGACCAACAGCTGGGACTATCCCCACAACACCCCCACCCTCGTCGCCGACGGCTTCAACGGCACCGACTCGATCACCCGCGAGATCACCCTCCAACGGGCGGGCGACGGCGCCTACTTCCTCGCCTCGCGCCCCACCCCGGCCCTGGACGCCTACGTCACGCGCACGACCGCCCTCGGCGACGTGCGCGTCGACGGGACCACACCCCTCGACTTCACCGGCACCGCCTACGAGATCCGTGGCGAACTGCGCTGGACCCCCGGCGAGACGGAGAACGTCGGCTTCCAGCTCCGCAAGGCCCCCGGAGGCACCCGGCACGTGGACGTCGGTGTGTACGTCGCGGCCGGCTACGCGTACGTCAACCGTGGCGGCACCCTCTACCCCGGCGGCACCCGCGAGACACACAGCCCGGTCGACGCGGACGCGGGCAAGCTGGCGCTGCGCATCCTGGTGGACCGCACGACGGTGGAGGTGTTCGTGGGGGAGGGCCGCCATGTCCACACCCACCAGGCGTTCGGCCTGCCCGGCGACGACCGGGTCGCGCTGTACGCGTCGGGTGGGCCGGCCGTCTTCGGCGCGCTGGAGATACGGGAGTTGGGGCTGGGCTGACCGGGCACCCGTCCGGCTCGCGCACGCGGACGGGTGCCCGGTCAAATCCCTGACAGCTCAGCCGAGTTCGTGGGCATAGGGTGGCTCGGCGCCCGCCCGGGACACCGTCACCGCGGCCGCCCGCGCCGCGAAGGAGAGGATGTCGCGCCACTGCGCCTCGCTGAGGGCTGTCATCGACGCAGCGTCCAGCGCGTCGTGGGCCGAAAGGCGGTGGAGCAGCGCCGCGTTGACCGTGTCGCCCGCGCCGATGGTGTCCGCCACGTCCACCGGCACCCCTGGCACCGTCACCTCGCCCGCCCGCGTGAAGGCGGTCAGGCCTGCCGCCCCGCGCGTGACGACGACGGCCGACGGGCCCTGGCCGAGCCAGGAGGCGGGGTCGCCGCCGAGCCACCGGCTGTCGTCGTCGGACAGTTTCACCAGCGTGGTGCTCGCCAGCCAGGAGTGGAAGCGCGCCCGGTAGGCGGCGGGGTCCGGGATCAGGCCGGGTCGGATGTTCGGATCGAGGGCCGTGCACAGGCCACGCGCGTGGGTGCGGTGCAGCACCTCCTCGTACGCGCTCGCCCCCGGTTCCAGGACCAGCGAGCAGGTGCCGAACGACACTGCCCGCGTGTCGTACGGGAGTTGGGCGGGCGCGGCGAAGAGGCGGTCCGCGGTGCCGTCGACGTAGAAGGAGTACCCGGCCGAGCCGTCGGGGCCCACCGAGGCCACCGCGAGCGCCGTGGGCTCCGCGCCCCGCTGCACGTACGACACGTCGACTCCCGCCGCGCGCAGACCGGTCAGCAGTTCCTCGCCGAAGGCGTCGCGCGAGACGCGGGACAGGAACGCGGTGCGCTCGCCGAGCCGCCCCAGTGCCACGGCCGTGTTGTACGGGCCGCCGCCGCGCTTGGGTGTGAGGGCGGCGAGCGCCCCTGCGGATCCGGACTGCTCGGGTTCGGGGCCCTCGGGTCCGGGCCGTTCGGATCCAGGCCGCTCGGATCCGGGCTGCGGGACGAGGTCGATGAGGGCCTCGCCAGTGACGACGATCAAGGGTCGTGTCCCTTCGGGGAGTTGGGTCCTTTGGTGTGTCCGGATGCCCTGTGTTCGCGTCGGTCCGGACGGGGTGCGGTGGCCGGGGGAGCAGTGAAGCTATCACGTGCTAGGTTGCGCTGCGCAGGGCGTACGCGAACGGCCGCCGACCCGCACGACGCCCCGCGAACCGCGTTCACGACGTCGAGGAGTCATGCCGCATGCCGCACGTCACGCACCGCGCCCCGCAGGCCACCGCGACACCCGCCGCCGACCGCTCGGCGCCGCGCCACCACGTCCGGCCCGCCGCGGGGAACTGGTGCAACGACCCCAACGGGCCGCTGTACCACGACGGCCGCTACCACCTGTTCTTCCAGCACAACCCGCACGCCGCCGTGTGGGGCGACATCCACTGGGGCCACGCCTCCAGCCCCGACCTGGCCCACTGGAGCGACCACGGCGTCGCCCTCGCCCCCGGCCCCGAGCGGCCCGACCGGCTCGGCGCCTGGTCCGGCTGCGCCGTCGTCGACCACGGGGTCCCCACCGCCGTCTACACCGGCATGAACCGCGACGACGGCATCGGCAGCGTCATGCTGGCCCGCGCCGTCGACCCGGACCTGACCCGGTTCGACGCGCTGCCCCGGCCCGTGGTCGACGGCCCGCCGCCGGGGCTCGACCTGCTCGCGTTCCGCGACCCGTACGTCTTCACCTTCGAAGGCCGCCGCTGGGCCCTGATCGGCGCGGGGCACCGCGGCACGGCGCCGCGCCCCGACGTCCTCCTCTACCGGATCACCGGCGACACCCTCGACTCGCCCTGGGAGTACGCCGGTTCACTCCTCGACGCCGCCGCACCCGCCGCCGCCCGGCACGCGATGCCGGCCACGGCCTGGGAGTGCCCCGCCCTGTTCCCCGTGGGGGAGGGGCGCTGGATGCTCGTGCTGTCCCTGTGGGTCGACGGTGTCACCTACACCGCCACCCACCTCACCGGCACACTGCGTCCGCACGGCGACGGCCTGCGCTTCCTGCCCGAGAGCGGCGGACTCCTCGACCACGGGCGGGACTTCTACGCGCCCACCGCACTCGTCGAGGCCGACCGCACCCTGGTGTGGGGCTGGAGCTGGGAGTCGCGCACCGAGGCCGAGTCCGTCGCGGCGGGCTGGGCCGGCTGCCTCACCCACCCCCGCGAACTCGGCCTGCACCCCGACGGCACCCTGCGACACACCTTCGCCCGCGAACTGACGGCGCTGCGCGGCGAGGAACTGCCCCCGGGTGCACCGCTGCCTCCCGCGTACGAGATCCAGGCCGACGTCCGCGTCCAGGAACCGGACACCGAGGTCACGGTCCACCTGGGCGCCACCCTCACCCTGCGCGCCAACCCCACCCGCGGCACCCTCACCCTGGACCGCACGGGCGCGCCGGCCTCCGCCGCACACCCCCGCCCCCGCACCGACATGGTCACCGCCAGCGGGCCGACCGGCACCGGCGGACGGCTGCGGATCCTGGTCGACGGGCCGCTGGTGGAAGTGGTGTGGGACGAGCGGGTCGCCCTCACGGAGAAGGTGTACCCGGCTCCGGAGGGCACGTGGCAGGTGTCGGTGACACAGGGCGGCGCGGACGTCGACGCGACGGCCTGGGAACACCCGTGATGCGGTGACCGCGGACGCTCAGGCGTCGGCCGGAGCCGCCACCGAGGCGCGCGCGACGACCGGGCACTCCAGGCGCCGCACGCGCCCCGCGGCGACCGGTTCGCCGGACTCCACCGCGTCGAGCAGGGTGTCCACGGCCGTCGCGCCCATCGCGTGATGCGGCAGCGCGACGGTCGTCAGGGCCGGGACCAGATGAGCCGCCATCTGATCCTGGTCGTCGTACCCGACCACCGAAAGCCGCTCCGGCACGGAGATGCCCAGTCGGGCGGCGGCCAGCAAAACCCCTGTCGCCACACGGTCGTTGGCGCACACCACGGCCGTCGGCGGCTCCGCCACGTCCAGCAGGCGCAGCGCGGCGGCGTACCCCTCGTCGATCTGCCAGCCGACCCGCAGTCGCCGCCGCGCGGGCACCTTGACGCCCGCCGCGCGCAGTCCGTCGGCGAAGCCGAGGGCGCGGTCGTCGGCGGCGATGTTCCCCTTGGGGCCGCCCACCAGGGCGATGTCCCGGTGCCCCGCCGCGAGCAGCACGTCGACGGCGCCGCGCCCGCCCGCCCGCTCGTCCGTGACCACGGCGGCGTACGAACCCTCCTTGCGGGCAAGGCAGTTGGCGAGCACGGTGCGCGCCGGGTCCAGGCCCTCGGGGACGTCCGTCGCGTTCAGCTCCATGGCCGCGTAGACGAACCCGTCGACGCGGCGTGCCCGCAGCTCGGCGACCGCCTCGGCCTCCGCCGCGCTGTCACTGCCCGACTCCATCAGTAGCACCTGATGGCCGCGCGCACGCGCCGCCTCCATCGCGCCGAGCACCATGCGCCCGGCGAACGGGCTCGTCGCGATCGAGTCGCTGAGCATCCCGATCACCCCCGTACGCCGCGCGCGCAGCGACCGCGCCACCTCGTCGGGCCGGTAGTCGAGCGCGTCCGCCGCCTCCTTGATGCGCTGCTGCGTGCGGGCCGACAGATTCCCCTCGGCCCGCCCGCTGAAGACGAACGACACGGCTGCACGCGAGACGCCGGCGAGCTGGGCGACGTCACGGGCGGTGGGGCGCTTCACGCGGGGCTCCTTCGGGGCCTGGTGTCCGGCCCGGCACGACGAGGTGTCCGGCCGGACAGGGCGATGGGGCTCCAGTGTGCCGGATGCCCCGAAGCCGCCTCACCTCACGGGTAGTACGGCGTGTGCGTGATGGAGGAGACCTTGAGGTAGCGGGCGCCGTCGGCGGTGGCCCAGGTGGAGGCGTCGGGGTTGCCCGGCCAGTCTCCGCCGACCGCGATGTTGGCGATGAAGTGCATGCCCGTACCCGCCGGGGTGCGGTACCAGGTGGTGCCGGTGATGGTGCCGTCCACGGCGAAGTCGATGTGATCGGGGAACCAGCTGAACGAGTACGTGTGGAAAGCGTTCGTCCAGCCGGACGCGTTCGTCGTGGAGAACTGCTGCTGGGCGTTGTTGGCGTCGTGGGAGGTCTGGTGGACGACGTTCGGGTTCTGTCCCACGATCTCGGCCGCGTCGAACTCCGGCAGCCACGGATTCAGGTACGCCGCCCACACCGCGGGCAGCAGCCCCTGCCCGTTCGGCATGTTCGCGGTGAAGCTGTACGTGCCGTACCCGTACAGCGCCGTCGACTCGACCCGGCCCGCGTAGTAGAGGCCGCCCCCGGCGTTGTACGCCTTGATCACCAGCGTGCCGCCCTCGTACCAGACGCAGTCCGGTGTGTAGGTCTCCAGCTCGTTGTTGGCGGTCCACCTTCCGCTGATCTTGTTCCAGGAGTCGACGGTCACGGGGGCGCCCCACGAATCGGCCCGTGCGGACTGTGCGCCCAGCATCAGTACGGGCGGCGCGGCCAGGGCGGCGCCGAGTATGCGCCTGCGGCTCGGCCTGTGCGGTATGTCGGTCATCGCGGCTCCATTGCTTGGATGAACGAACGGGCGTGGGAGCGATCCCACGCCCCACTTGTCGCCGGACTGTAGGAGTCCGTTCGCCAGTTGGCAAGACGGGGCGCGGAAGTCGGCACGTGCCTTTGGAAGTTGAATCCGCTGCGCGGACGCTGAAGCCGCCGTGCTGCCGGCTGCCTTCCGTTCGGGGTGTTCCTGGTGTTCCTGGTGGTCCTGGTGAAGGATCCGGTGGGCCCTGGGTGCCCCGCCGCACGCGAAGGCGGCGGCAGGGGCACGGGGCGCCGCTGGGTCAGGAGAACTTCGCGGCGAGCGCCACGACCGCCTTCTCGAAGACCTCGGCGGGCGGGTGGGTGATACCGGCTCCGATCATGCCGATGCCCGGTTCCTTGTGCGCGATGGCGGTGTTGATGACCGGCAGGATGCCCGTGTCGAGCACCTTGCGGATGTCGATGCCGGTCGGCAGGCCCTGGAAGTCCAGGGAGGGGATGGTGATGTTCGGGTTCCGCGCGGTGGTGATCTCGCCCATCTCGCGGGTGTGGGCGAGGGCTTCCTCCACGGTGCCGCCGACGAGCGCGACGATGGCGGGGGCCGCGGCCATGGCGAAGCCACCGAAGCCGTACGTCTCGCTGATGGCGCTGTCCCCGATGTCGAGGCCGGAGTCCTCGGGGCGGTAGCCGGCGAACATCGGGCCGACGACCTTCTGGGCGGGACCGGTCAGCCAGTGGTTCCCGGGCAGGCCGCTGACGCGCAGCCCGAACTCGACGCCGTTGCGGGCCATCGTGGTGACGATCGTCGAGTCCTCGATGCCGTGCGCCGCGTCCAGGGCCGCCTTGGCCATGGCCAGCCAGGTCGGCCCGGAGAAGTAGTCCGAGCTGGCGATGAAGTCGAAGACGTCCTTCTGCTGCTCGGCGGAGAAGCCCGTTCGCACCATGCGGGGCGCGAGTTCCTGCATGAGCAGCAGGCTCCCGGCGATGTTGCGGTTGTGCGCCTCGTCGCCCATGTGCAGCGCCTGGGAGAGCAGCAGCCGCAGGTCGATCGGGCCGCCGATCTCCATGGCCTCCTTGAGCATGGGGCCGAGGACGTCCCGCATCCAGATCAGTCGCTCGACGACCGAATCGTCGTTGGCCCCCATGCGCAGGATCTTCGACATCTGCTCGGAGAGGTTGGTGTACGCGCGGTTGCCGTGCGTCTCGTTGTGCAGGACGTGCATGTACATCGACGCCGAGGTGACTCCCGCCATGGAGCCCACGCAGTCGTGTTCGTGGCAGGGGGAGAAGGTGATCCGGCCGGAGGCCGCGACGTGTTCGGCCTCGGCGAGGTCGGCGGCCAGGCCCTCGAAGACGATGGCGCCCAGTACGGCGCCCTTCATCGGGCCGGACATCTTCTCCCAGGTGATGGGAGGCCCGGCGTGGATGATGGTGGTCGGGGTCATGCCGGGGACGACGTCGATGGCCCGGCCGAAGCCGATCAGCATCGGCTTCGCGCTGGTGATCCGCTCTACCGCCTCGGCGTTGGCGGCCTCGATGCGTGCGGCGATGTCCGGACGCGCGAGGTGGTCGAGCGCGGCGATGACCTCGGGCTTGCCGTTGCCCGGCGGGACCCAGTCGACCGTGGTGACCTTGGCGTTCTGGGCGGCGATGTCCTCCTCGAACATGGCGAGGCCGACGTTGACGACGTTCAGTTCGGCGCCGAAGAGGCGGGTGATGGGGGTGATGGGGGTGCTGGTGGGTGTGCCGTCGGACGTGCTGGTGTGCGTGGTCATGCGCGGGCTCCCTCGCTGATGATGGCGCGGGCGTACTGCCCGGTTTCGGTGCTGCTGCGGGTGACGGTGACCCCCGCGCCCTCCAACAGGGCGATCTGTGCGGAGAGTTGGGGGTCGTCCTGGTCGGTGCCGAGGACATAGCCGACGATCTCCAGGTGGCGCCCGGCCGCGGCGGCGACGCTCTTGGCCTCGGCGATCGCCGGCAGGCTCACGCCGACGGGGTCCTCGTGTGCCCCGTACCCGAGGACGAAGTCCAGGACGACGACGGCGACTTCGGGGTCGCGGGCCTCTTGCAGCAGGCGCTCCAGGCGCGGGAACGGGTCGATCATCGGGTGCGGCCGGCCGTTGGTGAACTCGTCGTCGCCGAAGTCGAGGAAGGTGTGGCCCCGGCTCTCGTCCTTCGCGCCGAGGACGCGGTCCGGGGTCTTCTGGATGTTGCTCCAGACCTCGTCGACCCCGGCGTCGAGGAGTGCGTACATCGACTCGTCGCACAGGGTGCCGCCGCAGAACAGGCCGCGGACGTACCGCTGTTGGGGGTCGAGCTTTGCCCGTACCGACGTGACGCGATCGGTGTCGAGGCCCGGCACGGCGGCCTCCGGGTCGCTGGTCAGGCGCACCGCCTGGAGTGCGGCGTCCTGGCTGTCGGCGGCGTAGTGCCCGCCCGCCTCGGTGACCGCCTGCTCCGATCCGCCGACGAAGTACACGACGACCGGCTTGCCCGCGGTGGCGATCTCGGCGAGCACCTTCCGCTCGACCGCCGGGGCGGGGGGCTTGGAGACGAGGACGATCGCCCGTGTCCGCGGGTCGGCGGCGAGGGCGCGGATGGCGTCGATCATCATGACGCCGCCGACCTCGGCGCTCAGATCGCGCCCGCCGACGCCGATGAGCTGGGATATCCCGCCGCCGATGGCGTGCACGCGCACGCTGACCTCTTGCGACCCGGTGCCGGACGCGGCGACGATGCCGACCGGTCCGGGGCGTACCGCGTTGGCGAAACAGAGCCCGACGTTGTTGATGATGGCGGTGCCGCAGTCGGGACCCATCATCAGCAGGCCCTTGTCGTGGGCCAGGGTCTTCAGCGCGATCTCGTCGTCGAGTGCGACGTTGTCGCTGAACATCATGACGTGCAGATCGTTGTCGAGCGCCGTGCGTGCCTCGCGGGCCGCGTAGGCACCGTTGACGGCGATGACGGCCAGGTTCGCCGTCGGGTCCGCCTTGGCGGCGGAGACGAGGGTGCGGTGGGTGACCCTCGACCCGCCGCTTGCCGGGGCCTTGCGCTGGAGGAGCTCCTCGATCCGGGCGAGCGTGGCCTCGGTGTCGACGCCGTCCCCGGTCACGGTGACGATCATGAGGTCACCGTTGCCGGCCGCCTCCAGCTCCGCCGTGAGCAGGTCGAGGTTGCTGAGCACCTCCTTGTTCTTCGCGGTGGCCATGGCGACGAACGCCTGCTCCACGCCGTCGAGTTGGTTCGCCTTCGTCGAGATCGACATCAGCGACACCGAATCGAAGTACGTATTCTTCTTGATCACTGCGGTGGCGTTCACATGGAACCTTTCAGTTCTGCTTCCAGGCGGAGTCCGGTCAGCAGACCGGACAGGAGGTCGGCCCCGGAGGTGTGGCCGATGGCGAGCACGCGGTCGACCGGTGGCCGCAGGCGGCGGGACAGCTCGGCGGGGGCGGGCGACATGCCGGGCGCCACCAACTCGTCGGGCGTGAGCAACAGGTGCAGCAGGTCGAGCAAGCTCTGTCGCGCACGGCCGCGCAGCGCTTCGCGCAGGGTGGTCCGGCTCAGCCGCGTCGTGCGGTCGGGGAGGCGGTCCAGTACTTCGTGGGCGGCGGTGACGTAACCGGGTATGCGGCTGCCGGGCTGGGCGGCGAGGAGCGCGAGTCCCGTCAGGAAGTCGTCTCCTGACGGGGTCAACCCGGGGCCCAGGCCCAGTAGTTGGGTGATCGCCGCGCTCGTGCCCGGCCCGTCGCCCGCGAGCACGGAACGGTGCAGCGCGTCCTGCCCCCGGCGCAGCTCCGCCCCCATCGCGGCCTCGAAGGTGTTCGCCGAGTCGGGCGGTGTGCGCATGCCGCCGCGCGCACCGTGCGCGTCGAGCAACTCCGCGAGGACCCCGGCCCGTACGGCCAGTTGGTGCCCGGTCAGCCGCAGCGGGACCGGTTTGGAGTGCCATTCCCGAGGGCCGGGCGTCAGCACCACGACGTGGCGGGTCGGGGCGCCGAGGGTGATCGCATCGGTGGCCAGTGTGACGGGGGTGCCCGCCCTGATGCCCCGGGCCTGCCAGTCGTCGACGTCGACGCGCATGCTCCACGGTGCGTCGTCGAGGGTGCGCGCACACAGGGAGACCAGCTCGTCATCGCAGCTCAGAAGGTTGATGACATGAGTGAACGCACTCTCTACGTGCCCGGTCAGCCGCCCGTGGCGCAGGCGTGCCAGCAGGTTGCCGTCGACGGAGAGTGCTGTCAGGGGCGGCGGGGCGGGCGGTGTCATGGGCGCCACCTTCTTGTGGGTGAGCTTCTGGCCGAACCCTAGCCCATTTGGTATACCATTTCGAGGGTGCTGCCTCCCGGGAGCACGGGGAACGGGAGCACGGAACGGAGAGGGGAGTCACCATGCGAGTGGTGGTCGCACTGGGCGGAAACGCCCTGGCCCGTCGCGGGGAACCCATGACGGCCGACCGGCTGCGCACCAACGTGAGGTCGTCCTGCGACGCCCTGGCGGGGCTCGCCCGCGAGCACGAAGTCGTCATCACTCACGGAAACGGGCCGCAGGTCGGCCTGCTCGCCCTGCAGAACCTGGCCTACCAGGACGTCGCCGCCTACCCGTTGGACATCCTCGGCGCCGAGACGCAGGGCATGATCGGCTACGTCATCCAGCAGGAGCTGTCCAATGCCCTCGCCGGTGAGCGCGAGGTGACGGCCGTGCTCACCACGACGCTGGTGGACGAGAACGATCCGGCCTTCGAGCAGCCGACGAAGCTCATCGGGCCGACCTACTCGGCCCAGGACGCGGCCGAGGCGGCGGCGGAGTACCGCTGGACGATCGCGCGGGACGGCGACACCTTCCGCCGCGTCGTGCCCTCGCCCGACCCGGTCCGCGTCCTCCAGGCCCCCGACATCCGCCTCCTGCTGGACAACCGGCGGCTCGTGGTGTGTGTCGGCGGCGGTGGTGTGCCGGTGAAGGCCGACAGCGCCGGCCGTACGAGCGGTGTGCAGGCGGTGGTCGACAAGGACCTCGCCAGCGCGGCGCTTGCGGCGGAGCTGGGGGCCGACATGCTCGTCATGCTGACGGACGCCGAGTACGTCAGCGAGAACTGGGGCACGCCCGAGCAGCGGGACATCAAGACCGCCTCCAGCGAGGACATCGGCGAACTCACCTTCGCCGCGGGCTCGATGCAACCCAAGATCGACGCCGCCGTCCGCGTCGCGCGCGCCGGTGGCCGTGCCCTCATCGGCCCCCTCGACCGGCTCGACGACCTGCTCGCCCGCAAGGTCGGCACCGAGATCCGCGGCGACGTCGCGGAGGGCATCGTCTACGACTGACCCGCCGGTCGGTCCACCTTGTGGGCGCGTGCCTCCTGCTGTGCCCGCCCGGTCTCCAGGTGGCGCAGCACGAGTGCCTCGACCCCGGCGACGTCGCGCCGCTCGATGGCCTCGTAGAGCAGCCGGTGTTCCTCGGCGACCTTCGCCAGGTCGTCGTGCTGGCCGAGCAGCCAGCGCATCCGACTGCGCAGGGTCAGCTCCAGCTCGTCGAAGACGTGATTGCCCGCGAGTTCCGTGGCGCACTCGTGGAATTCGGCGGCGATCCGGCGCGCGGTCACGGCGTCTCCCGAGGCCGCGGCGTCGAGTTCGGCGTCGAGCACGGCGCGCAACTGCTGAAGCCCGGCACGGGTGCGCCGCTGCGCCGCCAGCTTGAACGTGACGGTCTCCAGCGCGAAACGCACCTCTTGGAGATCGGCGATGTCGCTCTTCGTGAACTCGCGGACGACGGCCCACGTCCGGGGTCGCGGCGTGACGAGCCCCTCCGCGACCAGCGCCTTCAGCGCGTCCCGCACCGGCACCCTGCTCACGCCGAGCTCGTTCGCCAGGTCCCGCTCGACGAGCTTGCTGCCCTGCGGGCGGGTGCCGTTGATGATGTCGTCACGGATCTGCCGCGCGATCCGCACCGACTCGGCCTCCCTGCCCTCTTCCGCTGCCATCCGGTCCTCGCGCATCCCTTCGGTATATCAATGCCTGAATTGGTATACTATTCTAGGCTCTCTTGAGCCCCTTGCTTCCCACGGCCCACCGGAGTTACCTTCGGAGCTGTTCCGCAATCGATTGTGGAACAGTTCCGAAGGTGTCGGAACCGAGCCCCGGAACCCGACCCACGAACCAGGTGAGGCCCCATGCCCCGCGTCACCATCGCGGACATCGCCAAGGAAGCCGGCGTCAGCAAGCCCACGGTCTCCCGTGCGCTGAACGGGCATCCGGACGTCGGCGCCGAGACCCGCGAGCGCATCCAGCGGATCGCCGCCGACCTCGGATACGCGCCGAGCGCCAGCGCGCGCTCCCTGCGCACCGGCAGGCACGACACGCTCGGGCTGCTCATGCCGCTCCAGCAGTGGTGGGGCTACTCCGACATCCAGTACGGGATCGCCGAGGAGTCCGCGCGGCGCGGCCTGCACCTGATGGTCCACCCGCTGCGGCCGGGCGAGCGCGCCGAGCGCGAGTTCGTCACGCAGACCCTGCCGACGCTGCCCGTGGACGGGCTGATCCTGCTGATGCCCGAGGGCACGCCCCGGCACATCGGCGCCATCGCACACACCAGCATGCCCTCCGTGGTCATCGACGACCGCGGCCACCGCCTCGACCTGCCGTACGTCGAGAGCACCAACCGCGCCGGTTTCCGCGAAGCCGTGCTGCACCTGGTGCGGCACGGGCGGCGGCGGATCGCCTTCGTGGGCGGGCAGTTGAACGACGCCTTCGCCCAGGAGCGCTTCGAGGGGTACCTGGACGCCCTGCGCGAAGGCGGCATCCCGTACGACCCGGACCTCACGCTGCTGCCGGCCGACCGCGAGCCGACCGCCGACGAGATCACCGAACTGCTCGGCACCGACCCGGACGGGCTCGCCGTGGCCTGGGACGAGATCGCCTTCTCGGCGCTCAACGCCCTGCATGCCGCCGGCCATCGGGTGCCCGACGACGTCGCCGTCATCGGGTTCGACGATTCCCCCATCGCCCGTGTCATGCAGCCGCCGCTGACCACGGTCCGCCAGCCGTTCCGGCAGATGGGCGCGGCCGCGGTGCGGATGCTGCTCGACTCCATCGAGCACGGGCGGCCCCCGGCCCACTTCACCGTGCCCACCGAACTCGTGATCCGCGACTCCTGCGGCAGCCACGAGGACCAGTAACAGCCAGTCCGACCAAGCAGTGAGCCCCATGGCTCAAGGCAGTAAGCCCCATGGCTCAAAGGAGAGTTGTGACCATGTCCGCCCCCAGCAGTGCCGCACCCGGCGCTGCCCCCGCACCACCCGGGGGCGACGCCCGCGAGCGCGTCCCCGGCACCTTCGTCCTCGTCCACTTCCTGGCCCTGCTCGGCGCCTGGATGGGCGTACTGGTGCCGTCGCTGATCTCCGTCGCGCTCAAGGTCGAGCGGATGGACGCGGCCGGCAAGGTGGGCGCCCTGTCGCTGGCACTCGGCGCAGGCGCCCTGGTCGCGCTCGTCGCCAACCCGCTGTTCGGCCTGCTCTCCGACCGCACCACGTCCCGGTTCGGCGCCCGCCGCCCCTGGATGGTGATCGGCACGGCAGGCGGCTTCGTGGGGATCGTGGTGATCGCCTACGCGAACAGCACCTGGGAGATCGTCGTCGGCTGGTGTCTGGCGCAGTGCTTCTACAACGCACTGGTGGCCGCAATCTACGGCGCCCTCGCCGACCAGGTGCCCGAGCGGCAGATGGGCTTCGCCTCCGCGGTGCTCGCCCTCGCCAACCCGCTCGCGACGCTCGGCGGCACCTTCCTGGTGGACTCCCTCAACACCTCGACCATCGCGCTGATGCTGGTCCCCGCGCTCGTCGGGGCCGCCCTGATCGTGCCGTTCCTGCTCTACGGCCGGGACCGCCGCGTCAGCAAGGAGCAGGTGCCGCCGCTGACCGCCCGCCAGCTGATCGCCTTCCTGTGGACCAACCCGGTGCGCTTCCCGAACTTCGGCTGGGCCTGGCTGAGCCGCTTCCTGATGTGGACCTCGTACGCCACCGTCACCACGTACATGGCGTACTACCTCTCCGACTATCTCGGCCAGAACGACGACGCCGTCACCCACTACGTGTTCATGGGCAGCCTCGTCGCCAACATCTTCATCCTGATCGCGACGGTGCCCGCGGGCCGGATCTCGGACCGGATCGGCCGCCGCAAGCCCATCGTGTTCACGGCCGCCGTGCTGCTCGCCGCCTCGATGGGCGTGATGGCACTGGCCACGTCGGTGACCGGGTTCCTGATCGCGCAGGCGATCGTCGGGGTCGGCATGGGCGTGTACTTCGCCGTCGACATCGCGCTGCCCGCCGATGTGCTGCCCGACCCGAACAACGCGGCCAAGGACCTCGGCGTCATGAACATCGCCGCCACACTGCCGTACTCGCTGATCACCCTCATCGCGCCGACGCTGCTCGCCCTCGGGGACGGCAACAACTACCCCGCGCTCTTCGTCTTCGGTCTGCTCGCCGCGCTCCTCGCGATCCCGGCCGTGCTGCCCGTCAAGCGCCGCTGAGCAACGCCCTCGCCGCACAAGGAAGTTCCGCCATGAACCACCCCTCCGCCCCGTACCTGAACCCCGAACTGCCCGTTGAGCGGCGCGTCGAGGACCTGCTCTCCCGCATGACACCGCAGGAGAAGGCCGGACAGCTCTTCCACACCGCCAACACCCTCGCTCCCGGCGGCCACTTGCTCGCCGAGCCGGACGCGGACAACGGGGTGCGCACCGCGCGCGAGCTGGTCGTGGACCGCCACATCACCCACTTCAACCTCCTCAACGGGACCGACCCGTACGAGATCGCGCTCTGGCACAACCGGCTCCAGGAGCTCGCCGCCGACACCCGGCTCGGCATTCCCGTCACCGTCTCCACGGACCCGCGGCACGGCATGTTCTCCAGCCCGGCGGCGGGCCAGGCCATCGAGCGGATGTCGCGCTGGCCCGAGCACACCGGCATCGGCGCGATCGGTGACGTCCGGCTCGCCGAGGAGTACGGGGAGGTGGTGCGGCGCGAGCACACCGCGCTCGGCATCCGGGTCGCGCTCGGGCCGATGGCCGACCTGTTCACCGACCCGCGCTGGTCGCGCGGTTACGGCACGTTCGGCGAGGACCCGGTCACGGTGGCCAACATGACGGCCGCGTTCATCCGGGGCCTGCGCGGCGGCGAGCGGCTCGGCGCCCGCTCCGTCGCGGCGATGGTCAAGCACTTCCCGGGCGGCGGACCGCAGTTGGGCGGCGAGGACGCGCACGACCCGGCGCACCGCGAGCAGGTGTACCCGGGCGGCCTGGCCCGGCTGCACCAGCTGCCGTTCGACGCGGCGTTCCGCGCCGGGGCGACGCAGGTGATGACGTACTACGGGATGCCGCTCGCCGTGCCGGGCTGGGAGGAGGTCGGCTTCGCGTTCAACAAGCCCGTGGTGACCGACCTGCTGCGCGGCCACTACGGCTTCGACGGGATCGTCTGCACGGACTGGAACGTCATCGAGTCGACCATGCTCTCCGGCGACGTCTTCGAGGCGCACGCCTACGGTCTGGAACAGCTGACTCCGGCGCAGCGGATCGCCCGCGCCCTGGACTCGGGCGTCGACCAGTTCGGCGGCGACGACTGCACGGACCTCGTCCTCGAACTCGTGGACAGCGGCGCCGTGTCGCAGGAGCGCATCGACGAGTCGGTACGCAGGCTCCTGCGCGAGAAGTTCCGGCTCGGACTCTTCGAGCAGCGCACGGTCGACGCCGAGCAGGCGGCGCAGACCGTCGGTTCGGCGCCACTGCGCGAAGCGGGACGGACGGCGCAGCGCCGTTCGTTGGTCCTGGTGAAGAACGCCGACGCCGTGCTGCCGCTGTCCGACCGCACCGGCCTGCGTGTGTACGCGGAGGGGCTGGACGCCGAACTGGTCGCCGAACACGGCCAGTTGGTGCCCGACGTCGCGGACGCCGAGGTCGCCGTGGTGCGACTGCGCGCCCCGTACGAGGACCGGGGCACCGCGCTCAGCGAGTGGTTCCACGCAGGCTCGCTCGACTTCCCCGAGGACGTCGTGCGGCATGTGCGCGGGCTCGCGGCGCAGGTGCCCACCGTCGTGCTCGTCTACCTGGAGCGCCCCGCCGTGCTCACGGAGATCGCCGAAGCGGCGACGGCCGTCGTGGCCGACTTCGGTGCCGAGGACGACGCCCTGCTCGACCTGCTCTTCGGGGCCGACGCGCCGCAGGGACGGCTGCCGTTCGACCTGCCGTCGTCGATGAAGGCGGTCGAGGAGAGCCGCGAGGACGTCCCCTTCGACACGCGCTCACCGCTGTACCGCTTCGGGCACGGCATGACGTACTGAACGCGGGCGCCGCCGATGTCCACCCGGAGGTCCACCCATGGGTCCAGGTGGTCAGCGCCTCGCCGCAGCAGTCTTGAGGGCATGACAACGACCGAGTGGATCACCGACATCGCTCTCATCCTCGTCGTCTTCCGGCAGCTGCGGGAAGGGCGGCTGGACTGGAAGTCCTTCCTCGTCCCGCTGGGGATCGTGGCCTTCGTGGCCCAGCAGTACCTCGACTCCGTCCCGACCGGGGGCAACGACCTGGTGCTGATCGGCACCCTGGTGGCCGCGGGCGCCGCGCTCGGCATCGGGGGCGGCGTCTACACCCGGATCCGGGTCTCCGGGGAGCATCTCCTGATCAAGGCCGGAGCGGTCTCCGCGGTCCTGTGGGTACTCGGCATGGGCGCGCGCATGGGGTTCCAGCTGTGGACCGAGCACGGCGGCGGCGACGACGTCGCCCGCTTCAGCCTCACCCACCACATCACCAGCGACCAGGCGTGGGTCGCCGCGTTCGTCCTCATGGCCCTCACCGAGGTCGTCACACGGCTGGCCACCATCTTCGTCCGCGGCCGCCTCGTCGACCGTGGGCCGCGGGCGCAGCTGACGCGACCGGCTCTGAGCCCGGACCACGGCGCCTGATCGTGGGCTATCGTCGCGCCGTGGCCACAGCTGAGAGCGGTCGGGACGTCGGGTCCGGCCCGGAGTCCGGGCAGCGCCCGGTGGTCCCGCGCAGGGACCCCAGGATGCACGGGGCCGTCACGCTGACGGTCATCGCCTGCGGGTTCGTGACGGTCCGGCCGCTGGGACTCGGCGGCCGGGGCCTGGCGGTCGGCGTCCTGCTCGTGCTGTGTTCGGTGGCGCTGCTGGCCCGGCATCTGCCCGAAGCCCGGTTCGCCCCGCGCGCCGTCCTCGTAGGACTGGCGCTGGGGATCGTCGCGTCGGCCGCGCTGATCGGCGTCAGCAGCACCGGGGCCTGCTATCTGTTCGCGTTCTTCCTCGTCGGCCACATCGGCTACCGCTTTCCTCCCCAGTGGTCGCTCCCGCTGGCCGCGTCGAGCAGTCTCCTGTGCGGCGCGGTGCTCTACTTCGATGTCGGCCCGGGGCATCCGAACCTTCCCTGGGTCCTGGGACTCACCACCGGCGTCCCCGTGGTGGCGGGCATGCTCAGCCGGAGCAAACAGCGCGCGCTGGAAGCGGTGATCGGCGCGGCCGAGTCCTCCGAGCGCGCCGCACGCGCCGAGGCCCGGACCGCCGCGCTGGCCGAGCGCGGCCGGATCGCCCGGGACGTGCACGACGTCCTGGCGCACTCGCTGGCCGGGATCAACATGCAGCTGGAGCTCGCCGACGCGCTGCTGGACACCGGCGACCTGGACAAGGTCCGCGAGGCGAACCAGAAGGCGCACAGCATGGTCAAGGAGAGCCTCAAGCAGGCGCAGTGGACGGTGCACGCGCTGCGTGAGGACGCGCTGCCGCTGGTCGAGACGCTGACCGCGATGCTGGAGTCGTCCGGCCACCGCGACGCGCTCACCGTCACCGGCACCGTCCGGCCGCTGTCGGCACGCGGGACGCAGAATCTGTTGCGGATCGCCCAGGAGGCCCTGACCAACGCGGGCCGGCACGCCCCGGGTGGGACGGTCGCGGTGGAGCTCGCGTTCGCCGGGGCCTCGACGACGCTGACGGTCCGCAACGGGCCCGCCGCCCGTGCGGTGACCGTGGGACTCGGCAGCGGGATGGGACTCATCGGGATGCGCGAGCGGGTCGCCCTCCTGGATGGCACCCTTACTGCGGGACCGGTCGCCGAAGGGCCGGACGCAGGCGGCTGGCAGGTGGAGGCAGTGATCCCCGATGAGTGAACAGGCCGATGGACGGCACCGGTTGAGAGTCGTCGTCGCGGACGACCAGGCCGCCGTCCGCGAACCCCTCGCGGCGGTACTCGCACTGTCCGAGGACATCGACGTGATCACGGCAGCGGCCAACGGCACCGAGGTGCTGAGCGCCGTGGCGGCGGGGCCGGTCGACGTGGTGCTGATGGACCTGCGGATGCCGGAGATGGACGGCATCGAGGCCACCCGCCGGCTGAGCGAGGAACACCCCGGCGTGGCGGTGGTCGTGCTGACCACCTTCGCCGACGACGACTCCATCCTGGCCGCGCTGAGCGCCGGCGCCCGCGGCTACCTGACGAAGAACGCCGGCCGCCAGGACATCCTGCGGGCGATCCGGGCGGCCGCCGCCGGCCAGTCCGTCCTCGACCGCGCGGTCCAGGACCGGCTGCTGGCCACGGTGCGCACCACGGCACCGGCGGCCGCCCCGCGGTCGCTGCCCGCGGACATCACGCCGCGAGAGCGCGAAGTGCTCACGCTCATCGGTCAGGGACTGCCCAACCGCGCCATCGCCGAGAAGCTCTTCATCAGCGAGGCCACGGTCAAGACGCACATCAACAACCTCTTCGCCAAGGCCGACATCCGCGACCGCGCCGACGCCGTCCGCCGCGCGATCGCCGCCGGCCTGGCCTGATCCGGCCCCAACCGGCAGCGCCACGCGTGCGGTTCGGCCGTCCGGATCAGGGCCCGGTGGCCTCCGGCGGGGGTGGTTCGGGGGAGGTGAGCAGGAGACCGGCGGTGCCGGAGATGTCCAGGACCCGGCGGACGGGCCCGCTGACGGCGATCAGGCGCAGGCTGCCTCCCGCGTCGGCGGCCAGCTGTTGATGGCGTACGAGGAGGTTGATGCCGGTCGAGTCGGTGAACGGCACGTCGGCGAAGTCGAGTTCGCAGCGGCGTGGGTGCAAGGGGACCAGCGCGAGGTCGAGGCCCGGCGCGGTGTTCAGGTCGAGTTCTCCGCGCGCGTGGAGGAGGACGAGGTCTCCGGCGTCCACGACGTGGATGTCGAAGGGGGGTGAGGTCGGTGTGCTCATGGTTATTGCTCCTCGGCCTACCCGCTTGAGGTGCGTTGAGTGTTCCATGGAAGCACCGCGCGCACCGTCCTGGCATCAGAACCGACGGAAGGCGGCCAAGGATGCTCGCTGGTCATGCCCTGGGCATATGGCGGAGCGTATCGCCGACGGCGAACAGACGCTTTTCGGCGTGCAGTGGCATATGGCCGGTGCAGGGAGCGCGAGAGGGACTTTCAGGGGCTCGCTCCGGGCCACCAGTGCACGATCATGCCGCGGGCGCTCAACGCAGCCCCCGCGGCATGTTCGTGTACCGGTGCTCGTCGCGCCGCAGCCAGCCCGGCGCCGCCATCGTGCCGCCGTCCAGGTTCAGCGTCGTACCGGTCATGAAGCGGGACTGCTCGGACAGCAGGAACACCGCCGCGTCGCCGTGGTCCGCCGGGTGCCCGAAGCGGCCCACCGGCACCCATTTGCCCACGTGGTCCCCGTACTTGGCGGCGGTCGACGCCCACATCGGGGTCTGCGGGGTGTCGGTGAGGTCGGGCGCGATGCCGTTGACACGGATGCCGTACTGGCCGACCTCCGCGGCCAGCGATGCCGTGAAGGCGATGGCGGCCGCCTTGAACGCCCCGTACACCGCGCTGCCGGGAATGCCCCGCAGCCCTTCCACGGACGACAGGTTGACGATGCCGCCGTGCCCGCGTTCCACCATCGCGGGCAGGAACGCCCGCGTCACCCGCAGGATGTGCAGGAGGTTCAGCTCGTACATGTCCTGCCAGTCCCGCTCCTCGCTGGTGAGGAACGGGCCGGAGGGGCGGAAGTCACCCACGTTGTTCACCAGGAAGTCCGGCTCACCGGCCGCCGCGACCAGGGCGTCGACGGTGGTGCGTGCGCGGATGTCACCGGCCACGACCGTCACCTCGGGGGAGCCGTCGCCGAGCGCCGTCTCGGCCGTCGCCCGCGCCGCGTCGCCCTCCGTGTCGCACAGCACTACGCGCGCCCCGTGATACGCGAGTGCCCGGACGATGCCCGCGCCGATGCCGCGCGCCCCGCCCGTGACCACGGCGGTCCGCCCGGCGAACAGCGGGTGCTCGGGGTCGCGCGGCAGTGCGGACGGCGGTTCGGGTCCTGGCGGGGGAGCGAGGTACTCGGTCACCGGGACAGCCCCACCTTCACGGCGCAGGCCGTCAACTCATCGAGGAACGCGTCCAGGGACGTCGCGTGCCGGGACCCGGACAGCACGAGCCGGTCGGCGCCGAGCGACTCGGCCCACTCGGTCCTGTCCGCCGCGCGCGGCAGCGTCGCTCCCAGCGTCAACTCCACGTCACCGGGATCCCGTCCGGCCTCCCGCGCCGTCTCCCGTACGAGGGTGAGGGCCGCGGTCAGTTCGTCGCCGGCCAGGCCCAGGGGCTGGAAGCCGTCGCCGAGGCGTCCCGCCCGGCGGGCCGCCGCCTCGGAGTGGCCGCCGATGTGCAGCGGCACGGCGCGTCCCGCATGCGGCTTGGGGTAGCTGTGCGCGCCCTCCACCGCGTAGAACTCGCCCTGGAAGGACAGCCCTTCGGGCGAAGTCGACGCCCACAGCTCCCTCATCAGCCGGATCGACTCGTCCGCCACCTTGCCGCGCCGCGCGAAGTCGCCGCCGCACGCCTCGATCTCCTCGCGCATCCAGCCGAGCCCGGCACAGATCCGCAGCCGTCCCCCGCTCAGCCGGTCCAGGGTGGCCAGACGCTTGGCCAGCACGAACGGATTGTGGTTCGGCAGCACCAGCACGCCGGTCGAGAGGCCGAGCCGGTCGGTGCCGGCGGCGAGGTAGGCGAGCAGTTCGAGCGGGTCGGGGTAGGGGAGGTCGTTCGGCAGGGGCAGTCGGCCGTCGGGCGCGTAGGGGTAGCGGCTCTCGGTGTCACTGATCACGACGGCGTGCTCCACAGCGGAGACCGACTCGAAGCCGAGCTCTTCGGCGTGCCGGGCCACGCGCAGCACATCGGAGGGCTCACCGAGGACGCCGAGGTTGACGGGGAGGACGACGGAGTACTTCATGCGCTCTCCTGTGGGGACGGGTGTCAGCGGGAGATGGGCAACGTAGGGCGGGAAGAGGCGAGTTGGAACCCGGACGGTCGGCTCACGTCCGGGACGGCGGTTCCTCGCGGGCGCGTGCGCGGAGGGTGACCTTGTCGACCTTGCCCGCCGCGTTGTGGGGCAGGGTGTCGACGGGGACGAAGGCGCGCGGCACTTTGAAGTTGGCGAGGCGCTGCCGTGCCCAGGCGGTCAGTTCGGCGGCGTCGATCCGGGTGTCGTCCGCTGGGACGCAGTAGGCGATGCCCACCTCGCCGAGGCGTTCGTCCGGTGCGCCGACGACGGCGACGTCGGTGATGGCGGGGTGGCCGCGCAGGGCTTGTTCGATCTCGGCGGGGTAGGCGTTGAACCCGCCGACCAGGAACATGTCCTTGAGGCGGTCGGTGATGATGAGGAAGCCGCGTTCGTCGAGGCGTCCGACGTCGCC
>NZ_JAOZYC010000152.1:0-65483 GCF_035798155.1 Streptomyces endophyticus | reverse complement strand
CCTCGCCCGAGGCACGGCCCCGCTCGCCCGTCCCGCCCCGCTCGCCCGTCCCGCCCCGCTCACCCGGCCCACCCGCCCCGGCGGCAGCCGACCGGCTCACGCCGCACCGTCCCGCAGGCGGCCGGCGAACGCGAGCAGGGCCTCGTACTGGTGGTCCAGGTCGGAGGACGCGCCGGGGTCGGGATCCTTGAAGTAGAAGCCCAACTCCGGTCGGGGACCCGCCAGTCCGGCCTCCGCGGCGCGCAGCAGCAGCCGCGCGAGGTCGAGGACGAGGGGTGCGGCGAGGGCCGAGTCGCACCCCTGCCACGTGGTCTGCAGGGTCATCCGCGCGCCGAGGAAACCGTCGAAGGCGATGTGGTCCCAGGCCGTCTTCCAGTCGCCGAGCGCCGGGACGTCGTCGATGTGGACCTCGCCCTGCGGGACGGCGCCGAGGGTGTCGGCGAGGACGCGTTCCTTGCCCGCGTTCTTCGCGGCGGCCGCGGCCGGATCGGCGAGGGCCGCGCCGTCGCCGCCGCCGAGGAGGTTGGTACCGGACCAGGCGCGCACGTCGAGCGCGCGCCTGCGGAACATCGGGCCGAGCACGGACCGCAGCAGGGTCTGCCCGGTCTTGCCGTCGCGGCCCGCGAAGGGGACGCCCGCGGTGTGGGCCGCGTGCTGAAGAGAGGGGTGGTGGAGTCCCGTGGAGGGGGTGAAGTTGATGTACGGGCAACCGGCGCGCAGGGCCGCCGCCGCGTACAGGGAGCTGGCCGGGAGGTCGTCGCCGCGTGGTGGCGCCTCGGTGGAGGCGACGTTCAGGACCACGGCCCCGGCCAGGGCGTGGCGTCGTACGAAGGCGTTGATGTCGGCGGTGAAGGCGGCGATCAGCTCGTCCTGGGTGCGGCCGTCGCCGGGGAGCGGCCCGCCAGGCACGATCTCCCGGTCGGCGGCCGCGAGTTCGGCGTGCACCGCGCCCGGCAGTCCGTGCGGCAGCACTCCCCCGGCGGCGAGCTGCTCGGCGCGTTTGGGCAGCGGGCAGTCGAGCGTGTCGTGGCCACCGAAGACGAGGGACGTCAGGGGTGGCAGGGCGGCCGTGGTGAACGGCTCGGTCTCCGTGACCATCCCGGAGGGCGGATGCAGCCCGGCGCCGATGGCGGCGCAGCCCGCGATCGCCGTGGTGGCGACGGAGCCGCGGGCCCCGACCAGCCACACGCCGAACCGTCGGTCCGTGGCGGACAGGGGGGAGGAGAAGGAACCGGCGGACATGGGCAGCCTCCTGGTCGAGCGTGACGTGATGCGCGAAACCATCCGCGAAGCCGTAGGAGGTGCCGTACGGGACGCCGTACGCGCACCTGCTCGGCACCCCGCCGGGGGCGGGGCAAGGCGGCGGGCGGGGGTCCGGCGTCCCTCGCCCGCCGCCGTCCTAGTCGCCCGCGCCGGGCAGCGCGCCCGTGGCGGATCCGGTGGTGGCCGTGGACAGTTCCTTCAGGCGGATCTTGCGGAAGGACACCTGGTCGGAGTCGCCGTGGTTCTGCAGACCGATGTAGCCGTCGGTCAGGCTCCGCTCGGGGTCCTTGTTGGTGAAGTCGTTGACCTCGACTCCGTTGAGGAACACCTGGAGGCGCTCGCCCCGCACCTTGATCTCGTAGGAGTTCCACTCCCCCGGCGGCTTCAGGGCCTTGTCGCGGGCCGCGAGGTCGGCGGACTGGAAGGAGTAGATCGCGCCGGTGGTGCGGTCGGGTGCGTCGGTGGCGTCGATCTGGATCTCGTAGCCCTTGTCGACGGCGGACCAGGGGTCGTCGGAGGCCGGGAAGCCCACGAAGACACCCGAGTTGTCGTCGCCGTCGGCGCTCGACATCTTCCAGTCGAGCTTCAGGGAGTACGACTTCAGCTGCTTGGCCTGGTACCAGAGCAGGCCCATGCCGCCTTGGGAGTTGAGGGTCCCCTTCGCGGGATCCACGGCGAAGCTGCCCGGCCCGGCCTGTTTCCAGCCGTCGAGCGTCTCGCCGTTGAAGAGGTCCCGGTAGCCGGTGTTCGGGCGGCAGTTGGCCGCGACCTTCCCGGTGGCGTACTGCAGGCCGCCGCGCAGATGGCCGCGGAACGCGGGGTCGGCGTAGGACTCCTTGGTGTGTCCGCCGCCGGTGTAGAAGGCGCGGCCGCCGCCGAAGTTCTGGCACCAGGCGATCGGATGGTCGCCCTTCATGGTGCCGCCGGAGTACGTCGTCTCGTCGAGCGAGGCGAGTACGTGCACGGGCCGGTCGTTGTCGCGCGGGTTGGAGCGGTAGTTGTACCACTCGTCGGTGCGCTGCCAGGCGTCCGGCAGATCGCGGGTGGCCGGATGCTTGTGGTCCTCGACGCGGACCGTGGCCGGCTGGATCGCCGGGTGGCCCTGGAACCAGGCGCCGACGAGGCCGCCGTAGTAGTCCCAGTCGTACTCGGTGTCGGCGGCGGCGTGCACGCCCAGGTAGCCGCCGCCCTTGGCGACGTAGCCCTCGAACGCCTTCTGTTGTGCGGCGTCGAGCACGTCGCCTGTGGTGGAGAGGAAGACGACGGCCTTGTACCGGGCGAGGTTGCCCGGGGTGAAGGCGGTCGCGTCCTCGGTGGTGTCGACGGCGAGCCGGTCGGCGGCGCCGAGTTCCTTCAGGGCGGCGATGCCCTCGGGGATGGAGTCGTGCCGGAATCCGGCGGTCTTGGAGAACACCAGGACCCGGTCGCCGGCCCCGGCGCCCTGGGGCGCCGAGGTGGCCGGGGCCGTCAGTCCGCCGATGAGCAGGGCGGCGGCGGCCGTCGCGAGGCCGAGCTTTACGGAGGTGCGCATGCTGTCCTGCTCCTCTCAGCCCGTGGTGAAGGTGAAGTCGTCGATCTCGAACAGGTTGTTGCCGCCCGCGCCCTTGAAGACCAGGTAGAGCGTGGTGCTCTTGGTGGGCGGCTTGCTGATGGCGGTGGTGACGTCGGTGTACGTCTCCCAGGAGCCGGTCGGTGCGACCTTGGCGCTGCCGACGAGCTTGCCGGTCGCCGAGCCGGTGCGGATCTCCAGGGTGCCGCCGCTGCCCGCCGAGGCGACGCGCGCCTTCAGGGACTTGGCGTTCCCGATCATGTACGGCTTGAAGGAGATCCAGTCGCCGTTCTCGATGGTGCCGACGGCCTTGCCGCCGTTGGCCGCGTCGTGGCTGACGACCGAGACGCCCTTGGAGTCGCCGTAGTGCTCGGCCTGGCGGTGCTTCTGCTGGGTGACGTGCTGGTCGTGCGTGGTCAGCGCCGGCTGGCCGTTCGCGCCCTTGTCGGTGTACTCGGCGTCGAAGACGCCGAAGACGTTGGCGTTCGGGTCGTGCTCGCTGTCGGCGCTGGTCTGGATGGTGCCGGAGCAGCCGGTGGCCGAGGTGATCGGGTGGCCGTGGCTGTCATGGCCGAGGATGTGGGTGACCTTGACCTTGGAGCAGTCGATGGCCCCGTCCTCCGGGTCGGTGACCTTCACCTTGAAGGGGACCTTGTCGCCGAAGGTGAACAGCTGGCCGTCGGCGGGCAGCTCCAGGGTCACCTTGGGCGCGGTGTTGCCGACGACGAGGTGCACGTCGGCGCTGCCGGTGCGGCCCGTGGAGTCCTTGGCGGTGACGGTCGCGGTGTAGGTGCCGTTCTTCTTGTAGGTGTGGCTGGGAGAGGCGCCGGTGCCGGTGGTGCCGTCGCCGAAGTTCCAGGAGTACGTGAGCGCGTCACCGTCGGCGTCGGAGGCCGTGGAGGTGAACTGCGCCTTCAGGGGCGCCTGGCCGGAGGTCTTGTCGGACTTGGCGTCGATGGTCGGCGAGTGTCCTTCGGTGGCGTTCTCGATGCGGTACAGGGCGGAGTTCTCGTCGCCGCCGAACCAGGAGAGGCCGTAGTCGAGGACGTACAGCGCGCCGTCGGGGCCGAAGGCCATGTCCATCACCTGGGTGCCGGTCCAGGGGAACGGGTTGATCGAGGTGACCTTGCCGTCGGCGTCCTGCTCGATCCGCTTGATCCACTGCCGGCCGAACTCACCGGCGAAGAAGTCGCCGTCGTACGCCTCGGGGAACTTCACCGGGGAGGTGTTGGCGGCGTCGTAGCGGTAGACGGGGCCGCCCATCGGGGACTCGGAGCCGGAGCCGAACTCCGGGACGGAGCCGCCGTCGTAGGGGATCCACGCGGCCTGCGCGGGCGGCAGGTCGGTGAGTCCTGTGTTGTGCGGCGAGGTGTTCTTCGGCGCCGCGCAGTCGAAGTTCGAGCCGGAGGCGCCCGTCGCGAAGTCGTAGTCCACGTAGGCATCGTTGTCGCCGGTGCAGTACGGCCAGCCGAAGTTGCCCGCCTTCGTCACGCGGGCGAACTCGACCTGGCCCGCGGGGCCGCGCTTGGCGTCGGCGGTGCCCGCGTCGGGCCCGTAGTCGCCGACGTAGACGATGCCGGTGGGCTTGTCGACGCTCATCCGGAACGGATTGCGGAAGCCCATCGCGTAGATCTCGGGCCGCGTCTTGTCGGTGCCGGGGGCGAACAGGTTGCCGTCCGGGATGGTGTACGAGCCGTCGGCCGCGACCTTGACGCGGAGGATCTTGCCGCGGAGGTCGTTGGTGTTGCCGGCCGAACGCTGGGCGTCGTAGGCCGGGTTGCGGGTGGAGCGCTCGTCGATGGGCGTGTAGCCGTCGGAGGCGAACGGGTTGGAGTCGTCGCCGGTCGACAGGTACAGGTTGCCGTCCTTGTCGAAGTCGATGTCGCCGCCGACGTGGCAGCAGATGCCGCGCGAGGTCGTGACGTCGAGGACCTTCTTCTCGGAGTCCTTGTTCAGCGTGCCGTCGGTGTTGAGCGTGAACCGGGAGAGCCGGTTGTAGCCGTCGAAGGGGGCGAAGTCGGCGGCCGTGCCGTCGTTGGGGGCGTCGCCTGCCGGGGTGTTCAGCGGGGGCGCGTAGTAGAGGTAGATCGCGCGGTTCTCGCTGAAGTTCGGGTCGACGCCGACGCCCTGGAGGCCCTCTTCGTCGTGGCTGTAGACGTCGAGTTTGCCGGCGACCTTGGTGGTGCCGTTCTCGTCGGTCAGGCGCAGCACGCCGTCGCGCGAGGTGTGCAGGACCTTGCGGTCCGGCAGGACGGCCAGCGACATCGGCTCGCCGACCTCCTCCGCGCCCTTGGCGAGGGTGACCTGCTGGAAGTCCTCGGCCGCGGCAGCTCCGGCGACGGGCGCGGGGGCCGCGGCCGCCGAGAAGGTGAGCGAGGCGGCGGCGAGCAGGGTGCCGGTGAGCAGGGCGAGTGCGTTGCGGGTTCTCAGGCGTTTCCTGTGCACGGGTTCCTCCGGACAGAGGGGCGGGTCGTGCGATACGCCGGGGCGCGCCGTCGCCCCGGGGGGATCTGTGCCGTGAGTGCAGTGTGTGTGCCGTGCATACGTTCGGGGGAGGACGCTAGTCGTGTTTGTCCCGTCCGAACAGACCTTGTACGTCTAAGAGTTGAGCTTTTTCCTACTTCAGGACAAAGCCGGTTTTGGGCATGGCGGATCGGCCGCGCGACCAGCGGATCGGGTCGCGCGGCCCAGCTCTCGGGCTCAGCTGTTGAACGCCGCGTCGAAGGACGCCGTGGGTGGTTCGTAGTCGAAGGCCTTCAGGCGGGTCAGTGCCTCGGGGGCGCCCTGGAGGCGGTCCATGCCCGCGTCCTCCCACTCCACCGAGATCGGCCCGGAGTAGTCGATGGAGCGGAGCATGCGGAACACGTCCTCCCAGGGGACGTCCCCGTGCCCGGCGGACACGAAGTCCCAGCCGCGGCGGGGGTCTCCCCACGGGAGGTGGGAGCCGAGGCGGCCGTTGCGGCCGTCGAGGCGCTTGCGGGCCTCCTTGCAGTCGACGTGGAGGATGCGGTCGCGGAAGTCGTAGAGGAAGCCGACCGGGTCGAGGTCCTGCCACACGAAGTGGGAGGGGTCGAAGTTCAGGCCGAAGGCCGGCCGGTGGTCGACCGCCGCGAGCGCCTTGTGCGTGGTCCAGTAGTCGTAGGCGATCTCGCTCGGGTGGACCTCGTGGGCGAAGCGGACGCCCTCGGCGTCGAACACGTCGAGGATGGGGTTCCAGCGTTCGGCGAAGTCCTCGTAGCCCCGCTCGATCATCGACTCGGGCACGGGCGGGAACATGGCGACGAGGTGCCAGATGGCCGATCCGGTGAACCCGATGACCGTGTCGACGCCGAAGGCGGCGGCCGCGCGGGCGGTGTCCTTGATCTCGGCGGCGGCCCGCTGGCGGACGCCCTCGGCCTCGCCGTGCCCCCAGATGCGGGACGGCAGGATCGCCTCGTGGCGTTCGTCGATGATGGCGTCGCAGACGGCCTGGCCGACCAGGTGGTTGGAGATGGCCCAGCACTTGAGGCCGTACTTGTCGAGGAGGGCGTGGCGCCCCTTGATGTAGCCGGGGTCGTCGAGGGCCTTGTCGACCTCGAAGTGGTCGCCCCAGCAGGCGAGTTCGAGGCCGTCGTACCCGGCGTCGCGGGCGATGCGGCACACGTCTTCGAGCGGCAGGTCGGCCCACTGACCGGTGAAGAGGGTGAACGGGCGGGGCATGGATGGCTCCTCTCGGGCAGGGGGCCCTCAGGCCGGGATCGGGGTGTAGACGGAGTTCTTGGCCGCGCTCTCCTCGACCGCCGCGAGGACGCGCTGCACCTGGAGCCCGTCGGCGAACGACGGGTGGGGCTGCGCCCCTTCGGCGATGGCCGTGACGAGGTCGCGGGCCTGGTGGGTGAACGTGTGCTCGTAGCCGAGGCCGTGGCCCGGCGGCCACCAGGCCTCCAGGTAGGGGTGTTCCGGCTCGGTGGCGAGGATCCGCCGGAAGCCGGCGCGCTCGGCGGGTTCGGTGTGGTCGTGGAAGGACAGTTCGTTGAGGCGCTCCAGGTCGAAGGCCAACGTGCCGTGGGAGCCGTTGAGTTCGATGGTGAGCGCGTTCTTGCGGCCGGCCGCGAACCGGGTGGCCTCGAAGGAGGCGAGGGCGCCGGAGGCGAATCGGCCGGTGAACAGGGCCGCGTCGTCGACGGTGACGGGCCCGGTGCCCGCGTCGCCGCCCCCGGCCGCGGAGAGCCCGGAGGACGCGCCGTCCAGGAGCGGGCGTTCGCGGACGAAGGTCTCCGTGAGCGCGGAGACGCCGGTCACGGGTTCGCCCGCGAGGTACTGGGCGAGGTCCACGGCGTGCGCGCCGAGGTCGCCGAGGGCGCCGGAGCCCGCGTGCGGCCTCTGCAGCCGCCAGGTGAGCGGGAAGGCGGGGTCGACGAGCCAGTCCTGGAGGTAGTGGGCGCGGACGTGACGCAGGGTGCCGATGCGCCCGTCGGCGACCATGCGGCGGGCCAGCGCGATGGCCGGAACACGGCGGTAGTTGAAGCCGACCATCGCCAACTGGCCGTTGGCGGCGGCCCGTTCGGCGGCCTCCGCCATCACCTCCGCCTCCTCGACCGAGTTGGCGAGCGGCTTCTCGCACAGCACGTGCTTGCCGGCCTCCAGGGCGGCGACGGCGATCTCGGCGTGGCTGTCGCCGGGCGTGCAGATGTCGACCAGGTCGACATCGTCCCGGGCGATCAGCGCCCGCCAGTCGGTCTCTGCCGCGGCCCACCCGAGCCGGTCGGCCGCGGCGCGCACCCCCGAGGCGTCACGGCCGCAGATCGCGGCGAGTGAGGGCGTGAGCGGAAGGTCGAAGACGTGGCCCACGGTGCGCCAGCCCTGCGAGTGGGCGGCGCCCATGAACGCGTACCCGACCATGCCGACACCCAGGACGGGCCTCGCCCCGTCGTGACCGTTGCTGCCTGCCATGCAGAAGTCCTCCTCGTCCGCGCGGTGTTCGCTGACCCTCCAGTCGTACGGGCGGGGCTCACTTGAAGCCGGTGGGCATGTACTGGTCGACGTTGTCCTTGTCGACGACGGCCGAGTACAGCGTCACGTGGGCGGGGATCTCGAACTCGGACATGCCGCTGATGCCCTTGCCCTGGCCGAGCGCGCGGGCCAGGTCGATCGCGGAGGCGGCCATGGTCGGCGGGTACAGGACGGTGGCCTTCAGCACGCCCCGGTCCTGCTTGATCTCCTCGAACGCGGAGAGCGCGCCCGCGCCGCCGACCATCAGGAAGTCGTCGCGCCCTGCCTGCTTGATGGCGCGCAGGGCGCCGACGCCCTGGTCGTCGTCGTGGTTCCACAGGGCGTCGAAGCCCTTCTGTGCCTGGAGGAGTTGGGCCATCTTGGCCTGTCCGGACTCGACCGTGAACTCGGCGGCCTGCCGGGCCACCTTCTTGATGTTGGGGTAGTTCTTCAGGGCGGCGTCGAAGCCCTCGGTGCGCTGTTTGGTGAGTTCGAGGTTGTCGAGCCCGGCGAGCTCGACGACCTTCGCGTTCTTCTTGTCCTTGAGCTGCTCGCCGATGTAGTGACCGGCGCTCAGGCCCATGCCGTAGTTGTCGCCGCCGATCCAGCACCGGTACGCCTGTGGGGTGTTGAAGATGCGGTCCAGGTTCACGACGGGGATGCCGGCGCGCATCGCCTTCAGGCCCACCTGGGTCAGTGCCTTGCCGTCGGCGGGCAGCACGACAAGGACGTCGACCTTCTTGTTGATGAGGGTCTCGACCTGGCCGATCTGCGCGGCGGTGTCGTTGGAGCCCTCGGTGGACTCCAGGGTGACGTCCGCGTATTTCTTGGCGCGTTCCTTGGCGTTGTCGTTGATGGCGTTGAGCCAGCCGTGGTCGGCCTGCGGGCCCGCGAAGCCGATGGTGACCTGCTTGCCCTTCTTGTCGTCGGCGACCGGCTGGTCGGCGGCCTTCTTGTCGTCGCTCTTGTCGCTGGGCTCGTTGCTGGTGCAGGCGGTGAGCAGTCCGCCCGCGGTGACGGCCGCGGCCGCGCCGAAGATCAGTCCTCGGCGGCTCGTTGTCTCTGGCATGGCGTGTCCCTTTCCGCGTTTCAATGGGATGTGCTGGCCGTGCGCCGCTGCACCAGGACCGCCACGACGATGATGGCGCCCTTGGCGATCTGCTGGACGTCGCTCTGCAGGTTGTTCAGCGCGAAGATGTTCTGGATCGTGGTGAAGATCAGGACGCCGAGGACGGAGCCGACGATGGTGCCGCGACCGCCGGTGAGCAGGGTGCCGCCGATGATGGCGGCGGCGATGGCGTCGAGTTCGTAGAGGTTGCCGTTGGTGTTCTGGCCCGAGCCGGAGAGCACGATCAGCAGGAAGGCCGCGATGCCGCAGCACAGGCCGGAGAGCAGGTACAGATAGAGGCGCTGGCGGCGCACGTCGATGCCGGCGAGGCGGGCCGCCTCGGCGTTGCCGCCGACGGCGACGGTGCGGCGGCCGAAGGTGGTGCGGTTGAGGATCAGCCAGCCGATCACGGTGACCGCGACGAAGACCAGCACCAGGGGCGGGATCCCGAGCACGTAGGAGTCGCGCTCGCCGAGCTTCAACACGCCCGGCACGGTGACCATTTGGGTCTTGCCGTCGGTGATCTGCAGGGCGAGGCCGCGGCCCGAGGCGAGCATCGCGAGGGTGGCGATGAACGGGACCATGCCGCCGTACGCGATCAGTACGCCGTTGACGAGGCCGCAGCCGACGCCGACGAGGATCGCGGTGAACAGGACGCCGGCGAAGCCGTACTCCTGGGTGGCGACGGTGGTGGCCCAGACCCCGGCGAGGGCGACGATCGCGCCGACGGAGAGGTCGATCCCGCCGGACATGATCACGAAGGTCATGCCGACGGTGACGACGCCGATGACGGAGGCCTGGGTGAGGACGAGTTGGAGGTTGTCCGTGTCCAGGAAGGAGTCCGGCTGCGTGATACCGCCGATCACGACCAGGGCGGCGAGGACACCGAGGAGCGAAAGCGTACGGAGGTCCATCCGGACGACACGGGGTCGACTCTTGGCCGGAGCGGCCTCGGGGGCCGCCGGACTGGCGGCGGGAGCGGGGTGCGTCATGACGCCAGGTCCCTTCGGGGGCGGATGGTGTGAACTCGGTGGGGTGTCTTCGTCGTGCGGTGTACCGGTCGCCTCGCGGACCCGGTCGCCGCGCGGTGTACCGGCCGCCTCGCGCGCCCGGCCGCCATGCGCGATGCCAGACACCTCACGAACCCGGCCGCCATACGCGGTACCGCACACCTCACGGACCCGGTCAACCCGCGATGCCGGGCCGGTGTCATCGTCGTGTCGCTCGTCATCGCGCACCCTCCAACACCAGGTCGAGGACCCCGTGTTCGTCCAGGTCCGTCGCCGGGGACTCGTGGATGACGCGGCCCTCCCGAAGGACCAGGACGCGGTCGGCGAGGCCGAGGACCTCGGGGACCTCGCTGGAGACGAGGAGGACGGCGAGGCCCTCGTCGGCGAGGCGGCGGATCACGGCGTACAGCTCGGCGCGGGCGCCGACGTCGACGCCGCGGGTCGGCTCGTCGAGCAGCAGCACCCGGCAGCCGCGCAGCAGCCAGCGGGCGAGCACGGCCTTCTGCTGGTTGCCGCCGGAGAGCGTGCGCACCGGCACGGAGGGGTCGTCGGGGCTCAGGGAGAGTTCACGGGTGGCGCCGCGGGCGGCCTCGCGCTCCCGGCCGCGGTCCAGCCACCCTCCGTACGAGAAACGGGACATGGAGGAGACGGAGACGTTGCGGGTGACCGATTCGAGCATCAGCAGGGCCTGCGCCTTGCGCTCCTCGGGGGCGAGCCCGAGCCCCGCGCGGACGGCGGCGCGGACGCTGCCGGTGCGCAACGACCGTCCGCCGACCTCGATCTGACCGGCCGTCGGCTTACGGGCTCCGTAGATCGTCTCCAGGATCTCGGAGCGCCCGGATCCCACGAGCCCGGCGAGGCCGACGATCTCGCCGGGCCGGATGTCGAGGTCGAACGGCGCGAACTCCCCGGCGCGGGTGAGGCCTTGGACCTTCAGGACGGGGTCCGTACGTGGCCCGCTGTTGGGCCGGTCAGGGAAGACGTACTCGACGTTGCGGCCCGTCATCAGGGAGATGATGTCGCGGGTCGGAGTCTGTTCGGCGGGCAGGCCGACCGCCACCGCGCGGCCGTCCTTGAGGACGGTGACGCGGTCGCCGATGCGGCGGATCTCCTCCAGTCGGTGGGAGATGTAGACGACGGCGACGCCCTCTGCGGTCAGGTCGCCGACGATCCGGAAGAGGTTCTCGACCTCGTCGGGGTCGAGCGCGGCGGACGGCTCGTCCATGACCATGAGCCGTACGTCGTGGGAGAGCGCGCGGGCCATGGAGACGATCTGCTGATGGGCGGCGGACAGGTCGCCGACGAGCCGCTCGGGGTCGATCTCCGGGTGGCCGAGCCGCCGCAGCAGCGCGGCCGTCTCGGTGCGGGCCGCGCTCCCGCGCACGACGAATCCGGCGGAGGTCGGCTCGTGCCCGAGGAACACGTTCTCGGCCACGGACAGGGCCTCCACCAGGTCGAGTTCCTGGTAGATGGTGGCGATGCCGAGGCGCATCGCGGCGATCGGCGAACGCAGCGCGACCTGTTCGCCGTGCCAGGTGATGACGCCGCCGTCGGGCTGGTGCGCCCCGGCGAGGACCTTGATCAGGGTGGACTTCCCGGCGCCGTTCTGGCCGAGCAGACAGTGCACCTCCCCGGCCTGGACCTCCAGGTCGACGCCGTCCAGGGCGCGCACGCCGGGGAACGATTTGGTGATGCCGGACATGGTGAGCAGTGGTGGTGCCAAGGCCGTATCGGGTCCCATGACGGTTCCCCTCGGGGCGGGTGCGGACCGGTTTCAGGGCAGAGCGGGGCAGGGCAGGGCGGAGCTGAGCGCCGTACAGGGTGTGCGTGGAGCAGCGTGGTGCGGCTGGGCTTACGCGGGTGAGAACAGGTGGTCGCTGATCAGTCGGGCACCGCCGGTCACTCCGGCGGTGGGCCCCAACTCCCCGAGCACGATGGGGAGGTTGCCGGTCGCCAGGGGGAGCGACTGACGGTAGACCTGGGTACGCAGGGCGGCCAGCAAGGTGTGGCCGAGCCCGGTGACACCGCCGCCGATGACGACGAGCCCCGGGTTGAAGAAGCTGACGAGGGACGCGATGACCTGCCCGGTGCGGTTGCCGCCCTCACGGATCAGGTCGAGGCAGGTGGCGTCGCCGGCCGCGGCGGCCGCCGCGACGTCGGCGGCGGTGAGCCGCCCCGCGCTCTCCAGTCGTGCGGCAAGTTCCGCGGAGCGCCCGTCGCGGGCCGCGGCCTCCGCGTCACGGGCGAGCGCGGCGCCGCTGAAGTGTGCTTCCAGGCAGCCCTTGTTGCCGCAGGCGCACTGCCGGCCGTCCTGCTCGACGCGGATGTGCCCGATGTCGCCCGCGGACCCGGTGGTGCCGCGGTGGACCTCGCCGCCGACGACGATGCCGCAGCCGATACCGGTGCCGATCTTGACGCAGAGGAAGTCGCGCGCCTGCCGGGCGACGCCCGCGTGCTGCTCCCCCATCGCCATCAGGTTCACGTCGTTGTCGACCATGACGGGGCAGCCCAGTTCCTGGCTGAGCGCCTCGCGGACCGGGAAGCCGTCCCAGCCGGGCATGATCGGCGGCGCGACCGGGACACCTTCGGGGAACCGCACGGGCCCCGGTACGCCGATGCCCGCGCCGTCGAATCCCTCGGCGAGCCCGGAGGCCCGCAACTTGGCCGCCATGGCGAGGACTTGCTCGAAGATGGCGACGGGACCCTCGCGTACGTCCATGGGCTGGGCGATGTGACCGAGGATCTCCAGCTCGGCGTTGGTGACGGCGACGTCGACCGAGGTCGCGCCGATGTCCACGCCGAGGAAGCGGAGCGAGGGGGCGAGCCGGACGTTGTGGGAGCGGCGGCCGCCGCGCGAGGCGGCGAGTCCGTCGGCGACCACGAGTCCGGTGTCGAGGAGGCGGTCCACCTCGACGGCGAGCCGCGACCGGGACAGTTCCACCTGATCGCCCAGCTGGGCGCGGGAGTTGGGACCTGCGTCGCGCAGCAGCCGCAGCAGTCGCGCCTGGTGCGCGTTGGCGGGTCGAGCCGTCATGCGTCTCACGTGCCCCTCCCCGCCGCTTCGGGCCTCTTCGGGTGGTGGTGCCGTGCGCTCACGTTCGTCTTTCGATGGGGAACGTAGCAGCGCCCACCCGGCGCGGGAAGAAGTTGCGCGGGAATTGCCCATGACTTTCTCCGGCCGCAGGACAAAGCCTGCCGCCGGAGGCGGGAACGGCCCCCGTCAGGCGGCCCCCGTCAGGCCTCGTCGCGGTGGTGGTACGTCTCGCGGGTGTGCTCGGTGTGCACCCGCATCGCCGCGGTGGCCTTCGCCTCGTCGCGCGCCGAGATCGCCGCGATCAGCCGGCGGTGCTCGATCCAGGACTGCTCGCCGCGCTGCCGGGCGACGGGCTGGTAGTACCAGCGCACCCGGCGGTCGACCTGGCCGGCGAGCTCGCCAAGGACCACGTTGCCCGCGAGTTCCATGACCTTGGCGTGGAACTCCGCGTTCGTGGCGACGACCAGGTCCACGTCCCCGTCCGCGACGGCCTGCTCGCCCTTGGCGCAGAGCGCCTCCAGCTCGCCGATGCCGGCCTTGCCCGCGTTGGCCGCCGCGAGCCGGGCGGCCTCGGCCTCCAACAGCGTCCGGACGCTGAGGAGTTGGTCGGCCTCCTCCTCCGTCGGCTCGTGCACGAACGCGCCCTGTGCGGGGCGCAGGTCCACCCAGCCCTCGGTGTTCAGCCGCTGCAACGCCTCGCGCACCGGCTGGCGGGAGACCCCGAGGTGGCCGGCGAGTTCGCTCTCGACCAGGTGCTGGCCGGGCTGCAGGGCCCGCGTCGTGATCAGTTCGAGCAGCGCCTCGTAGACCCGCTCGCGCAGCGGTCCGGGGCGTTCCAGCTTGGGCACCGCCCCCTGCGGCAGTCCTGTGGACAACATCGCGGTCCCCCTCCTGAGCTTCGAGCATCCGGCAGGCCGGCTCCGACGAATGCCGGATTGGCTTTGGAATACAGTTTACCGAGCGCAATCGCCACGGCTAGAGCGAGTTGGCCTCGTCACATTCTGTACGCCACGCCCCGCCGCCCGGATCACGGGCAGCGGACGACCTGGCCCGCGTACGAGAGGTTGCCGCCGAAGCCGAAGAGCAACGCGGGCGCGCCGCTGACCAGTTCGCCGCGCTCGACGAGCTTGGACAGGGCGATCGGCACGCTCGCGGCCGAGGTGTTGCCCGAGTCGACGACGTCCCGCGCGATCACGGCGTTCACGGCGCCGATCTTCTCCGCGAGGGGCTCGATGATGCGCAGGTTGGCCTGGTGGAGGACGACCGCGGCGAGGTCCGCCGGGTCGAGTCCGGCCTTCGCGCAGGCCTCGCGGGCCAGCGGCGGCAGCGAGCGGGTGGCCCAGCGGTAGACCGACTGCCCCTCCTGGGCGAAGCGGGCCGGCTCGCCCTCGATGCGTACGGCGTCGCCCATCTCGGGGACCGAGCCCCACAGGACCGGGCCGATCCCCGGCTCCTCGCCCTCGGCGCACGGCTCGACGACCACGGCGCCCGCCCCGTCCCCGACCAGGACGCACGTCGAGCGGTCGGTCCAGTCGGTGACGGCGGACATCTTGTCGGCGCCGATGACGAGGGCGCGCGTCGCGGCCCCGGCCCGCAGCGTGTGGTCGGCGGTGGCGAGGGCGTGCGTGAAGCCCGCGCACACCACGTTCAGGTCGAGCGCGGCCGGGGACGGGATGCCCAGGCGGTGGGCGACGCGGGCCGCCATGTTCGGGGAGCGGTTGACGGCCGTGGAGGTCGCGACGACGACCAGGTCGATGTCCGCCGCGGTCAGGCCCGCCGCGGCCAGCGCCTTGGCGGCGGCGTGTGCGGCGAGCTCGTCGACCGGCTCGTCGGGGCCCGCGATGTGCCGGGTGCGGATCCCGACGCGACTGCGAATCCATTCGTCGTTGGTATCGACCGTTTCCGCCAGTTCCTCATTGGTGAGGATCCTGGCGGGCTGGTGGTGCCCGATACCGACAATGCGCGAACCGACCATGGAGGCCCCCTCGTGAGCTGCGGATCCTCCAGTCTGGTCAGCGACTCACGAGTAACGGGTGGCGGCCGGTGACAGGAAAGTGCCGTTTCACTTGGAGAGTTCTGCTGGAGCCGCCTGGCCGGTTACGGACATTCACCCGGTGAACAGCTGTGTGGCTTTTTGCACCAGTTCATACACTCCGTACGCGAGCGGCAGCCCGACCCACAGCCAGGCGAGGGCGATCAGGCCGCGCCGCTCAGGCGCGCTCCTTGCGGTCTCCGGCGGCGGTGGCGGCGTCGTCGATGTCATCTGCGGGCTCCCTGGGGGCGGGGACTACGTGGTGGCGGGCGTGCACGGGACGTACCAGTTCATTGGCGACGAAGCCGACGACCAGCAGGCCGATCATGATCATGAGCGAGAGGCCGTACAGATTGGCGCCGTGCTTGCCCGCGCTCTCCTGGCTGTCGGCGACCCAGTTGACGATGAGCGGGCCGAGGACGCCCGCCGTGGACCAGGCCGTGAGCAGCCGGCCGTGGATGGCGCCGACCTGGTACGTGCCGAAGAGGTCCTTCAGGTACGCGGGGACCGTCGCGAAGCCGCCTCCGTAGAAGGAGAGGATCACGAGGGCGCACAGCACGAAGAGGGGCTTGGAGGAGTCGCCCCACAGGACGATGAGCAGGTACATCAGGGCGCCCACGCCGAGGTAGACGCGGTAGATGTTCTTGCGGCCGATGAGGTCGGAGGTGGAGGACCAGCCGATGCGGCCCGCCATGTTCGCCGCGGAGAGCAGTGCCACGAAGCCGGCGGCCGCGGACACGGACACCGGGGTGCTGGTGTCGGAGAAGAAGTCCGTGATCATCGGCGCGGCCTTCTCCAGGATGCCGATGCCCGCGGTCACGTTCATGGTCAGGACGACCCACAGGCACCAGAACTGGGGCGTGCGGATCGCCTGCTTCGCGGAGACCTGCGGGCCTGCGGCGGCGACCTCCTCGGTGCGCCCGCCCTGCCGCGTCTGGTGCGCACGCGGCCCCGGAACCCGGATGAGCAGCACGCCGAGCGTCATGAACACCGCGTACGCGAGCCCGTGCACCAGGAACGCGAGCGCGATGCCGCCGCTGTCCGCGCCGAAGGACTCCAGCATCTGGGCGCTCCACGGGGACGCGATGAGCGCGCCGCCGCCGAAGCCCATGATCGCGATGCCGGTGGCCATGCCGGGCCGGTCGGGGAACCACTTGATCAGCGTGGAGACGGGCGAGATGTAGCCGATGCCGAGGCCGATGCCGCCGACGAACCCGTAGCCGAACACGATCAGCCAGTACTGCTCGGTCGCGGCGCCCAGCGAGGAGAGCAGGAAGCCGGAGGAGAAGCAGATGAGCGCGACGGTCATCGCCCAGCGCGGCCCGTTGCGCTCGACGAGCGTGCCGCCGAAGGCGGCCGACAGGCCGAGCATCACGATGCCGAGCTGGAACGGCAGCGCGCTCTGCGTGCCGCTCAGACCGAGGGCCGACTCCAGGGGCGGCTTGAAGACGCTCCAGGCGTAGGCCTGGCCGATGGAGAGATGAACGGAGAGCGCGGCGGGGGGAACGAGCCAGCGGCTCCAGCCTGCCGGCGCGACGGGGGGCCTCATGATCCCGAACCGTAGGCAGTCACAGGGCTGTTGGGAAGCCCCTTTGCCCAGCCCCTTGTCGACACACGGGGCGACTTCCATACTGTAGGCAATATCCCGCCCAGTGGCGGCACGGAGGCCGGGACCGACCGGACGGCCCCGGTGCGGGAGAATGGGAGCCCACGCACACCGGCCACCACCACCAGCAGCGATGAGGACGTATCGGGACATGGGACGAGTCACGGAACGACGCAAGGTGATCCGGATACGGGACGGGCACGTCTCCACGCGACCCGACACCCTGGTCGCCGAGGAACCGCTGGAGATCCGGCTGAACGGCAAGCCGCTCGCCATCACCATGCGCACCCCGGGCGACGACTTCCCGCTCGCGGCCGGCTTCCTGGTCAGCGAGGGAGTGCTGGCCACCGCCGACGACCTGCAGAACATCGTGTACTGCGCGGGCGCCACGGAGGACGGCAGCAATACGTACAACGTGGTCGACGTGCGGACCACGCCGGGCGTCGTGCTGCCCGACATCACCCTGGAGCGCAACGTCTACACGACCTCGTCGTGCGGCCTGTGCGGCAAGGCGAGCCTCGACGCGGTGCGCACCACGGCCCGGTTCCCGATCGCCGACACTCCCCCGCTCCGGATCACACCCGAGCTGCTCACCTCGCTCCCCGACCGGCTCCGCGCGGACCAGCGCGTCTTCGAGCGGACCGGCGGGCTGCACGCGGCGGCACTCTTCGACGAGGAGGGGCGGCTCGTCGACATCCGCGAGGACGTGGGGCGGCACAACGCGGTCGACAAGCTCGTCGGCCGGGCCCTGCAGAACGGGGAGCTGCCGCTGTCCCGCTCGATCCTGATGGTCTCGGGCCGCGCCTCGTTCGAGCTGGCACAGAAGGCCGTGATGGCGGGCATCCCCGTGCTCGCGGCGGTGTCGGCGCCCTCGTCTCTCGCCGTCGACCTCGCAGCGGAGACGGGCCTGACCCTGGTCGGCTTCCTGCGGGGCAGCTCCATGAACGTGTACGCGGGTGAGGACCGGATCGCCCTGGAGACCGCGGTCACACCCGGCTGACCCGGCCCCCACTCGCGACACGCGGGGTGGGGCACGGCCCGGCGGGGAGCGCCCCCTGCGTCGGCCGTGCCTCACCCTTTTTTGGCTTTCTGCGGCGCTGCCGCGGTTCTTGTGAGGCGCCGAGGCGTCCAAGTAGCGTCTGTGGCGCACATCTTGGACGTTGGACGTCGGATGTCCGGTTCTCCGGACGACCCGAAGGGTGGGCCGCGCCATGCACAGAAGATCCGTCCGTACCGGTCCGAGATCCCTGGTGGTGGCCGCGCTCGCGGTCGCCTCCGCGCTCCCCGTGCCGGCCTCCGCGCAGGCCGCGTCGAAGCCTCAACCTCCTTTTGAACAGCAGGTGTTGTTCAAGGCATCACAGGATCCCGGATACGCCTGCTACCGGATCCCGTCCGTCGTCAAGACCGTGCGCGGCACCCTCCTCGCCTTCGCCGAAGGGCGCAGGAACGACTGCTCCGACGCGGGTGACATCGACATCGTCGTCAAGCGGTCCGAGGACGGCGGCCGCACCTGGTCGCCGCTCCAGGTCGTCAACGAGGGCGCGGGCGACACGCACGGCAACCCCTCGCCCGTCGTGGACCGCAGGACGGGCCGCATCCTGCTGGCGGAGACGTACAACACGGGCCGCACGGACGGCAAGAACTGCGACGTGCCGTGCGACCGCACCCCGCACATGCAGCACAGCGACGACGACGGGCGCACCTGGTCGCGGCCTCGCGATCTGAGCGACGAGCTGCTGCCCGGCGACTTCAACTCCTGGTACGCGACGGGCCCCTCGCACGGCATCCAGCTGACGCGGGGGCACCACCGCGGCCGCCTCGTGTTCGCCGTCAACGCCGAGACGTGGAACGGCAGTCGGGTGACCGCGAACCACGCCGCCCTCGTGGTCAGCGACGACGGCGGCGAGCACTGGCGCATCGGCGCGAAGGACTCCTGGCCGATCGCCGACGACGGCACGTTCCGGCAGAAGCCCTCCGAGATGGCGCTCGCCGAGCGGCCCGACGGCACGGTCTACGTCAGCGGGCGCGAGCAGGACGGCACCGACCTCGGGCACCGCACCCACACGGTCAGCCGGGACGGCGGCGACTCCTTCGCCCGCCCCTTCGCGGCGCAACCGGACCTCTACACGCCACAGGTCCAGGCGTCCCTGCTGCCCGTGGGCGAGGACGGCGACCGGCTGCTGCTCGCCTGCCCCGGCGACCCCGACCGGCGGCGGACCATGATGATCCGTTCCTCGTACGACGGCGGCCGCACCTGGGAGAGCTTCGACCGGGGCACCGTCGTGACCACGGACTGGTCGGGCTACTCGGACATGGTGCGGGCCGACCGCGGGTACGTGGGGCTGCTGTACGAGGGCGGGGCGGTGGACGCCCGCGACGAGATCCGCTTCGCCCGGTTCACGCCCGACTGGCTGAAGGACCGGCGCGGCCCCGACCCGACGACGGACGACCGGGCGCCGGGCGCCCGCCCCGCGGCCGTGCTCGGCGGACCCACCGAAACCGACGGGCCGGCCGGCGGGGCCCTCGCCTTCGACGGGACGGACGACGCCGTACGTCTGCCCTACAGCGAACGACTACGCCTGGGCACAAGGGAGTTCAGCGCCTCCCTGTGGTTCCGCCACGGCGCGACGAACGGTGAGCAGCCGCTGCTCTCACTGGGCGGCACCGGGGCCTCGCAACCCCAGGTGACCCTGCTCGCCGAGCCCGCTTCGAACCGGATCACCGGGCTGATCACCGTACGGGACGGGGCCGCGACCCCCAGGACGGTGACGGTGCGGTCCACGTCCGCGTACAACGACGGGAACTGGCACCGCCTCCAACTCCGCCGCACCGACGGCCGGTTGACCCTCTCCGTCGACGGCAAGGAGGTCGCCGGCGCCGCCGACGCACCCGGATCGGTCAGCCGGAACTCGCCGTTCGGCGTGCACATCGGGCAGCGCATGGACAGCCGGGCGCACTTCACCGGAAGCCTCGCCGACGTCCGGGTCACCTCGGGCGGCGTCGACGTGCTGTGGCTGCCGCTGGACCGGGTCCGGGGCGACTGAACCACGCGCGGCTCGGCGAGAGGTCATGGACCAACGAGCCGGGGGACATTAACGTCGCCTCGCGTGCGGGGTCATGAGCGGGCATCGACGCGACGCGGCCGGCGGCGGCCGGGGGCGCCGCTGCTCGCCCTGCTCGCCGCGCTCGTTCTCGTACTGATCACGCTTGTCGCCCTCCCCGATCGGGAGGGCGACGAGCGTTGCGGGCCCCGCGGTGTCACCTCGTGGTCCGCGGACACCCGCCTCACCGGCGCGTTCGCCCGCTACGGCGACGACGCCGAGCGGCTCGACGACTGGACCGGCGGCGACGGCACGCACTCCGTGCGGCTGCCGGACGGGCGGCTGCTGTGGCTGTTCTCCGACAGCTATCTGGGCGCCGTGAACCAGCCCCCGAACCCGGCAGGGCAGCCGCATCCCTGGCGGACCGCGGACGCGCCCTTCGTCCGCAACTCCGCGGTGCTGACGGACCGGTCGGGACGCCTCGACCGGACCGTGGCGGCGCCGCTGTTCCCGGACACGGCCGCGGGCGAGTGGCGCTGGCCGGTCGCGGCGCGCGTCGAGGGGAGCGGCGGGAAGCAGGTCGTACGGGTGCTGCTGTGGACGCGGGCGAGGGGCACAGGGCCGTACGTCTACGGAGTGCCGAACGCGACCGAGGTGGCGACCCTGTCGCTGCCGGACCTGCGCCTCGAAGGCATCACGCAGGTCCTCGACCAGCGGCAGGTGCGGGATCCGGCGCGGCGCGTGCTGTACGGGACGACGGCCGTGGACCACCAAGGCTGGACGTACGTCTTCGGGGCCGACGACGGGGAGAAGGCGGTGCACCGCGCGTACGTGGCCAGGGTCCCGCAGGGCCGCCTCGGGGACGTGCGGGCGTGGCGGTACTGGGACGGCGAGCGGTGGGGCACGCGCGCCGCGCCGGTCCTGGGCGACGGCGAGCGCCGCGGCGTGGGCACCGCCTTCACGGTGGTGCGGGACGCCGGAACGTACGTCCTGTTCACGACGGCGGCGGGCACGGAGGGGCTGACGAAGGTCACCTCGTACTGGGCCTGTTCTCCGACCGGCCCCTGGCACGGCCCCGCGCGGGCCTTCACCCCGCCGCTCCCCCGCGACGGGGCCGCCGCCTCGCACATAGCGGCGTACAACCCGCAGGCGCACCCGACGCTGAGCGGCGGCGGCCGACTCGTCCTCAGCTATGACGTCAACTGGCTGGACGAGTCGCCCACCGGCGCGCAGGCGCAGCTCAGCCGGAACGTGTCGCTGTACCGACCGCGGTTCGTGTCTCTTCGGCTCGGGCCTCTGCGGGAGCGGTGAGCTCCGGTTCCACCGTGTCGTCGGCGTCCTTCGAGCGGCGCTTGGCGATGACCGCGCACACCATCAGCTGCATCTGGTGGAAGAGCATCAGCGGCAGCACGGCGAGCGAGGCGTGCGCGCCGAACAGCACGCTCGCCATGGGGAGCCCCGAGGCGAGGGACTTCTTCGAGCCGGCGAACTGGATGGCGATGCGGTCGCCGCGGTTGAAGCCGAGGGCCTTCGCGCCGTACCAGGTGACCGCCAGCATGATCGCGAGCAGCACCGCCTCCACGGCCAGGAGCCCACCGAGGCGGACCGCGCTGACCTGGTGCCAGATGCCCTGCACCATGCCTTCGCTGAACGCGGTGTAGACGACGAGCAGGATCGAGCCGCGGTCGACGTAGCCGAGGACCTTCTTGTGGCGGGTGAGGAATCCGCCGACCCAGCGGCGCAGCAACTGGCCCGCGAGGAACGGCACCAGGAGCTGTAGCACGATCTTGACGAGCGAGTCGGCGGAGAAGCCGCCACCGCTGCTGCCGAGCAGCGCGGCCGCGAGCAGCGGCGTGAGGACGATGCCGGCGAGCGAGGAGAAGGAGCCCGCGCAGATCGCCGCCGGGACGTTGCCGCGCGCGATCGAGGTGAACGCGATCGACGACTGGATCGTCGACGGGACGAGGGTGAGGAAGAGGAACCCCTCGAAGAGGTTCTGCGGCAGCAGTACGGGGACCAGGCCGCGCGCCGCGAGGCCGAGCAGCGGGAACACGACGAACGTACAGGCGAGGACCGCGACATGGAGCCGCCAGTGGCGCAGCCCGTCCATCGCCTCACGGGTCGACAGGCGCGCCCCGTAGAGGAAGAAGAGGAAGGCGACGGCGGCGGTGGAGGCGCCGGACGCGACGTCGGCGGCGGCCCCTCGGGCCGGGAGCAGTGCGGCGAGGCCCACTGTCGCGATCAACGCCAGGATGTACGGGTCGATCGGCATCCAGCTCGGCCAGGTCAGGCGTTTCATTGGTTCCTTGCTCTCGGTTCACGTCGTGCCCTCTCCATAGTCCTCTCGATCTTCTTGATCGGGAATCCTGCATACCGTTCTGACTGTCATCGCGCCGCGTGATGAGCAGGAGTACGGTTCGTGGCATGTACGACCCCGGACAGCTCAGGACCCTGCTCGCCGTCGCGCAGACGCTGAGCTTCACGCAGGCCGCGCGCCGCCTCGGCCTGCGGCAATCGACCGTGAGCCAGCACGTGCGGCGCCTGGAGGACGCGACCGGGCGGACGTTGTTCACGCGGGACACGCACTCCGTGGAGCTGACGGAGGACGGGGAGGCGATGCTCGGATTCGCCCGGCGGATTCTGGAGGTGCACGAGCAGGCGGCGTCGTTCTTCACGGGGACGCGGCTGCGCGGCCGGCTCAGGTTCGGGGCTTCGGAGGACTTCGTGCTGACCCGGCTGCCCGAGATCCTGGAGTCGTTCCGGGCCGAACATCCCGAGGTGGACCTGGAGTTGACGGTCGAGCTGTCGGGGACGCTGCACGCGCAGCTGGACGCGGGCAAGCTCGATCTGGTGCTCGCCAAGCGGCGTCCGGAGGATCCGCGCGGGGAGTCGGTGTGGCACGACCGGCTGGTGTGGATCGGCTCCGAGCGGCTCCGCATCGACCAGGACCGCCCCGTCCCGCTGATCGTCTACCCGCCGCCGGGGATCTCGCGCGCCCTGGCCCTTGAGGCGCTGGAGCGGCACGGGCGGGCGTGGCGGATCGCCTGCACGAGCGGCTCGTTGAACGGCCTTGTCGCGGCGGCGCGGGCCGGGCTCGGCGTGATGGCCCACTCGCGGGGCCTCATTCCGCCGGGCCTCGTGCGGGTGCCGGACCGGGTGGGCCTTCCGGAGCTGGGCGAGGTCGACTTCGTGGTGCGCAGCGCGACCCGGGACGAGAGCGAGCCCGCGCGGGCGCTCGCGCAGGCGATCCTGGCGGGCGGGGACCGACTGCATAGGAGCGCCCGCTAGGCGCGGTGGTACCGTCCACCGGAACCGACTACTCCGTCTAAAAACTCGGACGACGGTCGACGGTGACCTCTTTGCACAGATCCAATGGAGGCCGGTGAAGAGGGCCGGGAGATTACGCTCCCGAAACTTACTCAGGCGTAAGTAATCTGCCCAGCTCCACCCGTTGTGGCCCGTTATAAACGTCTGACCTGTGCAAATTCCGCGCACCTTCCGCCCTCCGCAGGCACTCCCGCAGGGGCCCGAGGTCGGGTACCGTCACCGACGCTGTGCGGAGCGCCACAAGGAGCAACTTTGCGTGAGTTCACCAACCCCCCTGTGGCGTCGGCGCCGCTCGTCGGCGGCCTGGCCGACGCCGTGTTCGACCACGCCCTGGACACACCGGGACATATAGCCCTGTCCCGCAAGGACAGGCACGAGAAGTGGCAGGACGTCACCTCGGCCCAGTTCTGCGACGAGGTGATGGCCCTTGCCAAGGGCCTGCTCGCGCAGGGCATCCGGTTCGGCGACCGCGTCGCGATCATGTCGCGCACGCGCTACGAGTGGACGCTGTTCGACTTCGCGCTGTGGACCATCGGCGCCCAGGTCGTCCCGATCTACCCGACGTCCTCGGCCGAGCAGGTCTTCTGGATGCTGTACGACGCCGAGGTGTCGGCGGCGGTCGTGGAGCACGAGGACCACGCGATGACCGTCGCCACCGTCATCGGGCGACTGCCCCATCTGCACCGCCTGTGGCAGCTCGACGGCGGAGCCGCCGACGAGATCACCGCGTCCGGCACCCACATCGACGACGAGACCGTGCACCGGCACCGCCGCGCGATCACCCCCGAGTCGACGGCCACGATCATCTACACCTCGGGCACCACGGGCCGCCCCAAGGGCTGCGTGATATCGCACGGCAACTTCATGTACGAAGCCGACACGATGATCACGCGCTGGGAACCGGTCTTCTCCTCCAAGCGCGACCGCACCCCGTCGACGCTGCTCTTCCTGCCGCTCGCCCACGTCTTCGGGCGGATGGTGGAGATCGCGACGATCCGCGGCGGCGTGAAGCTGGCCCACCAGCCGGAGCTGCGGGCGTCCGCGCTCATGCCCGACCTCCAGTCCTTCCAGCCGACGTTCATCCTCGCCGTGCCGTACATCTTCGAGAAGGTGTTCAACGCGGCCCGCAGGAAGGCCGAGAACGACGGCAAGTCGGGGCCGTTCGAGAAGGCCATCGAGTGCGCCGTGAAGTACGCGGACGCGCAGGAGGCGAAAGCATTCGGCACGGGCCCGGGCCCCTCCGCGTCGCTGCGCATGCAGCACTCGGTCTTCGAAAAGCTCGTCTACTCCAAGGTGCGCGCCGCGCTGGGCGGCCGGGTCCGGCACGCGATGTCCGGCGGCAGCGGCATGGACCGGCGGCTCGGCCTGTTCTTCGCGGGTGCCGGCGTCACGATCTACGAGGGCTACGGCCTCACCGAGTCGACGGCCGCCGCGACCGCGAACCCGCCGGAACAGACCCGCTACGGCACGGTCGGCCAGGCGATCCCCGGCTCCAGCGTGCACATCGCCGACGACGGCGAGGTCTGGATCTACGGCCGCAACATCTTCCAGGGCTACCTCAACGACCCGAAGTCCACCGACGCCTCCCTGTACGACGGCTGGCTCGCCACCGGCGACCTGGGCGCCCTCGACGAGGACGGCTATCTCACCATCACGGGCCGCAAGAAGGAGATCCTCGTGACATCCGGCGGCAAGAGCGTCTCGCCGCAGCAGCTGGAGGAGCGGGTGCGCGACCACCCGCTGATCGCCCAGTGCCTGGTCGTCGGCAACGACCGCCCCTACATCGCGGCGCTCGTGACGCTCGACACCGAGGCTGTCGACCACTGGCTCGGCATGCGCGGCAAGCAGTCGATGTCCCCGGCGGACCTGGTGCGCGACCCGGACCTGGAGACGGAGGTGCGGCGCGCGGTGGTGGCCGCCAACACCCTGGTCTCGCAGGCCGAGTCGATCCGTACGTTCCGGATCCTCGCCCACCAGTTCACCGAGGAGCACGGCCTGCTCACGCCGTCCCTGAAGCTGAAGCGCAAGGCGATCGAGCAGGCGTACTCGGCGGAGGTCGACGCGCTGTACGGGACGCTGTGACCGCTGGTCGACCGATTCGGCGACGCAGGCGGCTCGACACACTCCTGCTGCTCGGCGCCGTCGTCCTGACCGGCCTGGTGGCCCTGGTGACGGCCGCGATCGGCAAGCCGGCCGAGCGCGTCGACTCCCTGTGGGCGAACGCCGTGGTCCGGGCGGACGGCGGCCTGCGCGTGACGGAGACGATCGACTACGACTTCGCGGACGGGGACCGGCACGGCATCTATCGCCAGATTCCGGGCACCAGGTCCGGTACCGCCACCGCCCTGAACGTCTCCATGGACGGCCGCCCCGTGCCGGTCGACATCGAGCGGAAGCCCGACTCCGCCGGCTACACCATCGGCGACCCGGATCACACGGTCACCGGCCGCCACCGCTACCGGCTCGCGTACACGCTGCCCGGCGTCATGGCCGGCGACGGGCTCGACTGGAACGCCGTCGGCACCGGCTGGGACGTGCCGATCGCGCACGCCGAGGCGCACATCACGGCGCCCCGTGCCCTACCGCACCCGCGCTGCGTGTCCGGCGACCAGGGCTCCGAGGATCCGTGCGCGGAGGCCGGTTCGCCCGCGCCGGGCCGCATCGACGTCTCCGCCGACGGGCTCGCGGCCGGTCAGGCCATGACCGTGTACACGGACCAGGGCGCGCCCCTCGCGAGCGCCGCCCCGGCCGCCCTGCCGCGGCCGCCCGCAGCGTTTATGTCGGCGCCGGAAGGGACGGAAGGGGCCTCCCCGGTCGCGATCTGGGCGGCGGCCACGGGCACCGCGCTCGTGACCGCGCTGCTCGCCACACTCGTGATCCGCCGGGCAGGCCGCGAGCGGGTCCGCACGCCGCAGGGGACGCGCCGCCGCGACCGGCAGCGCCTCGCCGACGAGTCGCCGCCTTCGCCGACCCCACCGGAGGGCCTCACTCCGGCGCAGGCGGGCGTGCTGCTCGCGGGCCGGGCCCGCCGACGCCACCGCACGGCGGCCCTGCTGCACGCGGCGGCGACCGGGCATCTGATCCTGCGCGGGCAGCCGAAGACCCCGCGGTTGTCCCGCCCCGACCAGGCGCCGGACGCACCCACGGACCCCATGACCGCGCGGGCCCTGGACAAGATCTTCGCCCACGGCCGCACCGTCCGGCTCGGCACGTACCACGAGAACTTCGCCGTCGGCTGGCGCCAGTTGGGCCGTGACCTGCACGAGTGGCACCGCTCGGGCGGCAAGGGGCTCTGGGAGCCCGGCGGGCAGGGCCGGTGGCTGGCGTCGGTGATCGTCGGCGGCCTCGGGGCGGCCGTGGGTCTGCGGCTGATGTGCGCCGCCGCCTGGCAGCAGACCGACCCGGGCGGCGCCTGGGCGGTGCCGCTCGTCCTCGGCTCCGCGCTCGTGGGCGCCGGTGCCGCGCTGGTCCTACGCTCCTGGGAACTGCGCCGTCACACGGAGCTCGGCACACACCTGTGGTGCGGGACCGAGGCGTTCCGCCGCCACCTCGCCGAACGCCCGGCGCACCGGGACCCCGCCGAAGCGGAGGCCCTCGCGGGCTGGGCCATGGCGCTCGGCGAGGCCGATTCGTGGACGGCGGCCGCGAGCACGACCGCCGCCGCCCCGCAGCAGACCTCACCGCTCGGCAGCGACCGCGTACTCAGGTACTCGTCGGCCCTGACGTCGGTGGCGAGCACCAGTGCGTCCGCGCCCTCGTCCTCCAGTGACGGCGGGAGCGGCGGCTCCTTCAGCGGAAGCGGAGGAGGAGGCGGGGGCGGCGGAGCCGGTGGCGGCAGCGGCGGCGGAGCCGGTGGCGGCTGGTGACGGCGGCCCCAGCAAGCCCCTTGAGGTAAACCGTCGGTAACTGACGGGTCATCAATTACCGATGCGTCAGTTATTGACGGTTCATCAGGTCGCACACAGAATCACCCTCACTCCGACGGAGGGGGACCGACCGTGTCGCGACCGATCCGCGCCATCACCGCCACCGTGGCGGCACTCCTGCTCGCCACCGCCTGCAACTCCACCGCCAACAGCGGAAACAACACCGCGGGCGGGCAGGGGAGTTCGGTCCGTGGTGTGACCGACGACAGCATCAAGGTGGGCGGCATCGTCTCCATGACGACGTCGAGCGGCTACAGCAAGAAGGACACCGATCTCGGCGCGAAGGCCCGCTTCGACCGGGCCAACGCCGAGGGCGGGATCAACGGCCGCACGATCGACTACCTGGGCGCGGAGGACGACGGCCAGGACCCGGCGAAGAACCTCGCGGCGGCCCGCAAACTCGTGCAGCAGGACAAGGTGTTCGCGATCTCGCCGATGAGTTCGGTGACGTTCTCCGGGGCGGACTTCCTCCAGAAGCAGAAGGTGCCGACGTTCGGCTGGGGCACGCTCCCCTCGTTCTGCGGCCCCACATACATCTACGGCTACGGCGGCTGCATGGTGCCGATGCCGGGCGGCACCATCACGCAGACCTGGCCCGAGGGACTGAAGAAGGTCACGGGCGGGGCGAAGGGCAAGAGCGTCGCGATCCTCGCCAACGACAACGACGCGGGCACCTTCGCCATCCGCACGTACAAGCAGTCCTTCAAGTCGGCCGGGTACAAGGTGTCCTACGCGAAGGCGACCGTGCCGGCGACCGCGGTGCCGAGCGACTGGTCGGCCTACACCAAGGAGTTGCTGCGCAGCGATGACGGCAAGGCGCCCGACGTGGTCGTCTCCGTGATGCAGACGCCGTACAACATCGGCCTGTTCACGGCCGTCAAGCGCACCGGGTACAAGGGCGTGCTCACCGACCCGACGGACTACGACCCCGGGCTGCTCGCCAAGAAGGCGACGAAGCAGGCGCTCGACGGGGTGCACGTGCTGCTGTCCTTCGAGCCGTTCGAGGCGTCCACGCCTGGAATGAAGCAGTTCAAGGCCGACATCAAGAAGGCCTCGGGCGGCAAGGACGTCCCGCTCAACATGCACATGATGACGGGCTATATGAGCGCCGACCTGTTCCTCGCCATCGCGAAGAAGGCCGGCAAGAACCTCACTGTCGCCTCGTTCCAGAAGGCGGCGAACGGCTTCTCCGACACCGGGACGCTGGTCGGCGACCGGGCGCTGCCGCGCGGGCGCACCGAGTCGTTCGGCTGCGGGGCGCTCGCCCAGCTCAAGGACGGGGCGTACCGGGTGTCGTCCTCGTTCAAGTGCTACCCGCCGATCCCCTTCAAGTAGGCGCAAGGGAAGAGGTGTTCAGGTGTCGGATCTGCTGGCCTTCGTGCTGAGCGGGCTCGTGTCGGGCGCGCTGTACGCGCTGCTCGCCACGGGGCTCGTGCTCTCCTACTCGGCCTCCGGGCTCTTCAACTTCGCGCACGGCGCGACCGCCTATCTGTGCGCGCTCGCCTTCTACGAGCTGCACTCCGGCTTCGGCTGGCCCGCCGTGCCGACGGCGCTGCTGCTCGTCCTCGTCGTGGCGCCCTTGCTGGGCTGGGGTCTCGACCGGCTGATGTTCAGAAAACTGGCGCGGGTCGGCGAGACCGCGCAGATCGTCGCGACGATCGGGTTGCTCGTCGCGCTGCCCGCGCTCGGCCTGTGGATCGTCGAACTCCTTGAGGACGCGGGCGCGCCGGTCAAGCCTGCGGAGAACCAGTTCGGGCTGCCCGGGGTCGGACCGAGTCCGGCGAAGAACTGGCAGCTGATGGACGGCGTCGGCATCGACTCGGACCAGCTGATCACGTGGGTGACGACCGCCGTCGTCGCGCTCGGGCTGTGGATTCTCCTGCGCCACACGGCACTTGGGCTCAAGCTGCGGGCGTCCGTCGACAACCGCTCGCTCGTCGAGCTGCGCGGGATCAGCGCCGACCGGCTCTCGTCGGTGGCGTGGATGCTCTCGTCGGTGCTCGCGGGCCTGGCCGGCGTGCTCGCCACTCCCCTGCTCGGGCTCTCCTCGCACGACTTCACGCTGTTCCTGTTCGTGTCGGCGACGGCCGCCGTGCTCGGCCGCTTCATGTCGATCCCGCTGGCCTTCGCGGGCGGGCTCGGGCTCGGGGTGCTGCAGAACCTGGTCGCCGGGTACGCCACGTTCGCGGAGAAGATCACCGGGTTCCGTACGGCCGTGCCGTTCCTGATCCTGTTCGCCGGGCTCCTGCTGCTCACGCGGCGGCAACGCACGGCGGGCACGGTGGCGAGCGACGCGCCGCCGGTGGACTATCTGGCGGGACGGTCGTGGCTGCGGCGCTGGGGGCCGTGGGCAACGGCCGCCGTGCTGCTCGCCATCGCCTTCTACACGGTGACGACGCCGTTCTGGAGCGGGATCCTCGCCCAAGGGCTCGCGATCTCGCTGGTGTTCCTGTCGTTCACCGTCGTCACCGGGCTCGGCGCGATGGTGTCGCTTGCGCAGGCCGCGTTCGTGACGGGCGCCGCGCTCGTCGCGGGACTGCTGATGAGTCACGGAGTGCCGTTCATCTGGGCGGCGCTCGCCGGGACGTGCGCGGCGGCGGCGCTCGGCGCGCTCGTGGCGCTGCCCGCGCTGCGGCTCGGCGGCCGTTCGCTGGCCCTTGCCACGCTCGCGCTGGCCTTCCTCGCGGACCAAGTGCTGTTCCAGCTCGGCTGGTTGAGGAACGGCGACACCGGCTGGGAGATCCCGCGCGCCGTCGCGGGCCCGATCGACCTCGGCGACGACCGGGCGATGGGCGTGGCCATGGTCGTGCTGTGCACGGCCGCCGTGGCGGGGCTCAGCGCGCTGCGGGGCTCGCGGGCGGGCCGGGCGATGCTCGCGGTGCGCTCGGCACCCGCGGCAGCGATGGCGTCCGGGATCTCCGTGATCCGCACGAAGCTGCTGCTGTTCACGATCTCGGCGGGGCTCGCCGGGTTCGGCGGCGTGATGTACGCGTCGTACAACACCCGCATCACCGCGACCGACTTCACGGCGATGACCGGGCTCATCTGGCTCGCCGTGGTGGTCGCGGCGGGCGTCCGGCGGCCGCAGTTCGCGGTGATCGCAGGGCTCAGCTTCGCCGTCGTACCGCATCTGATCAGCGACTACCTGACCGAGTCGGTGCAGCTCCCGGTGATCCTCTTCGGTCTCGCGGGCCTCGCGCTCGCCAACGATCCGGACGGCTACTGCGCGGCGATCCCGGCCCGCCGCCACCGCAGGAAGACCGCCACGACGAACGCCGTCGACGACGCGCCGACCTCGTCGCCCGACCCCGACGCCGCGCTCCAACTCGCCGGTGTACAGGCCGGATACGACGGCGCCCGCGTCCTGACGGGCGTCGACCTCACCGTCCACCCCGGCGAGATCGTGGCCCTCCTCGGCCCCAACGGCGCGGGGAAGTCGACCACGTGCAAGGTCGCGGCAGGCCTCATGACACCGCTTCAGGGCGAGGTGTACGTCGCCGGGTCCGCGGCGGGTCGCCAGGGTGCGGTCCGCCGGGCGCGGGCCGGGGTGGTGCTCGCGCCGGAGGGGCGCGGCATCTTCCCCTCCCTCACCGTCGACGAGAACCTGGCGCTCCAACTCCCGGAGCAGGCCGACCGGTTGGCGGTCTACGAGCGGTTCACCGGGCTCGCCGCCCGGCGCGACGTCACCGCGGGCTCGCTCTCCGGCGGCGAGCAGCAGCTCCTGGCGCTCGCCGCGCTGCTGCACCGGCCGCCCCGCGTCCTCATCGCCGACGAGCCCTCGCTCGGCCTCGCGCCGCGCGTCGCCGACGAGGTGTACCGGCTGCTCGCCGAACTCCGCGACGCGGGAACCGGGTTGCTGCTCGTCGAGGAGAAGGCGTCGGAGATCCTCGGCGTCGCGGACACCGTGGCGTATCTCGCGCAGGGCCGCGTCACCTGGTGCGGGCCGCGCGAGAAGGTGGAGGCCGAGCGGCTCACGGAGGCATACCTCGGCATCGCGGCGACCAAGGAGGCCGAGCACTCATGAGGTACGTACTGGAAGCCGAGAACGTCGGCGTGCGCTTCGGCGGCGTCCGGGCCCTCGACGGGGTGGGCCTGCGGCTCGCGCCCGGCGAGGTGTGCGGGCTCATCGGGCCGAACGGAGCGGGCAAGACGACGTTCTTCGACGTCCTCTCCGGGATCCGCAGGCCCGACGCGGGCCGGGTCCTGCTCTACGGCGCCGACATCACCCGCCGCTCCCCCGTCTGGCGGGCGCGGCACAAGATGCGCCGCACGTTCCAGCGCCAGCAGCTGTTCGGGCAGCTCACGGTCGCGGACAACCTGCTGGTCGCGCAGGAGTGGCGGCGCGGCGGCGCGGATTCGGAGCGCTCCGAAGGCCTTCTGCGCGACTGCGGCCTCGACGGCCTCTCCGGTACGTACGCGGGGACGCTGCCGGTCGGCCGGGCCCGGATGCTGGAGCTGGCGCGGGCCGCCGCCGACCGGCCGCGCGTGCTGCTGCTCGACGAGCCCGCCTCCGGCATGACGGCGCAGGAGCGCGAGCTGCTCGCGGCGACCGTGCGGCGCCTTGCCGAGGACGGCTGCGCGGTGCTGCTCGTCGAGCACAACGTGGCCTTCGTGATGGAGCTGTGCTCACGGGTCGTGGTGCTCGACCTGGGCTCCGTGCTCGCGGAGGGGACTCCGGAGGCGATCCGGGCGGACACACGGGTACGCGAGGCTTACCTGGGGACACAACCCCCGGCGCAAAAGTCTCATACCTGACTGTCATGCTGGTGTCACCCACAGGAATGCGCGTACGCCCGTGATCGTTGACCATGGGGGTACCGCATTGTGCAGTGCCACCCATCACCGGACGAAAAAGGATCGACACCTCGTGAGCAAGGTTCCCCCGATCATCCTGAACAACGGCGTCGAGATGCCCCAGCTCGGCTTCGGCGTGTGGCAGGTGCCGGACGACGAGGCCGAGAAGGCCGTCGCGACGGCGCTGGAGGCCGGGTACCGCAGCATCGACACCGCCGCGATCTACGGCAACGAGGAGGGCACCGGCAAGGCGATCGCCGCGTCCGGCATCCCCCGCGAGGAGCTGTTCGTCACGACGAAGCTGTGGAACGCCGACCAGGGCTACGACTCCACGCTGCGCGCCTTCGACACCTCGCTGGAGAAGCTGGGTCTCGACCGCGTCGACCTGTACCTGATCCACTGGCCGCTGCCCTCCAAGGGCCTGGCCACGGACACGTACAAGGCCTTCGAGAAGATCCAGGCCGACGGGCGCGCCACGTCCATCGGCGTCTCGAACTTCCTGCCGGAGCACCTGGACAAGCTGACCGCGGAGACCTCCGTGATCCCGGCCGTCAACCAGATCGAGCTGCACCCGCACCTCCAGCAGCGCGCCTCCCGCGAGAAGCACGCCGAGCTGGGCATCGCGACCGAGGCCTGGTCGCCGCTCGGCCAGGGCAAGGGCCTCCTGGAGGTCCCGGCCATCGTCGCGATCGCGCAGAAGCACGGCCGCACGCCCGCGCAGGTCGTGCTGCGCTGGCACGTCCAGCTGGGCAACGTGGCGATCCCCAAGTCCGTGACGCCGTCGCGGATCAAGGAGAACATCGACGTGTTCAGCTTCGAGCTCGACACCGAGGACCTCGGCGCGATCTCCGCGCTCAACGAGGACCGGCGTATTGGCCCGGACCCGGCGACGTTCGACGTCGCGTAGCACCTGAGCAGGCGACAGGGCCCCGGAGCACGCTCCGGGGCCCTGTCGCGTACGTGCCTCAGGCCTCCTTGACCGCCGTGTGCACGGTGTGCGCGGTCAGCAGGAAGAGGTCGTCGCGGCGGTACAGGCCCTGCGGGTCCTTCGGGTCCATCAGCCGCTCCATCGTGGCGATGTCCTCGGCCGGCAGCGCCTCGGCGAAGACGTCAAGGCGGCGCTTCCACAGGTCGACGACCGTCTCGCGGGCCTCGCCGGAGAGCGGCGCGGGAAGGTCGAGCAGGAAGGTGCGGCTGACGGCGTTCGTCAGGCCGGCGTCGGTCAGCAGCTCCGTCCAGTTCTCGGTGTCCTGCTTGGCGCCGGGCAGCTTGGCACGCATGTCGCCGAACCACTCCTCCTCGATCGCGTCGGCCCGCGCTTGCAGGCCGGGCCTGCCGAGGCCGAAGTCGCGCGGCAGACAGCGCTGCGGCAGACCGCCCTCGACGAGCGCGAGGGTGCCGCCGGGCGCGAGCCGCCCCGCGAGCGCGGCGACCGCGGCCCGCTGGTCGCCCACGTGGTGCAGGGAGCGGGCGGCCCAGATGAGGTCGGCGGAGGGCAACTCGTCGATGCTGTCCGGGAGTTCGACGCGCAGTGTGCCGGTGCGCTCCGCGATGCCGTGCTGCGCGAACCGCTCCATGGCCCGGGTGAGCAGGGCCTCCTCCGGGTCGGCCGCGATGACACGGGCCTCCGGGAAGGCCTCGGCGAGGTGCAGCGAGACGGCGCCGGGGCCCGCGCCCGCGTCGACGATCAGGCCGGTGCCGGCGGGACGGGACGCACGGAGCCAGGAGAGGGCCTGCGTGTACAGCGGCTCGTACACGGAGGCGTTGCGCTCCAGCATGGGGATCATGTCGGCCCAGTCGATGTCCGTGTGGTCGTGGTGACCGTGCCCGCCGTGCTGACCGTGCTGCTGCTCGCCGTGCTGTTCGTGCTGGTGGTGGCCGTGTGCCATGTCGGGTGTCGCCGCCCTTCGTGCCCGTATGTCGTCCGTCGCCCTCAGGGTGCGCGGACGACATACGGACAGGCAAGCCACGTTGCCGAGTCGGCAATATCCGGCTACGGCAGCCGGGCTACAGCGCCGGGTGGGCGTTCTTCATGAGCTCCTGGAACTGGGCGGAGAACCAGTGCCCGGACACCGGTGCGTTCGGCAGCGCCCCTGACATGTTGTTGTTGTTCCGCGGGTTGCCGGTGTACGTCGGGTCGCACATGCGGTCGAAGCCCTTGCCCTCGTCGTTGTCGATGGCGGTGCTCGACCCGTCCGACTCGCCCGGCGGCTTCATCCACACGTAGGCGTCGATCCCGGTCGCCGGGTTGGCCTGCGGCCGCTCGCCGAGGCCCGCGCCGCTCTGGTTGCACCAGTTGCCGAGGTGGATGCGGCGGTCGTAGCGCCCGCCGTCCACGTACGTGTCCACCGAGGTCCTGGCCCCGGGCCCGGTCGGCCGCGCCGCGCCGCCCCAGCCGTTGCGGGAGGTGTCGATCAGCATGCCGAGGTTCTGGTCGAAGCCCAGCGAGACCAGCTTCTCGCGCATGGCCTGCGCGTACGACAGCTCGTCGGTGTACCGGTTCCAGTCCACCCACTTCGACTGGCGCACGGAGGTCCCGTTGACCGAGTCGTCGATCGTGAAGTTGTCCTCCTTCAGGGCGCTGTAGTTGGCGGTGTTCACGATGAAGCCCTGGACGTCGGAGAGCTTGGCGCCGTTGGCGCTCGCGGTCGACTTGAACAGCTCGGCGGAGGGGCCGAAGTTGTCGTCCCAGCCGAGCCAGCCGTGGTGGCCCGCGTCGATGTAGTTGTAGACGTTGGGGATGTCACCGAGCTTGTCGAGGGCGTAGCCGACGCCCTTCTGGTAGTTGCCGTTGGCCTTCATGGTGTCGCAGTTGGGCGTGGCCGTCGGGCGGCCGGACACGTTGGTGACGAGGTTGGGCAGCGAGTCGATCTCGATCGTGGTGGCGATGCGCAGGCCCGCGTACTTCGGGTCGGCGAGGATCTTCACGATCGGGTCGATGAAGTCCGACTTGTACTTGTCGATCTCCGTCGGGCCGAGCTCGCCGTTCGAGGCGAGCGCGGAGCAGTCGCGGCCCGGCAGGTCGTAGACGACCAGCTGGACGACCTCCTCGCCGCTGCCCTTCTGGGCGAGCGCCGCGTCGAGGTGGTCGCGCAGGCCCATGCCGTCGCCCACGCCCTCGATGGCGGCGATCCGGTCGAGCCAGACACCGGTGGGCTGGTCGGCGATCCGGCTGCCACCGGGCTCCGCCTTGGCCTTCGCGGACCACTCCGGGTTCACGTACACCTTGGCGCCGGCGTACGGGTTGTCGACGCGGTCACCGGGCTCGGTCGGGTCCGTGGGATCGGTCGGGTCGGTCGGGTCGGTCGGCCCCGTGGTGTCCTCGTTGCAGGTGACACCGTTCAGCTTGAACGTGGCGGGTGCGGCGTTGCTGCCGCTGTACGTGGCGTTGAAGCCGAAGGAGGCGGAGGCGCCGGTGGCGAGGCCGCCGTTGTACGAGACGTTCTTGGCGGTGACGGCGGACCCGGACTGGGAGATGTCGGCGTTCCAGCCGGAGCCGACCTTCTGGTTACCTGCGTAGGACCAGGTGAGGTTCCAACTGTTCACCGCGGCACCGCTGTTGGTGACGGTGACGGCGGTGGTGAAGCCACTGCCCCAGTCGTTCTGCACCTTGTAGTCGACGGTGCACGCGGGGGCCGCGGCGGACGCGGGCAGGGCGACGGCTCCCGCCATTAAGCCGGCGCCGGTGAGGGCGAGGGCGGCGAGGCCTGCGGCGCTGGAGCGGGAGCGGGAGCGGGAGCGGGAGCGGGAGCGGGAGCGGTATCTGGATCTGGTGCGACTCATGGTGTGGTGTGTCCCTTTCAGTGATTGGTGCCTGCGGTTGATGCCTTACGGGTTGGTGTCTTACGGGTTGATGGCTTTCAGGTGGTCGCGCAGGCCGACCCCGAACGCGGTCGGCGTGCCGTCGTAGTCGCTGATCAGCGAGGGACCGGAGGAGCAGTCCCAGGTGTTCCAGGTCCAGCCGAGGTACGACAGCTTCCGGTCGTCGAACCACTTCATGACCCGGTCGATGAAGGCGTGGGAGCAGGTGTTCTCGCCGATCTCCCCCGCCACCAGCGGGACCTGCGCCGCGACGGGCGCGAGCTGCTCGTCCCAACAGGCCTCACTGGAACAGGTGTTGAAGTTGTAGACGTGCCAGGCCGCGGCGAGATTGCCGGCCGGGTCCGACGGCTTGTGGGCGAGCCACTGCCGCAGGTCGTTGGAGTACGCGAGGCCGCCCGCCAGGATCAGGTTCCGGGCGCCCGCCGCGCGCACGGCGTCCACCAGGTCCTGCATGCCGGCCACCTCGTAGCCGATGCCGGGGCAGGTGCCACCGTCCTTCCAGCAAGCCCAGGCCTCGGACAGGGTGGAGGTGGCGCGGTCCGGATACGGCTCGTTGAACAGGTCGAGGACGACCTCCGGCTGCGCCTTGAAGGTGGCGGCGACCGAGGACCAGAAGCTCGGCGCGTACGTGGCGTCCGGCATCGGCTTCTGGCAGCTGGCGTGGACGTCGGAGCAGCCGGCCGAGTTGCCGGTGTACTGGCCGTACGACCAGTGCATCTCCAGGATCGGCGTCATGCCGTTCGCCTTGACCCGGTCGACCAACTGCTTGATGGCGGACTGGTAGTTGGCGCCTCCGTACTCCGGTTTGATGTTGTCGAGGCCGAGCCAGCACTCCTCGTTGAGCGGGATGCGGACGGCGTTGGACTTCCAGTCGGCGATCGCCTTGATCGCCGCGTCGTCGACGGGGCCGTCGAAGATTCCATGGCCCTGTACGCACATGAACTCGGCGCCGGAGCGGTTCACACCAAGGATCCGGCGGGTGGCACCACTCGCGTCGACGAGCTTGTTGCCGGAGACCTTCAGAGCGGGGACAGCGCCGTCACCGGGGCCGGTCGGGCCGGTCGGGTCGGTCGGGTCGGTCGGGTCCGTCGGGTCGGTGACGTCGGTGTTGCAGGTGGCGCCGTTCAACTTGAAGGCGGTCGGCACGGTATTGGCGCCGGACCGCGACCCGACGAACCCGGCCGACACACTGGCGCCGGAGTCCAGGGCGCCATTCCAGGTCTCGTTGGCCGCGGTCACGGTGGAACCGGACTGGGCCCACTTGGCGCCCCAGCCCTGGGTGACCTTCTGTCCGTCGGCGAAGTCGAAGGACAGGCTCCAACTGCCCTTCGCCGCACCGTTGTTGGTGACCTTGACGGCGCCCTGGAAGCCGTCGCTCCACTGCCCGGTGACCGAGTACTCGACCGTACAGGCGGGGGCGGCGGCGACCGCGGGTGCGGCGCCGGCCAACGGGATCAGCGTGGCCGCCGAGACGGCACACGCCATGAGTAACGCACTGTGCGGGGGGTGTCGCATGAGCGAGTCCTTGCAGCTCGGACGCGTACGGCCACGGCCGGCGCGTCGACTGATGGATTCGCTCCCACTGGTTGCTGGGCGACTTTAGAGAAGGAACTGCCGTCAAGCAACAGACGAGTTCCGAACTTTCGCTGTCGAATTTATTCGACTCCTCAAGCCTCTTGACCGCCAATTGCCCCATCCGCATCCTTGGGAGCGCTCCCACTGGTTCACAGCTTGTCGAGCCGCACCAGGAGGAACCCCCATGCGAAGACCGCGCACCCGGCTGCCCCCGGTAGCCGTACTCGCCCTGGCGGCGGGCCTGTTGACACCTCTGGCTCGCGTCGGGCGCCGCCTTGCCGAAGCCGATGGTGTCCGCCTGCACGGCTACGGTTTTCACGCGTCGACGCTCGCGGTGCGGTTCGTACTGGAACTGCTGGCGCTGGTGTGCTTCGGGATCTGGGCGTGGGGGCTGACGTCGGGGGCGCTGCGGTACGTCCTCGTGATCGCGGTCCCCCTCCTCGTGGCCCTGCTGTGGGGTGTGTTCGCGACGCCGGACGACGCGTCGCGGTCCGGGGACGCCGTCGTGGTGACCCCCGGGCCGCTGCGCCTCCTGCTGGAGCTGGCCGTGTTCTTCGGTGGCGCGGCCGCCCTGTACGCGGCCGGATCGCAGGTGCCGGCGCTCGTCCTCACCGGTGTGCTCGTCGTGTACCACCTGCTGGCGTGGGACCGGGTGGTGTGGCTGCTGCGCCACTGAGCCACCCGGTGGGGGTCACGGTGTCGTGAGCGTCGGGCGCGGTGCCGTCGGCATCTTGTCGCCGATGAAGAAGCTCGGGTGCGGCGGCTGGTTGTAGGCCGTGTTCTGCCAGGCCAGGGCCGTGCGGTACTGGGTGTCGTGGAGGAGTGTCGTGATGCGGGTCGAGGTCTGGACCGGGGTCGAGTAGACGCGCAGGGCCGTGTTGTCGGTCGTCGGCCAGACGGCCTCCTCGCGCCAGTCGCCGAGGATGTCACCGGAGAGGGCCGGCGTGGCCTTCGTGCCGTTGTTGGAGTGGACGCCGGCGCCGGTCAGGAGGCGGGTGTCGGCGGACGTGCCGTACTTGTCGATGTGTGTGCCGTCGAGGAGTTCGCGGGTGGTGTCACCGTCCCACCAGGACAGGAAGTTGGTGGAGGGCGGCTTGTGGGAGTTCACGACCGTGCCCTTCGGGTCACGGACGCCCGACTCGGCCGATGACCAGGACTCGGCGCCCGCACTGCCGGACCAGATGTCACCCGAGACACCACGGCCGTTGTCACCGTTGGTGCCCGTCTTCCAGATGACACCACCGGTCTTGGCGTCGGCCATCCAGGAGGACGGCTTGGAGCTGTCCTCGTCGACCTTGAACTCCTCAAGTCCTGGCCGCGAGGGGTCGAGGTCGCCCACGTGCATGGCGTCGCCGTGGCCGTTCTTCGTCGTCCACAGGCCCGACCCGTTGTCGTCGACCGCCATCGCGCCGTAGACGATCTCGTCCTTGCCGTCGCCGTCGACGTCCGCGACGGACAGCTGGTGGTTCCCCTGACCGTCGTACCCCTTACCGGAGTTGGTGGAGGAATTGGTGTCGAAGGTCCAGCGGCGCGTGAACTTTCCGTCCCGCCAGTCCCAGGCCGCGATCACGCTCCGCGTGTAGTAGCCGCGCGCCATGATGAGCGAGGGCCGGGCGCCGTCGAGGTAGGCGGTGCCCGCGAGGAAGCGGTCCACCCTGTTGCCGTACGAGTCACCCCAGGACGACACCGTGCCGCGCGCGGGGACGTAGTCGACGCTGCCCATGGCGGCGCCGCTCTGGCCGTTGAACATGGTGAGGTATTCGGGCCCGGACAGCACGTAGCCGCTCGAATTGCGGTGATCGGCGGACGAACTGCCGATGACCGTGCCCTTGCCGTCCTTCGTCCCGTCGGACGTCTTCATGGCGACCTCGGCCTTGCCGTCGCCATCGTAGTCGTACACCTGGAACTGGGTGTAGTGGGCGCCCGAGCGGATGTTCCTGCCGAGGTCGACGCGCCACATCCGGGTGCCGTCGAGCTTCACCGCGTCGACGATCGTGTTGCCCGTGTAACCGGACTGCGAGTTGTCCTTGGCGTTGGTGGGCTGCCACTTGAGGACGAATTCGAGGACGCCGTCGCCGTCGAGGTCGCCGACGGAGGCGTCGTTCGCCTCGTAGGAGTAGGCGACGCCGTCGGGCGTGGTGCCACCGGACGGCGGGGTGATCGGTACGTCCTTGTATCCGCTGCGGAACTGGATCGCGTGCGGCGAATCGGCCTGTTCCGTGCCGTTCACGACGGCCCGCACCGTGTAGTCGGCGGAGCTGGGCGCGCCGTCGTGGAAGAAGTTCGTGGAGCCGGTGACCGGCGTCGAGTTGACCTTCGTGCCGGCCCGGTAGACGTTGAACGCCACGTTGTCCGGGTCGGTTCCGAGCCACCTCCAGCTGACCAGGTTCCCGGCGTCGGTGTGCACACTGACCAGGCCACGGTCCAGCTTCTCGGCCTGCCGGGCGGTGGCGGCGGACGCGTCGTCACCGGGCAGCAGCGTCAGCCCGGTGACGGCCAACGCGGCGGCCGTGGCGGCGGCGAGGAACAGACGGCGGCGTCTGCGGTGGGGGCGGGGGCGGGACATCGGCGCTCCTGGGGGGTGTGGGTCGGCGGATTCCTACGCCCCCTCAGTTGCCACCGTGCGCCGATGGGTTGCCGGTCTCCGTATCCGCGTACGTGCGCGCGAGTGCCCGCGCCGTCGCCGAGATCCGCTCACGCAGCTCGGCCGGTTCCAGCACCTCGATGTCCGCGCCGAGGCGCAGGAACTCGTCGTGTGCGTGGCCGATGGACTCGATGGGCAGCCGGGAGGCGTTCTCCGTCGACGAAGGGCGGACGTGGCTGCCGAACTGGACGATGGGGTTCACCCGGTGCGCCGTATGATCCCGGGGCAGTCGGTGTTCGACCTTCCTGGGGGCTCATATGGAACCCACGACCATCGGGGCCCGCCTGGCCTCGGCCGCCATCGGCCCGGTCGTGAAGAAGCTGTTCGTCAGCGAGGGCCCGGGGGCCGGTCTGGTCGACAAGCCGATCCGGATCTCCGGCTACGTGTCGTTCCGCGGTGAGAAGCGCGTACTCGGCGAGCGGGACGTGCGGCGGCTCGCCGCCAGACTCGTCCGACAGGCGGTGCGGGTCGGCGAACGGCCGGTGGGAGCCGACGAGGAGAGCGCCGTCTCCGACGCGCTCGGCAGCACCCTGTATGCCCTGGGCCGGCTGGACATCACCGATCTCGACGCCGTGCGGCTGGGCCATCAGCGGTTCGCCCACGAACTGCGCCGCGCGGCCGACAACCCCGAGCGTCATCTGTCGGCCGACGGCACGCGGCTGTACGAGTCGCTGCTGGACGCCGCGTGCCTGCACATCCTGCACTTCTTCACCCAGCGGTCCACGTTCGTCGCCCACGCGCTCGTGGAGCAGACGCGGTCGATGGGTGAACTCATTGCCAAGGTCGATGAGTTGATCCGGCGCGTCCCTCCCCCGGGCGGCGGGGACGTCGCCTTCGAGCAGGCGTATCTGAAATACGTGGCCAAGTGGCACGGCAAGCTCACGATCTTCGGCATCGACCTCAGCGACTCGCCGCGACGCTGGGCGTTGGACGTGGCGTATTTGAGCCTTGAGACAACGGGGCCGCCGCTACTGCCGACCGTGGTCAGGGAATTCGAGAAGACGTTCGCCGAGGCATTCTCTCAGCTTCCGGATGCCGACGAGGTCCAGCGTTTCCTGGAATCCCAACGGGATTGGGGGGACGTGCGGCTCCAGACGGCCGCTTGGGAGGCAGCCGACGCCGTACGGGGCGTAAACGGTGAGGTCTGGCGCCGGCTTCGTCGGCACACTTCCCGCCCCGCCGACCGCGCCCTCGCCAACGCCCCCCGCGTCCTCCTCCGCGGCGAGGCGGGCTCCGGGAAGACCACGCTCGTCCAGTGGCTGGCGGTCACCGCCGCACGGCAGGACCTCGCCGAGGGCATGGAGTACCTCGACGGCCGGGTGCCGTTCGTACTGCCCCTGCGCACCCTCACCCGCGACGGCAGGAAGCTGCCCCTGCCGAAGGACTTCCTCGCCGCCATCGGCTGCCCGCTGGACGGCACCCAGCCCACTGGCTGGGAGAACCGGGTGCTGAGGGACGGGCGCGGCCTGATTCTCGTCGACGGCATCGACGAGATACCGGAGAGCGAACGCGAACGGGCCAGGGCCTGGTTGCGCACGCTCATCGAGACGTACGACGGCGACAACCGGTGGCTGGTCACCTCCCGCCCCTCCGCGGTGGACCACGACTGGCTCGCTGACGAAGGCTTCGGCGAGCTGGCGCTCTCCGCCATGGACCCCACCGCCATCGCCACCTTCATCCGGCGCTGGCACGCCGCGGCACGATGCGGTGACGACGGCGACGGGGACCTCGACCGTTACGAGGCCCAACTGCTCCGCGCCGTCCGTACGGAGCCCGACCTGGGCCGCCTGGCCACCAATCCCCTGATGTGCGGCCTGATCTGCGCCCTGCACCGGGACCGTCGTGGTTATCTCCCGCACGGCCGCAAAGACCTGTACGAGGCCGCCCTGTCGATGCTCCTCAACCGCCGGGACCGGGAGCGTGACATGGCGGGGCCCGAACTCGCCGAGGACCCGCAGCTCGACGTGTTGCAGCGGCTGGCCTACTGGCTGATCAAGAACGGCCGCACCGAGATGGACCGCCAGCGCGCCGTGCGCATCATCGACAGGGAACTGCCCTCCGTGCCCGAGATCGCCGCTCTCGGGGACGCGGCGGCCGTCTTCGACCACTTCCTGGAGCGCAGTGGGCTGTTGCGCGAACCCGGCCCCGATGCCGTCGACTTCGTCCATCGCACGTTCCAGGACTTCCTCGGCGCCCGGGCGGCGCTGGAGGAGGGTGACTTCGGGCTGCTGAGCGCGAACGCGGGGCACGACCAGTGGGAGGACGTGATCCGCATGGCGGTCGCGCTGGCCCGCGCCCGCGAGCGGGTCACCATCTTCAACAGCCTCCTGGAGGCCGGTGACCAGGCCGCGGAGGGGCGCGAACGGGCCCGCGTCTATCTGCTGGCGGCGGCCTGCCTGGAGCACGCGACGTCACTCGACCCCGGAGTGCGCGAGGCCGTGGAGCAGCGCACCGCCACTCTGATTCCACCGGGAAGCGTGCCGGAGGCCCAGGCGCTCGCCCAGGTCGGGCCCCTGGTCCTGCGACTGCTGCCGGGCCCGGAGGAGCTCCAGGATCCGGTGGACGCCTTCCACGTGGTGATCACGGCCTCCCGAATCGACTCGGACGCCGCGATCGCCTTTCTCTCCCGGTTCGTCGAGCACTCGTTTCTGGCGGTGCGGTCGCAGCTGATGTGGGCGTGGTCGCGCTACGACACGGCCCAGTACGCGGAGGAGGTCATCGCGCGCCTCGATCCGACGGGCCTTGCGTACACGGTGCGCTCCAATGCCCAGCTCGACGAGGTGCGGCGGCTCGGGATGCGACCGACGTACCTGGACGTCAGGACCGGGGTGTCCCTCGAAGCCCTGATCGCGTACGCGGAGGAGCACACGTTCACACTGCTCGACCTGTCCCACGAGGACGTGACGGATCTGCGCTTCCTCGCGGGGCAACCAGGGCTCCAGTCGCTGATTGTCGCCAACTGTCCACAGCTCACGGACATTTCCGCCTTGGACGGCCTCCCCCTGGCCCTCCTGGACCTGCACACGACGGCACCCGAGCTGGACCTGGATCCCCTGGGCCGGTTGACGGCCCTTGAGGTCCTCGCCGTTTCCGGACCCGCCACCCTCAACTGGTCGCCCCGGCAGCTGCCCTCCGGGGGCCCGCTGAAGAGTCTGCGCATCGCGGGAGAGGTGGCTCCCGCCCACGGGCTCCAGGGACTGGCCGACCTGCCCCACTTGATGACGCTGGCCCTGAACGCCGCCTCCGGTCCGGCGTCGGCGGCGGACTGGGCGGAGCTGCGCCAGCTGCCCCACCTCACCGAACTCACGACGACCGCTGTGTCGCTCGAGACGGCGCCGGCCGGCGAAGGACTGCCGGGCATCACGCATGTGACACTCGTCGGCGGCGACGGCGACCGCGTCGTGCAGGCGGCGGCCCACCGGCTGCCGGACCTCTTCCCCGGGCTGACCCACTGCGAGTTCAGCGGCGACATGCACGCGGAGGGCGACATCGACCTCTCCCCGCTGGCCGGGCTGCGCGGACTGCGCACGCTCATGATCGACATCAGCCGCGACCGGGTCCGGGGCGTCGACGCCCTGCCCGCCTCGGTGGACCTGCATCTGGCCTGAGCACGCCCCCGTCACACAGCGAACGCCAGCAGTGTGTACGTCGGATCGGGCCGCGGCGCAGCCTGATCCGGCAGACCCTCCAGCCGCGCCGCCAGCTCCTCACCCCCGCGCGCGTAGATCCGCCCGGCCCGCACCTCCCGTGCGAGCCGCGCGGGCACGCGGCCCTGGCCGTGTCCGACGAAGGTGGCGGAACCCTGCGGGCGCAGTCCGTGCTCGGCGGCGATCGTCGTGATGCGCTCGGTGGCGTCGGTGGGTGGGCGGCGGCCGTGGGGTCCGACGAGTGCGCAGATGTCGCTGTCCACGAGGTGCGCCGCCGCCTTGTCGACCGTCGTCACGAACACCCCGCCGGGGCGGAGTACGCGGGCCGCCTCGGCGATGACCGGCGCCGCGTCGTCCAGGAGGTGCAGCAGCCAGACGGCGGTCACCGCGTCGAACGTGCTGTCCACGAAGGGCAGTTGGCGGGCGTCCGCCTGGAGCGCCGCGCCGGACAGTCGGGGTGCGGCGGCCCGCAGCATGCCGCTCGCGCGGTCGACGCCGATGGGGTGCAGGCCGGGGCGGGTCATGCGGCGGGTGACGAGGCCTGTGCCGCAGGCGAGGTCGAGGAGGGTGTGGGCGTTCTCCGGGACGAGGCCGAGCACGGCGTCGGCGGCAGCTTGAGCGCGCGGCTCTCCGCCGCGGGTCGCGTCGTACCGGTTCGCTTCCTCGTCGTAGTCGAGCACGCGGGGACCTTAGCCCAGCCGGGCGTGTGCGGGACGGAAATCCCCCACCAGCCCCTTCCCGAAACCGGGGCTCGGCTGCCTCTCGTCCCAGGGCGGGGCTTACGTGGTGTGCGCCGCCGCCAGCTTCTCCACCCGTTCCGCCAGCGTGAAGTCCTTCGCCGTCAGGGCGCCGCCCGCGTCGTGGGTGTTCACGGCGAGGGTCACCGTGTTGTAGCCGAGCGTCAGGTTCGAGTGGTGGTTCAGGTCCTCCTGGGTCTGGGCGATGTGCATCACCAGCGCCGCCGCCGCGAAGTGCGAGCCCAGGCGGTACGTGCGCGTGAGCGCGTCGTCCTCCACGGACCAGCCCGGCAGTTCGGCGAGGCGGTCCTCGATGTCCTTCTGGGAGAGCGGTTCAGTAGGCATGCCTCCAGCGTGCCACCGGATCCGGCTACGGTCTCCTCTTCACTGCCGCGGCACGCGAGAACAGGTCGGAGGCGAGATGGGGATCCCCCTTCGTCTTCTGTTCGGTGACGCCACCCTGCCCGTGCCCGGGTGGCGGGTCGATGACGTCCGGGGTTCCAACTGCTCGATCCTGTGAGCGGTCCGGTGCGCAGGAGTGTGCGGGAGTGAGTGTGTGGGTGTGCTCGGTCGGGAGGGGAGGGGAGGGGAGGGGAGGGGAACGAAGGTTTGTGGGCCGAATGGGTGACCTGGTGGGTTCGTGGTCGTTGAGCGGGGTGGCCGGGATGGTCCCGGGCTCGGCGGTCAGGAGGTGGGTGGGGTGCGGGAGTTGGCGGCGTCGTTCGTAGTCCCGCCCGCGGCGGGGGTGGCGGTCCGGGACCGGCTCAAGCGGCTGAGCGAGCGGGACGTGGAGGTGCTGCGCCGGGTCGGGGACCATCTCGGGGCGCTGGCCGGGCGGGACCTGAGGGCGCGGTGCGCGGCCGGGCCCGGGCATGACGCGGCCGGGTGGGCGGCGCGGAAGCGGGCGGTCACGGCGGCGTCGTCGTCGCGGTGGGCGGGCGCCATCACCAAGGCCTCGCATGATCAGTGGGGATTGGCGCGGCGCGGGCAGCTCGCGCTGGTGCGTTCGCTGGAGGCGGGGATCGCGGTGCTGGCGTACCGGCTCGCGCTGCCGCTGGGGGCCCGAGGCGCGCAGGGCAAGCCGGGCGGATATCGCTCGCGCCGCGAGTGGCACGCCAAGTCCCGCCGCCTGGAGATCCTCAAGGCCCGTCTGGAGCAGGTGCGTGCGGCCTGGCAGAGCGGTCAAGTGGCCGTGGTGCGCGGCGGCAGAAGGCTGCTGAACACCCGCCACCACCTGGCGGCGGCCAGCCTGGACGAGGCGGCGTGGCGGCAGCGGTGGCGGGCCGGGCGCCGGTTCCTGCAGGCGGACGGCGAGTCGGGCAAGAAGTTCGGCAACGAGACCATCCGCGTCGCCCCGGACGGCGAGGTGTCGGTGAAACTCCCGGCCCCGCTCGCCCACCTGGCGAACGCCCCGCATGGCCGCTATGTGCTCGGCGCCCGGGTCGCCTTCGCTCACCGCGGCGAGCAGTGGCGCGACCGGGTGGAGGCGCATCGGGCGGTCGCCTACCGCATCCACGAGGACACGGCACGCGGACGCTGGTATCTGACCGCGTCGTGGACCACCCCCGCCCCCGTCGTGCTGCCGCTGGCGGCGGTGCGCGCGCACGGGCTGGTCGGCGTGGACATGAACGCCGATCACCTGGCCGCCTGGCGCCTCGATGCGCACGGCAACCCCCTCGGCGCCCCGCGCCGCTTCGGCTACGACCTGACCGGACCCGCCGCCCACCGCGACGCACAGGTCCGCCACGCCCTGATCCGGCTGCTGCACTGGGCCAAGCGGCATCACCTCGCCGTCGCGGTCGAGGACCTGGACTTCACCGACTCCAGGAGCCGGGAGAAACACGGCCGCAAGAAACGCTTCCGGCAGCTGATTTCCGGGATGCCCACCGGCCGGCTGCGGGCTCGCCTCGTCTCCATGGCCACCACCCTCGGCATCGCACTGGTCGCGGTCGATCCCGCCTACACCTCCAAGTGGGGCGCCCAGCACTGGCAGAAACCCCTCACCAACCAGAAACGGAAGGCGACGCGTCACGAGGCCGCGGCCGTCGCCATCGGCAGACGCGCCCTGGGGCATCCGATCCGGCGACGGACGGCACCGCCCCCGCACGACCAGAGTGATCGTGCGGGGCATCGGACCGTCCAGGCCGCACCGGAGACCCCGGGGCGTGAGGGACACCGCCCTCCCATCCCGGGATCCCGCACGGGATGCGGGCCACCCGGACACGGGGCGAACGCGGTGGACCAGAACACCCAAGACCGTTCGGGGTGTTCGGCAGAGCGCGACCACGAGCCCTGGCCACAGCGCCAGGACTCACCCCCGCTCAGTCTCTAGGAACGGTAATGGCCGAAGCCGTACGCAAGGCCCCCCGCCCCCTCCTCGTACGGCCTTGGCCGAGATGTGCCTTGGATGCAACGCCATTAGCGTGCCCAGAACGGGATATCGAGGGAGCTAACGGTGACGGACACGACGCGCACCCCGACCGAGCCGGACGCCGCGCTGCTGCGCGCGGGGCGGTTCTTCCGGCGGGGGACGGCGGCGCCTGACCTGCACAGCGTGCAGATCAAGGGCGGCCGGGACGGGGACGTCTTCTATCGGGACCGCTGGAGCCACGACAAGGTCGTGAACTCCACGCACGGCGTGAACTGCACCGGCTCGTGCCGGTGGAAGGTGTACGTCAAGGACGGCATCATCACGTGGGAGACCCAGCAGACGGACTATCCGAGCGTGGGTCCCGACCGGCCGGAGTACGAGCCACGCGGCTGCCCGCGCGGCGCCGCGTTCTCCTGGTACACGTACTCGCCGACCCGTGTGCGCTACCCGTACATCCGCGGCGTGCTCGTGGAGATGTACCGGGAGGCGAAGGCGCGGCTGCACGACCCGGTGCTCGCGTGGGCCGACATCCAGGCCGACCCCGAGCGCCGCCGGAGGTACCAGCAGGCCCGCGGCAAGGGCGGTCTGGTGCGGGCCACCTGGGACGAGGCGGTGGAGATCATCGCCGCGGCGCATGTGCACACCATCAAGACGTACGGCCCGGACCGTATCGCCGGCTTCTCCCCCATTCCCGCCATGTCGATGGTGTCGCACGCCGCCGGGGCCCGGTTCCACTCGCTGATCGGCGCCCCGATGCTGTCGTTCTACGACTGGTACGCGGACCTGCCGGTGGCCTCGCCGCAGGTGTTCGGCGACCAGACCGACGTGCCCGAGTCGGGTGACTGGTGGGACGCCGCGTATCTGATGATGTGGGGCTCCAATGTGCCGGTGACGCGGACGCCCGACGCGCACTGGATGGCCGAGGCGCGCTACCGCGGCCAGAAGGTCGTGGTCGTCGCGCCCGACTACGCGGACAACGCGAAGTTCGCCGACGAGTGGCTGCACCCGCACCCGGGGACCGACGGCGCCCTCGCACTCGCCATGGGGCATGTGATCCTCAAGGAGTTCTTCGTCGACCGGCAGACGCCGTTCTTCACGGACTACGTCAAGAAGTTCACCGACCTGCCGTTCCTGGTGACCCTTGAGGAGCGGGACGGCGCGTACGTACCGTCGAAGTTCCTGCGCGCCACCGATCTCGGTCAGGGCGGCGAGGGCGCCGAGTGGAAGACCGCGGTGCTCGACGAGGCGACGGGCCAGCCGGTCGTTCCGAACGGGTCGCTGGGCTTTCGCTGGACCGAGTCAGGCAAGGGCAAGTGGAACCTCGAACTGGGCAATATCCAGCCGACGTTGAGCCTGCACGGATCGGACGTGGCGGGCGGCGTCGAGGTGCTGCTTCCCCGCTTCGACACCGACGGCGGCACGCACGGGCAGGGCCGCGGCGAGGTCGTGCGGCGCGGCGTGCCGGCGACCCGGCTCGGCGGGCAGCAAGGCCCGCTCGTGACGACCGTGTTCGACCTGCTGCTCGCGCAGTACGGCGTCGGGCGCGAGGGCCTGCCCGGCCAGTGGCCCACCTCGTACGACGACACGGAGACGCCCGGCACCCCGGCCTGGCAGGAGATCCACACCTCCGTACCGGCCGCCAAGTGCGTAAAGATCGCGCGGGAGTTCGCGCAGACCGCCGAGAAGTCGCGCGGGCGCTGCATGATCCTGATGGGCGCCGGCACGAACCACTGGTTCCACTCCGAGACCACCTACCGGGGCTTTCTGTCGCTGCTCCAACTCACCGGCTGCCAGGGCAGGAACGGCGGCGGCTGGGCGCACTACGTGGGTCAGGAGAAGTGCCGCCCGGTCACCGGCTGGGCCTCGCTCGCCTCCGCCAACGACTGGTCGCGGCCGCCGCGCCAGATGATCGGTACTGGGTTCTTCTTCCTCAACACCGACCAGTGGCGCTACGACAGGTTCAGCGCCGACGTCCTCGCGTCCCCGCTCGGCAAGGGCGCCTTCGAGGGCATGACGGGCGCCGATGTGCTGTCCCTGTCGGCGCGTTCGGGCTGGATGCCCTCGTATCCGACGTTCGACCGCAGCTCGCTCGCGCTCGGTGAGCAGTCCGTGGAGGACACCGTCGCCGAACTCAGGGCGGGCTCGCTGAAGTTCGCGTGCGAGGACCCGGACGCGCCGGAGAACTGGCCGCGCGTGATGACCCTGTGGCGGGCGAACCTGCTGGGCTCGTCCGCGAAGGGCGCCGAGTACTTCACCAAGCACCTGCTCGGCACGCACTCCTCGCTGCGGGCCGAGGAGGCCTCCCTCGAGGAGCGCCCCACGACGGTGACCTGGCACGACGAGGCCCCCGAAGGCAAGATCGACCTGCTCACGTCCCTCGACTTCCGGCAGACGTCCTCCACCCTGCTCTCGGACGTCGTGCTGCCCGCCGCGACCTGGTACGAGAAGCACGACATCGCCTCGACGGACATGCACCCCTTCGTGCACTCCTTCACCCCTGCCGTGGACCCGCCGTGGCAGGCGCGCAGCGACTTCGACACGTTCAAGGCGCTCGCCCACAAGCTCAGCGAGCTGTCGGCCCGGCACCTGGGGGTGCGCAAGGACCTGGTGGCGACGCCGCTCCAGCACGACACCCCCGGTGAGATCGCGCAGCCCGGCGGCGTCGTCCTGGACTGGCGCAAGGGCGAGTGCGAACCGGTGCCCGGCAAGACGCTGCCGAACCTCACGGTGGTCGAGCGCGACTACACGGCGATCGGCGCCAAGTTCACGGCGCTCGGCCCGCTGGTGGAGCAGCTGGGCCTGCCCGCGAAGGGCATCGTGCTCAAGCCCGACCAGGAGGTCACGGAGCTGCGCGAGCGCAACGGCACGGTGCGCGGCGGACCCGCCGACGGCCGCCCCTCGCTCGACACGGCGGTCAAGGCGGCGAACACCATCCTCGCCCTGTCCGGCACCACCAACGGCCGCCTCGCCACTCAGGGCTTCCACACCCTTGAGGCCCGTACGGGCCAAGAGATGGCGCACCTGTCCGCCGAGCACGAGGGCAAGCGCGTCACGTACGCGGACACGCAGGCCGCGCCCGTCCCGGTGATCACCTCGCCGGAGTGGTCGGGCAGCGAGTCGGGCGGGCGCCGCTACACGGCGTTCACGCTCAACACCGAGCACCTCAAGCCGTGGCACACCCTGACGGGCCGCCAGCACTTCTTCATCGACCACGACTGGATGCACGAGCTGGGCGAGGCGATGCCGATCTACCGGCCGCCGCTCGACATGAACCGGCTGTTCGGCGAGCCACGGCTCGGTCCTGACGGGGAGAAGGAGGTGACGGTCCGTTACCTCACCCCGCACAACAAGTGGTCCATCCACTCCGAGTACCAGGACAACCTGTTCATGCTGGCGCTGTCCCGTGGCGGCCAGTCCATCTGGATGTCCCCGCAGGACGCCGATTCGATCGGCGTCAAGGACAACGACTGGATCGAGGCGGTGAACCGCAACGGCGTCGTCGTCGCCCGCGCGATCGTCTCCCACCGGATGCCGGCCGGCACGGTCTTCATGCACCACGCGCAGGAACGCACCGTCAACGTGCCGAAGGCGGAGGCGACCGGCAAGCGCGGAGGCATCCACAACTCGCTCACCCGGCTGATCCTCAAGCCGTCCCATCTCATCGGCGGCTACGCCCAGTTGAGCTGGGCGTTCAACTACCTCGGCCCGACGGGCAACCAGCGCGACGAGGTCACGGTCATCCGCCGCCGCTCCCAGGAGGTCCAGTACTGATGCGCATCATGGCTCAGGTCGCGATGGTCATGAACCTCGACAAGTGCATCGGCTGCCACACCTGCTCGGTCACCTGCAAGCAGGCGTGGACCAACCGCAACGGCATGGAGTACGTCTGGTTCAACAACGTCGAGACCCGCCCGGGGCAGGGCTATCCGCGCCGTTACGAGGACCAGGAGAAGTGGCGCGGCGGCTGGGAGCTGAACAAGAAGGGCGCCCTGAAGCTGAAGGCCGGCGGCCGGTTCAAGAAGCTCCTCGGCATCTTCTCCAACCCGAAGCTGCCGGAGATCAAGGACTACTACGAGCCCTGGACGTACGACTACAAGAACCTCACCGACGCCCCGCTCGGCGACGACTACCCGGTCGCGGAGCCCCGCTCGCTCATCAGCGGCAAGCCGATGAAGATCGAGTGGTCCTCGAACTGGGACGACAACCTGGGCGGGTCCTCCGAGTACGGCGACCTCGACCCGATGGTGGAGAAGACCCGCGAACAGGCCGCGGAGAAGGTCAAGTTCCAGTTCGAGCAGACCTTCATGTTCTATCTGCCGCGGATCTGCGAGCACTGCATCAACCCGTCGTGCGTCTCGTCCTGCCCCTCGGGCGCGATGTACAAGCGCGTCGAGGACGGCATCGTCCTCGTCGACCAGGACTCGTGCCGCGGCTGGCGGATGTGTGTCACCGGCTGCCCGTACAAGAAGGTGTACTTCAACCACCGCACCGGCAAGGCCGAGAAGTGCACGCTGTGCTACCCGCGCCTGGAGGTGGGCCTGCCGACGGTCTGCTCCGAGACCTGCGTGGGACGCCTGCGCTACCTCGGCGTGATCCTCTACGACGCAGACAAGGTGACGGAGGCCGCCTCCTCGCCCAATGAACACGACCTGTACGAAGAGCAGTTGGGCATCTTCCTCGACCCGGAGGACCCCGCGGTGCAGCGGGCCGCCGAGGAGGCGGGCATCCCGTACGACTGGATGGAGGCGGCGCGGCGCTCGCCCGTGCACGCGCTCATCAGCAAGTACAAGGTGGCGCTGCCGCTGCACCCGGAGTACCGGACGATGCCGATGGTCTGGTACATCCCGCCGCTCTCCCCCGTCGTCGACGCGCTCACCGAGACCGGGCACGACGGCGAGGACCACTCCAACCTGTTCGGCGCGATCGACACGCTGCGGATCCCGCTCGAGTACCTGGCGGAGATCTTCACGGCGGGCGATGTCGGCCCGGTCCGCGCGTCCCTGGAGAAGCTGGCCGCGATGCGCTCGCACATGCGGGCCATCAACCTCGGTGATCTGCCGGACAGTTCGATCGCCGAGTCGATCGGCATGTCGCCGGACGAGATCGAGGACATGTACAAGCTGCTCGCCATCGCCAAGTACGAGGACCGGTACGTGATCCCGACCGCGGCGGTCGGTGACGCGGAGCGCCTGGAGGAGTCCGCGCTGCCGTCGGACACCTGCTCGCTCGACCACGAGGGCGGGCCCGGCATGGGCGGCGAGGGCCCGTTCGGCGGCGACTCCGGGTCGACCGTCGCCGACGGCCGCAAGCTGCTGCCCGTCGTCTCCGTGGAGAACTTCCAGCTCAGCAAGGACCGCCAGACCGCCGACCAGGAGGAGAACTGATGACCGACCGGACCTCCCTGCTCCTCCAGGCGTCCGCGCTGTGTCTCACGTACCCCGACGAGGAGTTCTACGAGCGGCTGCCGCTGATCCGCGCGGCCGCCCCGCCGCTCGCGCCCTTCGTCGAGCACGCCGAGGCCACGCCGATGCAGGACCTGGCGGCCCACTACGTCCAGGTCTTCGACTTCAAGAACCGGCACAGCCTGTATCTGACGTGGTGGCGCGACGGTGACACCCGGCGGCGCGGCATGTCCCTGGTGCGGATGAAGGAGGTCTACCGGGAGCACGGCATGGAGTTCACCGGCGAGGAACTCCCGGACTTCCTGCCCGCCGTCCTCGAATTCTCCGCGCAGGAGGGCACGTTCCTGCTGGAGGAGAACCGTGCGGGCCTTGAGCTGCTGCGGTTCGCCCTGACCGATCACGGCACCCCGTACGCGACCGTCCTCAACGCCGTGTGCGCGGCGCTGCCGGGGCCCTCCCCCAAGGACCGGGCCGAGGCGCAGGCGCTCGCCCGCTCGGGCCCGCCCCAGGAGGACGTCGGCCTCGAACCCTTCGCACTCCCCCTCCTCGAGAAGGAGCACGCGCGGTGAACACAGCGCTCTTCGGCGTCCTGCCCTACGTGGCGTTCGTCCTGCTGATCGCCGGCACCATCTGGCGCTACCGCTACGACAAGTTCGGCTGGACGACGCGCTCGTCGCAGGTCTACGAGTCGAAGCTGCTCAACATCGCCTCGCCGATGTTCCACTACGGCATCCTCTTCGTGCTCGTGGGCCACATCGTCGGCCTGTTCATCCCGGAGTCGTGGACCGAGAAGGTCGGCGTCAGCGAGCACACGTACCACATGTTCTCGCTGATCGGCGGCACCTTCGCGGGGGTGCTCGCGCTCGCGGGCATCGCGATGCTGGTCTACCGGCGGCGCACCAAGGCCCCGGTGCTGCGCGCCACGACGCGCAACGACAAGGCCATGTACGTGTTCCTGCTCGGCGCGCTCGTCCTCGGCATGGTCGCCAAGCTCACCCACTCCGGCGGCAGCGGCTACGACTACCGGCAGACCATCGCCCCGTGGTCGCGCAGCCTGTTCACGCTGAGCCCCGATGTGGCGCTGATGGACGGGGTGCCCACGCTCTATCAGATTCACGCGGTAGTGGGCATGCTACTGATCGCACTGGTACCGTTCACCCGGCTCGTGCATATGTTCAGCGCGCCGGTGCAGTACCTGTTCCGCCCGTACGTCGTTTACCGCAGCCGCGACCCGCGGCGCCTCGGCGCACGTCCGGAACGTCGGGGGTGGGAGCGCACCGGCTCCTAGCTCCTGGGGGGACGTACCAAGGTGAGTGAACGTCGGCCCGCGCCCACCGTGGGCCAGGTCGTCCTCGGTCGCCGGCTGCGTGATCTGCGCGAGGCCCGCGGACTCAAGCGCGAGGAGGCGGCCCGGCCGCTGCGCGTGGCGAGCGCGACGATCCGCAGGATGGAGACCGCCGAGGTCGCGCTCAAGATCCCTTACGTACAGATGCTGTTGGAGCTGTACGAGGTGCCCGAGCGCGAGATCGAGGCCTTCGTGGCGCTCGCCGAGGACGCGAACCTGCCGGGCTGGTGGCAGCGGTTCCACGATGTGCTCCCCGACTGGTTCAGCCTGTACGTCAGCCTGGAGGGCGCGGCCTCGATGATCCGCGCCTACGAACCGCACTTCGTGCCCGGCCTGTTGCAGACCGAGGAGTACGCGCGGGCCGTCTTCGACGCCGGCACCGTGGGCCGCTCCCGGCCCGAGGAGGTCGACCGGCACATCGATCTGCGCATGGCCCGCCAGTCGCTGCTCGACCGGGAGGACTCGCCACACCTGTGGGTCGTCATGGACGAGACGGTGCTGCGGCGACCGCCCGGCGGCCCCCACGTGCTGCGCGGCCAGCTGGACCGGCTCATCGAGGCATCGCAACGCCCCAATGTGACGCTCCAGATCGCCGAGTTCGCGACGGGGCCGCACCCCGGCACGTTCGGCCCGTTCACCCTGTTCCGGTTCCCGGTCAGGGAGCTGCCGGACATGGTCTACAGCGAGTACGTGACCGGGGCCCTGTACCTGGACGCGCGGGACGAGGTCGGCATGCACCTGGAGGTCCTCGACCACCTGGTGGCACAGGCGGCCGGGGCCGCGCGGACGGTGGAGATCCTGAAGCAGGCCCGGGAGGCCCTCGGGTGAGGGCGGACCGGGCCCTGTCCGTCTAGCGCCTGTCCGTCTAGCGCCTGTCCGTCTAGGGCTTGTCGTCGTCGACGATCTCGGCGTCGACGACGTCGTCGTGGGCGTCCTTGTCCTTGGAGGGCTGCTCCCCCGACGGCTGCGCGTCCTCCTGGGACGACGAGGCCGCCTGGTACATCGCCTGCCCCATCCGCTGGCTCACCTCCGCGAGCCCCCGCGCACCCTCGCGCAGCTCCTGCGTGGACGACTCCTTGGACTCGAGTACCGTCTTCAACTCCCGTACGGAATCCTCCACTTCGGACCGGGTCCCGGCAGGTATCCGTTCCTCGTTGTCGCGCAGGAAGCGCTCCGTCTGGTACACGAGCTGCTCCGCCTCGTTGCGGACCTCGGCCGCCTCGCGGCGCGTGCGGTCCTCCTCGGCGTGCGCCTCGGCCTCCCGCATCATCCGGTCGATCTCGTCCTTGGGCAGCGCCGAGCCGCCGGTCACCGTCATCTTCTGCTCGCGCCCCGTGGCGAGGTCCTTGGCGCCGACGTGCATGATCCCGTTGGCGTCGATGTCGAAGGTGACCTCGATCTGCGGCACGCCGCGCGGCGCGGGCGGGAGGCCGGTGAGGTCGAAGACGCCCAGCTTCTTGTTGTAGGCGGCGATCTCCCGCTCGCCCTGGAAGACCTGGATGCCGACGGAGGGCTGGTTGTCGGCGGCGGTCGTGAAGGTCTCCGAACGGCGGGTGGGAATGGTGGTGTTGCGCTCGATGAGCTTGGTCATCACCCCGCCCTTGGTCTCGATGCCGAGCGACAGCGGGGTGACGTCGAGCAGCAGCACGTCCTTGACGTCGCCGCGGATCACACCGGCCTGGTACGTGGCGCCGACGGCGACGACCTCGTCCGGGTTGACGCCCTTGTGCGGGTCCTTCCCGGTGAGTTCCTTGACGAGGTCGGTGACGGCGGGCATGCGTGTGGACCCGCCGACCAGGATCACGTGGTCGATGTCCTTCAGCTCGACGCCCGCGTCCTTGACGGCCTGATGGAAGGGCTTCTTGCAGCGATCGAGCAAGTCGCCGGTGAGTTCCTGGAGTTGAGCGCGCGTCAGTTTCTCGTCGAGGTGCAGCGGCCCCTCGGCGGAGGCCGTGATGTAGGGCAGGTTGATGTTCGTCTCGCTGGACGAGGAGAGCTCGATCTTGGCCTTCTCTGCGCCCTCGCGGAGCCGCTGCACGGCCATCTTGTCGCCGGCGAGGTCGATGCCGTGGGCGTTCTTGAACTGGCGCGCGAGGTGGTCGACGATCCGCTGGTCCCAGTCGTCGCCGCCGAGTTGGGTGTCGCCGTTGGTGGCCTTGACCTCGATGACGCCCTCGCCCATCTCCAGGAGCGAGACGTCGAAGGTGCCACCGCCCAGGTCGAAGACGAGGACCGTCTGCTCGTCGCCCTTGTCGAGCCCGTACGCGAGGGCGGCGGCCGTCGGCTCGTTGACGATGCGCAGCACCTTCAGGCCCGCGATCTCGCCGGCCTCCTTGGTGGCCTGGCGCTGCGCGTCGTCGAAGTAGGCGGGCACGGTGACGACGGCGTCGGTGACGTCCTCGCCGAGGTACGACTCGGCGTCGCGCTTGAGTTTCTGCAGCACGCGGGCCGAGAGTTCCTGGGCGCTGTACCGGTGGCCGTCGATGTCCCCGGTGTCGGGGAAGTGCCAACTGCCGTCCCCCATATGCCGTTTGACGGAGCGCGCGGTGCGCTCGACGTTCGTCACGGCCTGCCGCTTGGCGACCTCGCCGACGAGCACCTCGGCGCTCGACGACCTGGCGAAGGCGACGATCGAGGGCGTGGTGCGCGCGCCCTCCGCGTTGGCGATGACGGTGGGTTCACCGCCCTCGAGCACGGCCACCACCGAGTTCGTCGTACCGAGATCGATACCGACCGCACGCCCCATGACGCGTCCCCTTTGCCGTTGCGTAGGCCCGCTCACGTCCGGATCCAGCACAGGGCGTGAGCGGTCCTACGTCAAGAGCACGGACGCTTGGTCCCTAGCCGCCCAGCTTGGCGGTGAGGGTGATCGTCGTGCCGGTGAGCGCCTGGCTCACGGGGCAGTTCTTCTTGGCGTCCTCAGCGGCGGCCTGGAAGCCCTGCTCGTCGAGGCCGGAAACCGTGCCCTCGACGGTGAGGTGGATGCCGGTGATGCCCTCGCCCGGCTGGAACGTCACGTCCGCGGAGGTGACCAGCTTGGTGGGCGGCGTGCCCGCGCCGGTCAGGCCGTTGGAGAGCGCCATGGAGAAGCACGAGGAGTGCGCGGCGGCGATCAGCTCCTCCGGGCTGGTCTTGCCGTTCGCCTCCTCGGCGCGGGACGGCCAGGACACCGGCTGCTGCCCGATGCCGGACGAGTCGAAGGTGACGGTGCCGTTGCCCTCGAACAGGTTGCCTTCCCACACGGTGTGTGCGGAGCGGGTCGTTGCCACGGGGGGTCCTTTCCGGGTTTGTAGGTGTACGTGTGCCGTTCCATACGACCACATCCGGGGTGGCGGGGTCTTGTTCACGGGGGGCGTGGTCGCGGTTGCGGGGCAGCGCCCCGAAGGCGCAACGCCGGGTGGGCTCTCCGCATGTGTGGCCGGAAAAGGTGCTGGGCAAAGGGGCGTGGCGGTGACACTTTGAGGCCTCCCGCCCAGGGGGGCTCAGGGGGCTTCGCAGGGGGTCTGACCATGCGCATGATCTACGCGGACCAGGGTCCGTCACCACTGGAGACCGGAAAGCCGGGCGCGACCGACCGGGATTCGACGTTCGGCTGGTGGGGTGCGTTCAGCATCCAGAAGTTCGTGAACCAGAACCCGCTCTCCCACACGCACGAGGACGCGACCGGCTGGCTCGCGTACCTCCAGCAGTTCTACGACCGAAACTTCTGGTTCGCCGACAGCGGCGTACAGGTGTGGGCGTACGAGGAGACGTACGACAACTGGCAGGACCGGTACGGCGTGGACGCCGTCGTCGCCGTCTACCACTCGGGGCACGGCGGCATGGACGGCAACGGCGTGTTCTTCGCGCCGCTCGGCGCCAAGTGGGACAACCGCTCGGACGCGATCTCCAACCGGATGGCGTTCGGCAACGAGAAGGCCAATTACGTGTTCTGGTCGACGTGCAACTCGCTGCGCGTCCTCGACGGGCACTCCCCCGTACGCACCTGGGCCGGGCCCAACCTCGGCTCCCGGATGATCTTCGGGTTCGAGACGACGAGCATCGACAGCCCGGACTACGGCAAGAAGTTCTGGGAGAAGTGGCGGGCCGGCCAGACGTTCTGCGACGCGTGGCTGAACGCGAGCTGGGACATCTACCACGGTCAGGCGCCGTCGGTGTGCGCCACCGGTTCGACCCAGGCGGAGGCGCAGAACCGGCTGAACTCCGAGCGCAATTTCTACCGGGACCACGTTCCGGACAACTGGTACGCGTGGCGCTGGTACTACGCGCGCCAGGGCCTGCGCGACCCGCTGACGCAGGCGCCGCAGAGCCCGCAGATCGTGCAGCTGGCGCCGCGCGACCCGAGCGAGGAGCTCACCGGTCTCGGCCGCCTCGCGCACTTCCCTTCGGCGGCGCTGCAAGAGGTGCAGGTCGAGCGACAGGGCGTGCTCAGCGCGAGCTCGGGCGACCGGTTCATCTCGACGGCGCCGCATGCGGTGCGGTGGGTGAAGCTCGCCGAGGGCAACCACCGCAACACGCGGCAGTTGTCGACCGAGCGCGCGGTCGAGATCGCGCAGCGGTTCGTGCAGGAACACAGCCAGGAGACGGAGGGCGTCGAGCTGGTCGTGGACAGCGTGCACGATCTGATGCAGAACAGCGGCAAGAAGGACGGTTCGCAGATCGGTGAGCCGGTGTCGCTTCAGACGCACGTCACGTTCCGGCAGGCCTTCGACGGCGTGCCGGTGATCACGCCGGGCCGCGGCGAGTTCCGCGTCGCGCTCGACAACGACGGCACGGTCGTCCAGGCGACCCTGTCGACGCGCACGCCCACCGGCGACACGCGCACGCCCTCCTCCGCGGTCGCGCCCCCGTCCGGCAAGGGCAAGGACGCGCTGGCCTCACCCGGCTCGCGCGACCCGCGGCAGGCGCTGGACGAGGCGCAGCAGCGGCGCATCGGCCACCTCACCGCGATGGCCGCGGACGGCGAACGGTCGGCGGCCGACATCGAGGCGCAGCTGGAGATCAGGGACGTACCCGGGTCTCTTGAGGTCGGTTACGAGATCGAGGGCAACGAGGCGTACCCGGCTGCCCGCAAGCTGATCGAGATCGGCTCGCGGGACAGCATGTTCAAGACACAGCGCTGGGTGGTCGCACCGATCGCCAGGTGACCGACGGGGGTCGGGTCAGTGGGTGGCGGTCCGCTTCTTGCGGGCCGCCATCCACGCGTAGACGAGGACGCCCACGAAGAGGAAGACGACGCCCTGGTAGACGGCCGCGTAGCCGGCGCCGCCGACCAGCCACATCGAGAAGCCGAACGCGGCGAGCGCGAGGGTCATGTCGCGCGCGAGGCGGCCCTTGCTCACCCGGTGGCCCTGGCCCGACAGCAGGAAGTAGATCTGCGCGGCCGTGGCGAGGAGGTACGGGACCGTCGCCGTGAACGTCGTGATGAGCACGAGGCTCTCGAAGACGCCCTCGGATCCCGCCGTGTAGTTGTAGATGGTCAGGAGCGAGGCGAGGGCGACTCCGACGAGCACGCCGAACGTCGGGACGCCGCGCTTCTTGCGGGCGAACGCGGCGGGGAACAGGCCGTCCTTCGCCGGGGCGTACGGCGCCTGCGCGGAGAGCAGCGTCCAGCCGTTGAGCGCGCCGAGGATCGAGACGACCGCGGCGATCGCGACCGCCGTGCCGCCCCAGGTGCCGCCGAACATCACGTTGACGGAGTCGGTCATCGGCGCGGTGGAGTCCACGAGCTTGTCGTGGGCGACGGTGCCGAAGACGGAGACCGTGCACAGCAGGTACACGAGCGCGGCGAGCCCGGTGCCGAGGACCGTGGCCCGGCCGACGTTGCGCTCCGGGTCGCGGACCTCGCCCGCGCTCATGGAGGCGGATTCGACGCCCAGGTAGCTGAAGAGCAGGATCGCGGCGGACGCCGAGATCGCGCCGACCGGGGAGTCCCCGCCCGTCTGGAACGGGCCGAGGTTGTCGGCGTCGAAGAAGAACAGGCCGCCGACCGCGACGAGCACCAGCGGCGCGAACTTCAGGACGGTGGAGACCAGTTGGACGGCGCCGACGTAGCGGGTGCCCGCGAGGTTGGCGAGCGCGGGCAGCCACTGGCAGGCGAGCGCCGCGACGATCGTCCAGAACGTCGAGCCGTGGATCGGCAGGAGCACGTTGAGGTACCCGACGGCGGCGACGGCGAGCGCCGCGTTCGACACCCACGAGGTGATCCAGTAGCTCCACGCGGCGAGGAACCCGGCGAAGTCGCCGAAGGCCTCACGGGCGTACACGTAGGGGCCGCCGGTCTGCGGATGCCGCTTCGCGAGCCGTCCGAAGACGAGCGCGAGGGCGATGGCGCCGACCGTCAGGACGCCGAAGGCGACCAGCGAGATCGTGCCGTACGGGGCCACGGAGGCGGGCAGCAGGAAGATGCCGCCGCCGATGATGTTGCCCATGACGAGGGCCGTCGCGACGGGAAGTCCGAACCTGCGGGCGTGCTTGCCGTCGCGGCCTTCCGCGTTCCGGTCGTCGTCCGCTGCCGGAGCCGTCTCGGGAGCGGGGGCAGTCCCGGTGTCGAGCATGGGGGGAAGTGCCTCTCGATTGTGCTGGGCCACCGCGGGATCGCCGGATGGCGGGGCCCATGGTCCGGTGGGCTCCCGCCGCGCTCCAAATCAGGCGGAATTGTCCTGCGGCTCGGGGGGCGTGGCCGCAAATGATGCACCGCCGGGCTCCCGCCGGAGGGAATTCTCCACGGGCCGCTCAAGGGGCTTCGTCGCAGGTGGGGCCAGGGACAGCGGCACGACCCGCATCGGGACCTGCGGTCCGTGCCCCTCGGTGAGCCAGCGGCGCAGCACCTGGTGCACCTGCTCGGCGCCGACCAGGACCTCGCCCGGTGGCACCGGCTCGGACAGCTCCGCGGGCGAGAGCAGGAACGGCCGGCTCTGGGCGCCGCCGAGCCCGCCGTGCGAGCCGATCTGCTCCTCGAACGCGAGCACCTCGCCGTCCACCGGGTCGTACATGGAGTTGACCATGATGTCGGCGGTGTGCGGGAAGGAGTCGGTGCGGCGCACGGCGTCGGCGGCGCCGGGACCGAAGTCGGCGAGCGGCCCCTCGCCGTCGGCGAGCTCGGCCAGCGGCACCGCCGCTCCTCGGGCCCCGAGCACGACCGCGCCGTGCTCCTCGCTGCGTACGAGGAGGAAGCCGATGCCGGGGTGGTTGGCGAGGGTCGGCAGCAGGGCGGGGTTGCGGGCGTCGATCTCCTCGCGGGTCATGCGGTGCGGGACGTCAGGGAAGGAGACGAGGCCGAGGTTGCCGGAGGCCAGCACGATCGGTTCGCTGCGCTTTCCCTTGCCCGCGGCCTCCTCGACGGGGCGGTGCAGCGCGGCCCGCACGGCGGCGCGGGCCTCGGCGCCGCTGCGGGTGCGCCGCGCCCTGCGTGGCACGGGCAGCCCGCAGCCCGCGCGCACGAGGTCCTGGAGGGTGAGCCCGTAGCGGCCGCGGAAGGTCTCGCCGGGGCTCTGCCCGTGGTCGGAGAGGACGACGATGCGGTACGGGCGCGGCGCGTGCTCGGCGACCTTGACGAGCAGCGCGAGCGAACGGTCGAGGCGTTCGAGCACCTTCTGCGCGTCGCGGCCGAACGGTCCCGAGTGGTGCGCCACCTCGTCGTACGCGACGAGGTCGGCGTAGACGGAACTGCGGCCCGCGAGCATGTCGCCGATGACGGCCGCGACGACGACGTCCCGCTCGACGACGGTCGCGAACGCGCGGATGAACGGGTACAGGCCGCCGCGCCCGATCCGCGGCCGCTGCTTGCACAGGCGGGCCCGGGTGGACTGCCCGATCTCGCGGCCGACCTCGGCGAGGAAGGACAGCGCGGTGCGGACGGCGTTGGCCGGGTCGGAGAAATAGGCGAAGTAGCCGGCCCGTGAGCGGTTCTGTTTGCCGCGCCGGGCGGCCACGGACAGGACGAGCGCGACCTGTTCCGCGCCGCCGCTGAACAGGTTGCCGCGGCTGGCGCCGTCGAGGGTGAGCAGTCCGCCGTCACCGGTGTGCGCGACGGCGCGGCGCTGGAGTTCGGCGGCGCTGGTGGGCCGGTTGGAGACCTGGGTCTCGCCGGTGTCCTTCTCGTACCAGCGGAAGGCCGGGACGTCGTAGTTGGAACCGTGCAGGATGCCGAGCTGGCTGGCGCCGGTCTGGCTCGACCAGTCGGTGCGCCACGGGGTGAGGTGGTGGCCGCCGTCGCGCAGCCACGAGCCGACCGTCGGCATGACGTCGTCACGCGCGGCGCGGCGCAGCACCTCGTGGCCGACGCCGTCGAGCTGGATGAAGACGGTGCCGGGGGTGGGCGGGCAGGTGGCGTCGGCGTCGGTGTCCCTGCGGCGCCTGCGGTCGGCGAGCCGGTACAGGCGCCTGCGGTACGCGTCGTCGTCCCGGACGGCCAGCGCACCACCGGCCGCCGACGCGACGGCCGACATCACCGCGGCCACGACGACCGCGGTCTCGGGTCCTGCCTCACCTCTGCCGTCCGGGATGAGGTGCAGCGCGATGAGCAGCAGGGCGCCGTTGAGGAAGAACACGACGAGGCCGAGGACGAGCGCGGGTACGAGCAGCAGGGCGCGTACGAGGACGGGCCAGACCAGGGCCGAGAGCAGGGCGAAGGCGGCGGCGCCGAGGGCGGCGGTGACGGCGACGCGGGTCATGCTGTCGCCGTCGTCGGACGTCAGCTTGAAGTCGGGCAGCAGGCCGGCGAGGACCATCATCGTCACGGTGCAGGCGGCCCATACCGTGGCCGATCGCCAGGCGGTGCTTCCGGCTCGCCGCCACCATCGGCCTCCGGCCACTTTTCGGCTCCCCTCATTTGGTCACGTGGGGGCAGGGTTTCATACCGTTTGCGCTCAGGCGGTGTTACGGCCTCGGGGCTCCGCCCCGGACCCCGCGCCTCAATCGCCGGCGGGGCTTGAAGTGGTCAACAGCCGTCGTAGCCTGCTGTTGGCATGGAGAGGCGGCGGTGGACGCGGGCCTTCATTTCCGCGTCGTACGCGGGTTCCACGAGGCCTGCCGTCTCCAGGCGGATGCCGCGCCGCTCGCACTCCGCGGAGAACGCGTCGACCGAGCGCAGGGCCGCGCGCAGGACCCGCTCGCAGGGGGCGACGAACACGTCGACAAGGCCCGCGTCGACGTCCGCCCACAGCACCTCGTGGTCGGGCCGGACCGAGTGGACGAGCAATTCACGGGTGACCACGTAGCCACGTTCGGCGGCCCAGCGCGCGCACATGGCGTGCTGGCTGCGCGAGTCCACCAGGAAGGGGTCGGCGTCCAGCTCCTCCAGCGGGATCAGGCTGGCGATCGCCGCGACCCGCACCGCATCGCCGCTCCCGTCGGATGCCCCCATGCGTCCCCCCTCACCACAGCTTTCGGCCCCGACCCTACTCCTGCACGTAGGCTCAAGGGAGTCGCCCGGAGGAGCACAAGGAGGAGCGCGTGCCGGTGGAGATCACCTGGTGGGGTCATGCCACCTGCACCGTCGAGGACGCAGGCACGCGCGTCCTCACGGATCCGCTCTTCGCGCGGCGCCTCGCACATCTGCGCCGTCGGCGCGGCGCGGCGCCTCCGCCGCGCGCGGCGGAGGCGGACGTCGTCCTCGTCTCCCACCTGCACGCCGACCATCTGCACGTGCCCTCGCTCGCCCGGCTCGCGCCCGGTACGCGGGTGCTCGTGCCGAAGGGCGCCCCGCGCGCCGTGCCCGCGCTGCGCAGGCTCAGCACGTTGAAGATCATCGAGGTGGAGGCGGGCGCGCGCGTCGAGGTCGGGAACGTGGCGATAGAGGCGGTACGCGCCGAGCACGACGGTCGCAGGCTCCCCGTCGGTCCGCATGTGGCCCCCGCGCTCGGCTACGTCGTGAGCGGCGAGGCCCGTACGTACTTCGCGGGTGACACCGGGCTGTTCGACGGCATGGCGGAGGCCGTGGGCGAGGTCGACGTGGCGCTGCTGCCGGTGGGCGGCTGGGGCCCGTACCTCGGGTCGGGGCATCTCAACGCCGACCGGGCCGCGGAGGCGCTCGCCCGGATCGCGCCGCGCAGCGCGGTGCCCGTGCACTACGGGACGTACTGGCCGATCGGCATGGACGCGGTGCGGCCGCACGAGTTCCACGCCCCGGGCGACGAGTTCGTCCGGCAGGCGGCGCTGCGCGCGCCCGGCGTGGCGGTGCACCGGCTGGACCAGGGCGAGACCGTACGACCCGAGGTGGCCGGATGAGACGGCCCGAAGCCCTTCGGCCGGGAGCGCGCCGGTGATGCTCTCCGCGGCGACCCAGGTGCCGCCCGAGACGACCCAACAGGCCGTCGGCTACCCCTCGTTGTTCCTGCTCGTCTTCCTCGGGGCGCTCGTCCCGGTCATTCCGACGGGCGCGCTCGTGAGTTCCGCGGCGGTCGTCGCGTTCCACCACGGCGCGCCGCTCACGCTGCTGTTCGTCTTCGCGGCGGCGGCGCTCGCCGCGTTCCTCGGCGACATCGTCCTGTACTGGCTGGGGCGGCGCGGCATGCGTTCCAAGAACGGGTCGAAGTGGCTGGAGGCGATCCGTTCCCGGGCTCCGGAGGAGCGGCTCGCGCAGGCGCAGGAGAAGCTCGACGATCACGGGGTGATGGTGCTCGTCCTGTCGCGGCTCGTGCCCGCCGGGCGGATCCCCGTGATGCTGGCCTGCCTGCTGGCGAGGATGCCGCTGCGGCAGTTCGCCCGCGGCGATGTCCCCGCCTGCCTCGCGTGGGCGGCGACGTACCAGGTCATCGGCATCCTCGGCGGGTCCCTCTTCCCGGAGCCGTGGCAGGGCGTCGTCGCGGCGATCGCGCTGACGGTGCTGATCAGCGCGGCGCCGGGCGTCTGGCGCAAGGTGCGGGGGCGGGAGTCAGGCGGTCAGCACGCGTGAGCCGCCCACCGGCACGTCCCACAGGGCCGTGCGCGGGAGGCCCGCCTTCTCCCAGGCAGCGCGGAGCCGGTGCAGCGGTTCGAGGACCGGCTCCGCCGACAGCAGGAACGTCGCCCAGTGCATCGGCGCCATCCGGCGCGCGCCCACGTCCTGCACCGCCCGCACCGCGTCCTCCGGGTCGCAGTGCACGTCCTTCAGCCACCAGCGCGGGTCGTACGCGCCGATCGGGAGCAGCGCCAGGTCGATGCCCGGGTAGCGGCGGCCGATCTGCGAGAACCAGTGGCCGTAGCCGGTGTCGCCCGCGAAGTAGATCCGCTGCCCCTCGGAGTCGGTGAGCACCCAGCCGCCCCACAGGGTGCGGCAGGTGTCGACGAGGCTGCGCTTGGACCAGTGGTGGGCCGGCACGAAGTCGAAGCGGACGCCCTTCAGCTCCGCCGCCTCCCACCAGTCCAACTCCGTGACCTGTGTGAAGCCGCGCCGCGTGAACCAGCGGGCGAGCCCCGCGGGAACGAGGACCGGGGTGTCGCGCGGGAGTCTTTTGACGGTCGGCCAGTCCAGGTGGTCGTAGTGGTTGTGGCTGATGACCACGGCATCGATGCGGGGCAGCGCGCTCCAGGCGACGCCCGCGGGGGTGACCCTGGCCGGGGTGCCGAGGATCTTGCGGGACCAGACGGGGTCGGTGAGGACCGTGAGGCCGCCGATCCGGACGATCCAGCTGGCGTGCCCGACCCAGGTGACGGCGGCCGTGCGGGCGTCGACCTGCGGCAGCGGGCCGGGCGCGAAGGGCAGCTTCGGGATGTCGGCCAGGCTCTCGGCGGGCGGCCGGAGCGCGCCCTCGCGGGCGAATCTGGCGAAGGCCCGCAGTCCCGGCAGCGGTGCGGTCAGCCGGTGGGCGAACGATTTGGGCCAGCGGCGCGGAACGTCCCGCGCTCCGGTGTCTCCCCCGCCGAGCGGCCGCGGCTCGACGAGGGGCGGTGGGGACGCGGTGGCATCGACCCGCTGTACGGCCGACGGTGCCTCGGACGCCTGCGTCATCGCTCGGTCTCCCATCCTTCGCCTTCCGGTTCCCCGCCGATGGCGCGGAGCGTGGACTCCACCATGGTCAACAGCCGTGCGACATGCGGCAATTCCAAGGGCTCCGGTGAGGTGAGGGACGCCCTGCGTTCCTCGGGGGTTGACCCGAGCAGCGGCCCCGTCGACAGGCGCGCCCGCAGCGCGCCCTGCTCGTCGCCGAAGCGGTGGCCGCCGGGGACCGGCATGCCGAGCCGGTTCCCGAGGAAGTCCTCCAGGTCCTGGGAGTCGCTGACGCCGAGCGCGGCGAGCCGCGGCCGCAGCTCCGCCAGGTCCATGTAGAGGTGCCGGCCGACGCGCGGCGGCCTGGC
>NZ_JAOZYC010000151.1:0-67645 GCF_035798155.1 Streptomyces endophyticus | reverse complement strand
GCACGGCGCGCGGCGTGTGCGGAAACGAGCCGTGCGCGCCGGGCGCGAGGCCGCCGGTGGGCTGTGGCGGGTCACCAGGGCATGGCGACGCCCCCGTTCGGGCGGAGGATCTGGCCCGTCGTGAACGAGGCGGCGTCCGAGGCGAGATGCAGTACCGCGTGCGCGATGTCCGCCGCCTCGCCGACCCGGCCGAGCGGCGACATGCGCACCATCAGGGCCTCGGTGTGGGCCTGCGCGCTCTCGTCGTGGCGGGTCGTCATCGGCGTACGGATCCACCCCGGTGCCACCGCGTTGACGCGGATGCCGTGCGAGCCGATCTCCGTGGCGAGCGTCTTCGTGAGCTGGACGACGGCGGCCTTGGCCGCGCCGTAGCAGAGCAGCCCCGGGCCGCCGGTGTCGACCGCGCCGGAGGCCATGGTGACGATGCTGCCGCGGGTGCCGGCCGCGATCATGGTGCGGGCCGCCTCCTGGCACGCGTACAGGACGCCCTTGAAGTTGATGGAGAGGACGCGGTCCAGGTCCTCTTCGCGGGTCTCCAGGACCGTGCTGTTGTGCATGACTCCGGCGATGGCGGCCATGATGTCGAGGCCGCCGGAGGTGGTGGCCGCGCTCGCGACGGCTTCCGCGATCTGCGCGTGATCGGCCACGTCGACGGTGTGGGTGTGGGCCGTTCCGCCGCTCTCCTTGATGAGGGCCGCCGTCTCGTGCAGGCCCTGTGCGTCGCGGTCCGCGCAGTGGACGGTGGCTCCCGCCTGCGCGAGGAGCGTCGCCGACGCGCGGCCGATGCCGCTCGCCGCGCCGGTGACGAATGCGGTGCGTCCGGTGAGGTCGTACGCAGTGAGGGGCATGCAGGGACCGTACGAGGTTGTCTGACGGGGCGTCAATTGTCGTGCGGTGGTTGTGTTCTGCGGCCGTGCGGGGGTGATGTGTGGGGTCGGCTACGCCGTGGGAGCCGGGCCCTGTTGGCAGTGTGGGCACCAGTACGTGGGGCGTTCGCGGGAGCCGTCGCCCTGGTCGGCCGTGCGGATGGGGGTGCGGCAGCGCAGGCAGGGGCGGTGGGAGCGGCCGTAGACGTAGAGGCGTTCGTCGGGGCGGGGGCGGCCGGTGGTGACGCGGGCCGGGCGGTCGCGGTTGGCCTCGAGCAGCTTCTTCGCGAGGAGCGGGAGACGGTCGGCGGCCTCGGCGGGCAGCTCGCCGACGGGCAGCCACGGGGTGACGCGTAGGAGGAAGCAGAGCTCGGACTTGTAGATGTTTCCGATGCCCGCAAGGTTGCGCTGGTCGAGGAGGGCCTCGCCGAGGGGACGGGCGGGCTCGCCGAGGACGTTGCGCCGCGCGGTGTCCGGGTCCCAGTCCGGGCCGAGGAGGTCCGGCCCCAGGTGGCCGACGGCCTTGAACTCCTCAGTGGTGCGCAGCAGTTCCAGGACCGGCAGCCGGTAGCCGACCGCGGTGCGGGTCTCGGTGCCGAGGATCGCGCGGATCTGGTGGGACGGACCGCCGCGCCAGCGCTCGCCTGGCGCGTAGACCTTCCACGAGCCGTCCATCCGCAGGTGTGAGTGCAGGGTGAGGCCGCCCTCGATCCGGGTCAGCAGATGCTTGCCGCGCGGGGTGACGTCCACGACCGCGCGCCCGGTGAGGTCTGCCGTGGCGTACCGGGGGACACGCAGGTCGGAGCGGGTGAGTACCTGGCCCGCCAGGGCGCTGTGCAGCCGCTTCGCCGCCTGAGCGACCGTGTCTCCTTCGGGCATGGCGTCCAGGGTAGGACGGGCCGCGATGTGGCGGGGCCGCGACGCGAGGGGGCGGGCAGCCTCACGCGCGCAGGCGCAGGCCGCGCGGCGTCGCGTGGAATCCGGCTCCTTCCAGGAGAGGGGCGTACGGGGAGGTGAGCGCCGGCTCCGCGTTGACGCGCTCGACCGTGATGGTGCCGAGGGCGCCGGAGCGGGCCGCCTCGGCGAGCGCCTGCGCGGCGGCGGGCACGCGGGGGTCCTCAGCGAGCTGGGCGGGGGTGAGGGCAGGGGCCGGGGTGCGCGCTCCGGCCGCGGTGCCGGCCGCTTCGGAAGCGGGGGTGGCATGGGCCGGGGTGGCCTGGGCCGGGTCGGACGCGGACCAGGCCAGGAGGGTCTTGCCGCCGCGCTCCATGTAGAGCGTCAGCTCGCCGTCGACCAGGACCACCAGGGAGCCCGCCTTGCGGCCCGGCTTGTGCCCGGGCTTCTGGCCCGCGCCGGTGGGGGGATCGGGCCAGGGCAGAGCGGCCCCGTACGCGTTGGCCGGGTCGGCCGCTGCCAGGACGAGGGCGCGGGGCGCGGCGGTTCTGCTCTTGCCGGTGGGGGCGTCGATCGGGGCGTACGGGTCCGGGGGTGCGGCGCCGCGCTCCTGCGCGTTCGCCGCCGCGCGCAGGCGGTCCACGGCGCCGTCCACCGCGAACTGGGCCGCGCCGAGCCCCTCCACCACGTAGCCACGCCGTGCCTGGCCGCTCTCCTCGAAGACGGCCAGGACCCGGTACGTCGCCGAGAACCCGCCCTCGACACCTTCGGCGGCCACCGCTCCCCGGGTGACGACTCCGTGCCGGTCGAGGAGGGTGCGGGCCAGGGTGTGGGCGCGCACGGTCGGGTCGGGTTCCTGGCAGGGCAGCAGCGACCAGCGTCCCGCGACCGTGGGCGGACCGGTGCGTGACGTGGGGCGGGCCCCCGCGGTGAGGCCTCCGTAGCGGCCGCGCGGTACGGCTCTGCGGGCCCGGTGCGCGGTGGAGCCCGCGGTGCGGCCGGAGCCGAGGACGGCGCGCATCGGGGCCAGCGTGTCGTTCGTGAGGCGGCCCGACCAGGCCAGCTCCCAGAGCGCGTCGGCCAGTTGGGGATCGGTGAACTCGAAGGGGGCGCCCCGCCGGCTCTCGAGACCCTGGGGGAGGGGGGCGGCGCGGACCTGGTCGGCGATCTGGCGGAAGAACAGGCCGTAGCCGCCGGAGAGTGCGTCCAGGACCGACTGGTGGAGTGGGGTGAGCTCCAAGGGGTGCGGGGGCGGGAGGAGCAGCGGGGCCGTGTCGGCGAGGTAGAGGCTCACCCAGCCGTCCTTGCCGGGCAGCGATCCCGCGCCGGCCCACAAGACCTCGCCTGATGCCGTGAGTTCGTCGAGGAGCGCGGGCGCGTAGCCGGAGACGCGCGAGGGCAGGACGAGCTTCTCCAGGGCGGAGGCGGGTACCGAGGCGCCCTGGAGCTGTTCGACCGCCCGGACCAGGCCGTCGACCCCGCGCAGGCCGTGCCCGCCCACGTGCTGCCACTGGGGCAGGAACTGGGCGAGCGCCGCGGGCGGCACCGGCTCCAACTCATGGCGCAGCGCGGCCAGCGAGCGGCGGCGCAGCCTGCGCAGGACCGTGGCGTCGCACCACTCCTGGCCGATGCCCGCCGGGTGGAACTCGCCCTGGACGACTCGGCCATTGGCGGCCAGGCGCTGGAGCGCGCCCTCCGTGACCGCGGCGCCGAGGCCGAAGCGGGCCGCCGCCTGCACGGAGGTGAACGGGCCGTGTGTGCGGGCGTATCGGGCCAGGAGGTCGCCGAGCGGGTCCTTGACCGGCTCCGTGAAGGCTTCCGGGACGCCGACCGGAAGCGCCGTGCCCAGGGCGTCGCGCAGGCGGCCCGCGTCCTCGATCGCCGCCCAGTGCTCGGTGCCCGCGATCCGCACGCGGATGGCGCGCCGGGCGCCCGCCAGGCTCTCGGCCCAGCCGGGCGCGGCGCCCCGCTCGGCCAACTCCTCGTCCGTGAGCGGTCCGAGGATGCGCAGCAGGTCCGCGACGCCTTCTTCGTCCTTGACGCGACGGTCCTCCGTGCGCCACTGCAGCTCCTGCTCCAGGTCGGCAAGGACCTCCGCGTCGAGCAGCTCGCGCAGCTCGGCCTGGCCGAGGAGCTCGGCGAGCAGGCGGGAGTCCAGCGACAGTGCGGCCGCGCGGCGCTCGGCCAGCGGGGAGTCGCCCTCGTACAGGAACTGCGCCACGTAACCGAACAGCAGCGAGCGGGCGAAGGGGGAGGCCTCCGGGGTGGTGACCTCGACGAGGCGGACCTTGCGGGACTCGATGTCGCCCATCAGCTCGGCGAGGCCCGGTACGTCGAAGACGTCCTGGAGGCACTCGCGGACCGCTTCCAGGACGATGGGGAACGAGCCGAACTCGCTCGCGACCTGGAGCAGTTGGGACGCGCGCTGGCGCTGCTGCCACAGAGGGGTGCGCTTGCCGGGGCTGCGGCGGGGCAGCAGCAGCGCGCGGGCGGCGCACTCGCGAAAGCGCGAGGCGAACAGGGCGGAGCCGCCCACCTGGTCGGTGACGATCTGGTCCACGTCACCCTTGTCGAAGGCGACGTCGGCGGCTCCGATGGGGGCCTGCTCGTCGTCGTACTCCATGCCCGGCTTGGCGGGTTCCTGGTCGAGGAGGTCCAGGCCCATCAGGTCGGCGTCCGGCAGGCGCAGCACGATGCCGTCGTCGGCGTGCATCACCTGGGCGTCCATGCCGTACTTCTCGCTGAGCCGGGCGCCGAGGGCGAGCGCCCACGGAGCGTGCACCTGGGCGCCGAACGGGGAGTGGACGACGACGCGCCAGTCGCCCAGCTCGTCCCGGAACCGCTCGACCACGATCGTGCGGTCGTCGGGGATGTGGCCGCAGGCCTCGCGCTGCTCGGCGAGATACGAGAGGACGTTGTTCGCGGCCCACTCGTCGAGCCCCGCCGCGGTGAGGCGCACGCGCGCGTCGTCGGGCTTCTGGGAGCCGACCTCGCGCAGGAACGCGCCCAGCGCACGGCCCAGCTCGAGCGGGCGGCCCAGCTGGTCGCCCTTCCAGAAGGGGAGGCGGCCGGGGACTCCGGGGGCGGGCGAGACGAGGACGCGGTCGCGCGTGATGTCCTCGATGCGCCAGGAGCTGGTGCCGAGTGTGAACACGTCCCCGACCCGGGACTCGTAGACCATCTCCTCGTCGAGCTCTCCGACGCGGCCGCCGCCCTTCTTGGGGTCGGCTCCCGCGAGGAAGACTCCGAAGAGGCCGCGGTCGGGGATCGTGCCTCCGGAGGTGACGGCGAGGCGCTGCGCTCCGGGACGGCCCGTGACGGTGCCGGCGACGCGGTCCCAGACGACGCGCGGCCGCAGCTCGGCGAAGGCGTCGGAGGGGTAGCGGCCCGCCAGCATGTCGAGCACGCCCGTGAACGCGGACTCGGGCAGCGAGGCGAACGGGGCGGCGCGGCGGACCAGCGCCAGCAGGTCGTCGACCTGCCAGGTGTCCAGGGCCGTCATCGCGACCAACTGCTGGGCGAGCACATCCAGCGGGTTCGCCGGGAGGCGCAGGGATTCGATGGCGCCTGAACGCATCCGCTCGGTCACGACCGCCGACTGCACCAGGTCACCGCGGTACTTCGGGAACACGACACCCGTGGAAACCGCGCCCACCTGGTGGCCCGCACGGCCCACGCGCTGCAGCCCCGAGGCGACGGACGGAGGCGACTCCACCTGGACGACGAGGTCGACCGCGCCCATGTCGATGCCCAGCTCCAGGCTCGACGTGGCGACCACGGCGGGCAGCCGACCTGCCTTCAGGTCCTCCTCGACCAGCGCGCGCTGCTCCTTGGAGACCGAGCCGTGGTGGGCGCGCGCGATGATCGGCGGAGCACCCTTCGCGGCGCCCGATTCCGCCATCAACTCGGCCGGGGAGTGGTCCTCGGGAAGGGGCTCGCCAGTGGCGCGCTCGTAGGCGATCTCATTGAGGCGGTTGCACAATCGCTCGGCCAGACGGCGGGAGTTGGCGAACACGATCGTCGAGCGATGGGCCTCGATCAGGTCCGCGATCCGCTCCTCCACGGAAGGCCAGATCGAGGGGCGCTCGGCTCCCTGGTCGGAATCGGCCACCGGGGAGCCTCCGAGCTCGCCGAGATCCTCCACGGGGACGACCACCGACAGGTCGAACTCCTTGCCGGACGGCGGCTGGACGACCTCCACCCGGCGCTGCGGCGAGAGATAGCGCGCCACCTCGTCGACCGGCCGGACCGTCGCGGACAGGCCGATGCGGCGGGCCGGGCGGGGCAGCAGTTCGTCGAGCCGCTCCAGGGAGAGGGCCAGATGGGCGCCGCGCTTGGTGCCCGCCACCGCGTGCACCTCGTCGAGGATCACCGTGTCGATGCCCGTCAGCGCGTCGCGCGTGGCCGACGTCAGCATCAGGAACAGCGACTCGGGGGTCGTGATGAGGATGTCCGGCGGGCGCGTGGCGAGCGCGCGGCGCTCGGCGGGCGGGGTGTCGCCCGAGCGGATGCCGACCTTCACCTCGGGCTCGGGCAGACCCAGGCGGACGGCCTCCTGGCGGATGCCGGTGAGCGGGCTGCGCAGATTGCGCTCCACGTCCACCGCGAGGGCCTTCATCGGGGACACGTACAGGACCCGGCAGCGCTTCTTCGGGTCGGCCGGAGGGGGTGTCGACGCGAGCTGGTCGAGCGCCGCGAGGAACGCGGCGAGCGTCTTGCCCGAGCCCGTGGGCGCGACGACCAGGACGTCCGAGCCCTCGCCGATCGCCTTCCACGCACCCGCCTGCGCGGCTGTGGGCGCGGAGAAGGCCCCCGTGAACCAACCGCGGGTCGCGGGGGAGAAGCCACTGAGGGCCTGCGAGGCGCTGTGGGCCCCTTGCCTGGACCTGACCATGCCCCCATCCTGCACCCCACCACTGACAATGGCGGTGACCTGCGGAAACGGGTGGTTCGTCGCGGGTGGCCTGACGCAGAATGGGGATATGGCACGGACAGCGGGGACGGGCGAATGGGCGCGGCACTGGCGGTACGAGCGGCTGCCGGGCCTCGACCTGCTGCGGGCCAATTACGTCCGGCATACCTTCCCGCGGCACAGCCACGACGGCTTCGTGTTCGGCGCGGTCACGCGTGGCGTCGAGGCGGTCGGCCTGCCCGACGGGACGTTGCACGCGGGTCCTGGCAGCGTCGTCATGCTCAATCCCGAAGTGGCACACACGGCGCGGGCTGCTGGGCCGGACGGCTGGGCGTACGCCACGCTCTATCCGTCGGCGGAAGTCGTCGCCGAGATCGCCGCGGAGACCGGCACGGTGCGCGGAACCGCGGTCTTCGGTGAACCGATCGTCGACGATCCGCAGGCCTCACAGATGATCAACGAGGTGCACCGGGCCGCGGAGCAGGGCAACGCGCTGGCCGCCGACAGCCTCCTCAGGCTCGTGCTCGCCCGGCTGCTGCGGGCCCACGGGTCCTCCCTCGCGGCGCGGCCCCGGCGGTCCGCGGGGGCCACGGCCGCGGACCGTGCGCGCGAAGTCCTCGAGGAGCGTCTGACGGACCCGCCGTCCCTGGAAGCCCTCGCGGCCGAGCTCGGCACCGGTCCCTTCGCGCTGCTGCGGGCCTTTCGCGACGCGTACGGGATGCCACCGCACACCTGGCTCACCAACGCGCGGGTGCGTGAGGCACGGCGGCTCCTGGAGGCGGGGACGGCGCCCGCTGATGCCGCCGTGGCCCTCGGCTTCACCGACCAGCCGCACCTGAACCGGCACTTCACCCGGATCGTCGGGGTGCCGCCGGGCGCCTACCAGCGCGAGCGCAAGAACGTACAAGAACAGGACCCGTCCCTCCTCGTACCGTGCGAGGCGTGGCAGACAATCCAACATCCACAGACATACGTAGAGCAGAGGCCGACCCTCCCGAGCCCGGGTGGTCGACCGAGCCGTTGCTCGAGTCCGAGTCCGAGTCCGAGTCCGAGTCCGAGTCCGAGACCGGGCAGGCCGGCGCGGTAGGCAAGCCGGACTCCGCCGTCGTCCGGGACGCGCTCGGTGTCGGCGTCGCAGTAGGCCTTTCCGGATTCGCCTTCGGAGTGACCTCGGCGGGGAGCGGGCTCAGCGTGCTGCAGACCTGCGCGCTCAGCCTCCTTGTCTTCACGGGGGCGTCGCAGTTCGCGCTCGTCGGGGCGCTCGCGGCCGGCGGCAACCCGCTCACCGCCGCCGCGGGAGCGTTCTTCCTGGGCGTGCGCAACGCGTTCTACGGACTGCGCCTGTCCCAACTGCTCGCACTCCCACGCGCGGTGCGGCCGTTCGCCGCGCACTGGGTCATCGACGAGACATCGGCCGTCGCGCTGGCGCAGCCGACGCGGCGCAGCGTGCGGCTCGGTTTCACCGTCACCGGACTGACCCTGTACGTGCTGTGGAACCTCACCACGCTGCTCGGCGCCCTGGGTGCCTCGGCCATCGGTGACACCGACGCCTGGGGGCTCGACGCGGCCGGGCCCGCGGTGTTCCTGGCGCTGCTCGCGCCGATGCTGAAGTCCACTACGGAGCGGACCGTCGCGGGCCTCGCCGTGCTGCTGGGCCTCGGCCTGCTTCCCGTGCTGCCGGCAGGGGTGCCGGTGCTCGTGGCCGCCCTCGCGGCCCCGGCCGCACTCTACGTAGAGGGGCGCCGCCGCGGCACGGCGCCCAACGCACCACAAGGAGAAGACCGGTGAACGTCTGGATCGCCATCGCGGTCACCGCGGTCGGCTGCTACTCCGTGAAACTGATCGGTCTGCTGGTGCCCGCGGGCGCCCTGGAACGACCCGTGGTGAAGCGCCTCTCGGCGCTGCTCCCGGTCGCCCTGCTGGCCGCCCTCACGGCCCAGCAGACATTCGCGGACGGGCGCGCGCTGGTCCTCGACGCAAGGGCGGCCGGGCTCGCCGCGGCCGCCGTCGCGCTCGTTCTGCGGGCGCCGTTCCTGGTCGTGGTCGCGGTGGCCGTGGTGGTCACCGCGGGAGTGCGGGCGCTTACGGGGTGACCTGGTGCGCGGGAAGGGCGGCCGGGGTCTCCGGGACGCCGAGCTGCCCCGCCGTGCGCTCAGGGCGGCAGAAGACGGCCGCGAGGACACCGCCCGCCACCTGGAGAGCCGCGGTCAGCAGCCAACCGTGCTCATAGCCCGCCGACACGGTGGCCGCGCCGTCCACCAAGCGCCCCAGGACGAGCGGCGAGACGATGCCTCCGAGGGCGTACACACACGTCAAGACGCCCAGAACCGTGCCCCGTTGGGCCGGAGGTGCGATACGGGAGCAGGCCGTCACCGCGACCGTGAGCATCACCATGGCGAGCGCCATCGGCCCCAGCATCATCGGTACCTTCACGGCTTGCGATTCGGACAGGCCGAACAGCGCGGTCGCGCAGCCCGAGAGCGCGACAAGGAGGCCCGCACCCGCGCCTACCGGGAGGCGGGGCGGCGTGCCCTTCAGGGCCGAGCGTCGCGCCAGAAAGCCGTGCACCAGGAGGACGGCACCGTGGGCGACGGCCCCCGCGCCGACCATGGTGCTCGCCTGGTGCAGATCCCAGCCCATGACGTTCTCCATGTAGTCCGGCGCCCAGGTGAGCGTCGCACTCATCGACCAGTACGCCGCGAACGACCCGAAGGCCGCGGTCAGGAACGTGGGCGACAACAGGACACGGCGCAGCGGCACCGTGAGGCTGTCCTGTGGCGTCTTCCCCGCCTCCTTGCCGACGCTCGGGGCCAGGGGGCCCTCCTTGCCCCACAGGAGCCACAGAGCCGCCCAGACGAGGCCGACCAGGCCCACCGCGCCGAACGACCAGCGCCAGCCCCAGTGGGTGATCACCCAGCTCAGCGCGGGCGCGGCCACCGCGACCCCGGCCGCGGCGCCGACGAGCAGCAGCGCGGTCGGCAGCGCCCGCTCGCGCTGCGGAAACCAGCCGTGCACGTGATGCATCGCGACCGGCGACGCCGGCCCCTCGGCGGCGCCCAGCAGGACGCGCGTGACGACCAGCGCGCCGAAGCCTGCCGCGCCCCACAGCATCGGCAGCTGCGCCGCCGACCACAGCAGGGCGAGCCCCAGGAGCAACGGCGTCGTGCGTACCCGCTTCGTGAGGGCCGAGACGCCGAGGGCCGCGACCGAGAACAGCGCGAAGAACGCCGACTGCGCGGTGCCGAACTCCTGGCGGCTGATGCCGAAGTCCGCCCGGATCTCGGGACCCGCGAGCCCCAGGACCGCCTTGTCCGCGAAGTTCACCACCATGAAGGCGAGCAGCAGCCATGTGGTGCGCCATGCCCCGCGCATCAGCAGCATCCGTCCTCGTCGTCGACCACGCCGACGCTGATCGCGCCCCCGGCCCGCTTGCGGCCTTCGGGAGAGCGCGTCAACTCCGTGGCCACATCCGTGCCTTCGGCCACCGCGGCGGACTCGGCGGCGGCCCAGGCGAAGACCCCGCGCGACATGGTCGAGGTCTCCTTGCCCGCCCGCTGCGCGTACACCTCGGCACGCGCGCGTGCCACTTCGGTATCCGTGGGAGCCGCCAGGGCCGCCGTCTCCACCAGATGTGAGGCCAGCCGTGCGTCGCCCGCCGCGAGCAGTTCCCGTGCCCGCTCGGCCAGTGCCGCGGCGCCGCCCGCCGCGCGCGCGTACTCGGCCGCGACGGCCGCCTCCGGGGCGGGCTTGAGGTGGGCCGGGTTCTGGTCGTACCAGCCGCCCCACAGGCGCCACAGGTTCCGGACGACGAACTCCGGCTCGTCATAGGCGGGGTGGAGGTACGGGCGGGACAGGAGCTCTTCGGGGACCTTTACCTCGTGGATGACGGTGTCGAGCCGGTGACCCGCGTTCATCAGCTCCCGTGTCTGCTCGCAGAGCGACTCCAGGAAGCGCGCGGTGTCATCCAGGGCGCGGTTCACGCGTTCGACGCCCATGATGGGCACGCCGTGCCCCGGCAGCAGCAGCTCCGCGCCCAGCTCCTGCATGGAGCGCAGGGCCCGCGCCCAGTCCTCGGGGTAGCGCTGCACCTTCTGCGGGTTGCCGGCGTTCGGCGTGTTCCAGATGAACAGGTCGCCCGTGCACAGGGCCTTGAGTTCCGGCACCCATACGTAGGTGTGGTCGTCGGTCTCCCCGCGCGCGTGGACGAGCTCGAAGGTCAGCTCGCCGCGGCGGAACGTCAGCCGGTCCCGGTAGACGGTGTCCGGGTAGCGGTACGTGGTGGGCCACTCCAGGGAGGGCACGCCGAACTGCCGACGGTTGATCCACGAGTTGTAGCCGGCCGTCCGGATGTAGCGGTCGAAGCGGGCGGACACGGCCTCGTGCGCCACCACCTCGGGGCGTGCGGTGCCGGTGTTCTCCGCCTCCTGGTCGAAGGGGAACACTCCGAAGACGTGATCCACGTGCCCGTGCGTGTACACCACGGAGCGCACCTGGCCCGCTCCGAACCCCTTGACCGCCGTGTGCAGTCGTTCCGCCGTACGGAAGTCGCCCGAATCGACGAGCACCGCACCGTCACCGGTGTCGAAGACGGCCACGTTGGCGAAGGCGGGGAAGAAGCCCACACGGGGGCTCAGCCGCACCAGTTCGTCCCCCGTGTAGGCGCCCGAGAAGTGCGGGAGCAGCGTCTCCGACCCCTGCCAGACCCGGTCCGCGTAGGCGGCGTAGTCCACCAGCTTCCGCGAGGCTGTCTCCGGTGCGGTCTTGTGCTCGGTCATGGGCGCGGTTCCTCCGGGTAGGGGTGATTCCTCGGCGTTCCCCGAGTCAAGGCGCACAGGGAGGCCCGGAACAGCGCTTGGCGTCACATCCCGGTTGTCCTTGTGCTGTGACGCGTCACAATGGGGCGCCCTGTAGCCGATGTCGGGAGGCCCCGTGACGTTGTCCCCGGAAGCGCGTTCTCTCGCCGCGCGTTGCGAGCCGCGCGTCAACGAACTGGCGCGGCGCATGGCCAGGGAGGCCTTCGAGGAACTCCCCGGCTACGCGGAACTGCCGGACGACGTGAAGGACCTGGAGGTCGCGGCGACCGCGCGGTACGGCGTACGGCTGTTCCTGCGCCACGTCGGCGACCCGGACGCGCAGCAGCCCGGAAGTCACCGGCTGTTCCGCGAGAGGGCCGCTCAGCGCGCCGAGGAGGGCATGCCGCTGCACCTCCTGCTGCGCACACACGCGCTCGGCTCCTACGTCCTGTGGCGGGCGCTGCGCGAAGCGGCGGAGCCCGGCGACGAGGCGGCCCTCGTCGAACTCGTCGACCTCCTGCTGCGGGCCCAGCCCGGAGTCGTCGGATCGGTCGCCGAGACCTACCTGGACGAACGGTCCGCCCTTGAGGCCGAACAGCACGCGCAGCAGCGGTCGTTGGTGCGCGGGCTGCTCGACGGGATGGTCCCGCCCGGGCACGTGCTCCTCGACCAGCTCCGGCTTACGGGGCCCGCCCACGTGCTCGCACTCGGTACGGACGCGGCTCCCTCGGAGGGGCCCGTCGCGGTGCGCCGCAGGCTGCGCCGGCTGCAGAGCGTCCTGGACCGCACCTTCGGTGCGGAGGTGCTCACCCTCCTGGACGGCGACGGGGGACGGGTCGTCGTCCCGAAGGACTGCCCTCCGCCCGACGACCTGCCGCACCACCTGAGCCGGGCGAGCGGCCTGCCCGTACGGGTGGCCGCGGTGCGGGCGGACGGCCCCGAGCTCATACCCGACGCGGCCCGCACCGCGACCGAGGTCCTGCGCATCACGCGCGCGTGCGGCCTGCCACCGGGCCTGCACCGCCTTGACGACGTCCTGCTCGAGTACCACCTCTCCCGGCGCAACGAGAGCAGCCACCTCATCGCCGCCCTCCTCGACCCCGTCGCCGAGCGGCCGGAGCTCCTGGAGACACTCCGCACGCATCTGACCCACCAACAGGACCGCAGGGCGACCGCCGAAGCACTCGGCCTGCACCCGAACACGGTCGACAACCGGCTGGCGAAGATCGCCGAGTGGACCGGCATCGAACTGCCCTCACCGCGCGGCACGGCTCTGGCCATCGCGGCGCTGCTCCTGCGCGACGCGGATCGCTGAGGGGAACGCGGCACTACAGAGGGCCGTGCGACGACAACGGTGGCACTACAGACGGCAACGGTGGCACTACAAAGGACGTCCGTAAGCGCGCAGTGTGCGCAGTGCGTCGATGGTCACCATGGGGCGTGCCTCCATGGAGATCGTCGACGCCCACTGTCGCCAATTGATCGGCCAACCACCGTCCTCCTGCTGTTCGCTCACCAGGTGGTCGAGCGAACGGGCCATCTCCTCGTCGGTGAACCAGGAGCGGGCCAGCGACTCGGGCGCCTTGGCGAAGTCGTACGGGAAATGGTGCTCGTCCGGCGCGTAGCCGGGCGCGACCGGGTAGTCCTCCCTGCGCTCCGGATCGAGCACCGCGAGCCGCTGCTCGCGCACGAGGCGGCCGAGCCGGTCGGCGGCGACCCGCGCGCGCGGGCGGTCGGGTGCGCTGTCCAGGAAGGCGACCGCGGCCTGGACCTCGTACGGGTGGGACGTCTTCAGGGACTCGATGGCCGACCAGCAGAAGTCGGTCGCCCGGAACAGCCAGGCGTGCCACACCTCGTTGCGGTGCAGCAGGCCGACGACGGGCCCGGTGGCGAGCAACTCGCTCGGCGGGTCGTCCACGATCGGGATGAACGGGGCGCAGGGATAGCCGCGTTGGCTGGGATGCACCGCCGGAAGCGCGCCTTCCGGGGTGGAGACGGCTGTCAGGTAGCGGCACACGCGCTCCACGCGCTGACCCGAGCACCGCCCGATCGAGTCGAGGACGCGCAGCGCGTGCCCGGTGTGCAGGGGCTGGCTGACCGGACCTCGCAGGTCCGGTTCGAGGGCGTGCCCGTAGCCCTCGTCCTCGTTGCGGTACGCGCTCAGCGCCGTCTCGACGGCGTCGGCCGCCGTGGGGGAGCCATCCAGGAAGTGATAGGCGAAGCGGCGCTGCTCAAGGATGCGTGCGGTCAGCCAGATGAATGTCTCGGCACGGGAGAGCGGGGAGCGTGCCGGGGGCGACGGGGGGAGTGGGGAAGCTCCGGTTTCGGCCATGCACCGACCGTAGGACGGAAAGCGTTCTCGACAAGCCTCCCGAGCACGGCTGCACTCTCAGGGGCGGGATACTGGACGCATGCGGTTGACGGTCTTCTGGCAGCGAATGACGGATCACTTCGGATCCGGTTACGCCGACACATTCGCGCGTGATCATGTGATGGCGGGGCTCGGCGGGCGAACGGTCCACCAGGCGCTCGACGTGGGCTGGGAGGCCAAGGACGTCTGGCGTGTCGTGTGCACAGCGATGGACGTACCGGACGAGAAGCGCTGAAGAGTGACGGAACGGGGGCGGCCGACGATTGTCGGCGGCGTGGGCGAGACTGGCAGCGTGGCACCGACAGACGAAACCTTCCAGGTGGCGGACGACGCCGCGCCGCCCGGCACCAAGCCGCCCGAGCGGCCGCCGGGCCCTGCGCCGACCCCGCGCGCGGGGATGCCGCGCTGGCTGCCGCGCGCCATGGTGCTCGCCCTGGCCCTCATCGCCTGCTTCCAGCTGGGCTATTGGGCCTTCCACCAGCTGATCGGGCTGCTGACCAACGTATTGATCGCGTTCTTCCTGGCGCTCGCCGTGGAGCCCGCGGTCAGCAGGATGGCTGCGCGGGGGCTGCGCCGGGGCTTCGCCACCTTCCTGGTGTTTCTGGCCGTGGCGATCGTGAGCGCGGGCTTCGTCGTGCTCATGGGGTCGATGCTCGCGGGCCAGATCGTGGACATGTTCGACGACTTCCCGATGTACCTCGACCAGCTCATCAGGTGGGTCAACGACACGTTCCACACGGATCTCAACAGGGTCGAGGTACAGGACAGCCTGCTGCACTCGGACTGGCTCCAGAAGTACGTCCAGAACAGTGCCACCGGCGTCCTGGATGTCTCCACGCAGGTGCTCGGCGGGCTGTTCCAGCTTCTGACGGTTCTGCTGTTCTCGTTCTACTTCGCGGCCGACGGCCCGCGCCTGCGGCGTGCGCTGTGCTCGGTCCTGCCGCCCGCCAAGCAGACCGAGGTGCTGCGCGCCTGGGAGATCGCCGTCGACAAGACCGGTGGGTATCTCTACTCGCGTGGCCTTATGGCGCTGATCTCAGGGGTCGCGCACTACGTCCTGCTCGCGGCGCTCGGCGTCCCGTACGCGCCCGTGCTCGCGGTGTGGGTGGGACTCGTCTCGCAGTTCATCCCGACCATCGGCACGTACCTGGCGGGCGCCCTGCCGATGCTGATCGCCTTCACCGTGGATCCCTGGTACGCGCTGTGGGTGCTCATCTTCGTAGTCGTGTACCAGCAGTTCGAGAACTACGTGCTGCAGCCGAAGCTGACCGCGAAGACGGTGGACATCCACCCGGCGGTCGCCTTCGGCTCGGTCATCGCGGGCACCGCGCTCCTGGGGGCCGTCGGTGCCCTGATCTCGATCCCGGCCGTCGCGACGCTGCAGGCGTTCCTGGGGGCGTACGTGAAGCGCTACGACGTCACCGACGACCCGCGCGTGCACGGGCACCGCAGGCGAGGGGCGTCTCTCTGGGTGCGGATGCGACGCGTGGTGAAGGAGCCGGGTCCCAAGGACCAGTAGCTCCCCTCAGTACGTGACGGCTGCCCAGAGCGCGGACGCGAGAACAGCGGCCGCGTAGCAGCCGGCCGCAACGTACATGACGCGCAGTTTGAGGCGGTCGCTCCAGGTCGTGCGGGACATGAGCCAGGCCAGGGCCGGAAGCACCAGCACCGCGTGCAGGCTGACACCGTGCAGCGGCTTGAGAGCGGCCGTCGAGTGGTAGGCCGCCTCCTGGTGCCCGGTCCGCGTCAGGACGACACCGCGCGCGATCATCGCCGCGCCGGACGCGAGGGCCACCAGAAGGACGGCGAACCCGGTGCGCACGGCGAGGGGCATCCCTGTAGGGCCGCCCGGCCGGTTCCTGAAGGACACGACGGCGAAGGACGTCAGGAGTGCCACCAGGATGCCGCCGCCCACCGCGAGGGACATGGAGACGACACTGTCGAAGGCGGTCTCCATGTCGAGGTGCGACGGCACTTTGCGCCACGCCTGAAGGGTGATTCCGGCGACCTCCAGGACACAGTCCGCGGCGAACACCGCGAGCAGGGTGCCGCGCAGCCGGGCGCCGACCTTGAGGTACGAGGTCACCCAGGTGATGGCCATGAGTGTCAGGCCGAAGGAGAGCCCGAAGGTGATGGGCTTGCGCCAGGAGACCGGCCCGCTCCAGGGGCCGCCGTCGACTCCGAAGACGACGAGGTGCACGAGGCCGGACGCGACCAGGGCCGCGCCGGTCGCGTAGCAAAGGCGCTCAGCGGGGCGGAGGGTGGGAGCTCGGTTCGCGTGGGTGGCCATGTGACAAGACTCGTCACATGTGTCCTCGTGGTCGTCGTCCGGCTGAAGACACTCGCCGTACGACGCGGGGAGTACGCGTGTGTCAGTGGGCGGCCGATGCGACAAGGCGGCGCAGCGAGGCATGTCCGGGCGGTCCCCAGGAGGGTTTGCCGCCGGGGCGGTCCTGGTCGCCGGCGTGCCCGATGAGGATGCAGACCAGGGCCTTCATGACGGCCCAGCCGCGGGCGCGGCGCAGGGTGGCGGCATCGGGGGCCGGCCGGTAGGCGCTGTGGAAGCGCTCGATGGCGCCGTCCGGCAGCAGCAACCAGGCGGCGGCGAGGTCCCAGGCCGGATCGCCCACGCAGAGGTCACCGAAGTCGATCACGCCGCAGAACGTGCCGTCCGCGGTGAGGAGGTTGGCCGGATGCAGGTCGGCGTGGAGCCACAGCGGCGGGCCCGACCACTCAGGCGCACCGGCGGCGTCCTCCCAGACCGCGAGGACGGCGTCCGGATCGGGGATCAGGCCGTGCCCGGTGGCCTCGGCGAGTTGCTGGGTGACCTCTTCGGCATGCTCGGCCAGCGGACCCCCACGGTTGCGGCCGGTCGGCGCCCCCTCGGGGGCCGGCTGGTGAAGAGCCGACAGGAAGGCGGCCAGTGTGTCGGCCGACCCGGCGGCGGTGGCGGGGGCCCGGTCGGCAGGCGATCCCGGTACCCAGGTGGTGACGATCCAGGGGTGGGGAAACCGCTCGGAGGGCTCACCGAGGCGCTGGGGGACGGGAATGGGCAGGGGGAGACACGGGGCGAGAGCGGGGAGCCAGGCGTGCTCCTTGCGCAGCAGCGCGTCCGCGGACCCGGTGGCCCAGGGCAACCGGACAGCGAGGTCCTCGCCGATCCGCCACAGCTGGTTGTCCCACCCGCGGGCGCCGAGCCTCACGGGGCGATCGGCCAGGTCGGGGTGCTGTTCGTGGAGCAGTTCCTGGACCAGTTCTGCGGTGATCTCGATCGCTGTGTGGGTCATGCGGAGCCACGGTAGCCGAGGCGCACCGACCCGCGTGGTGCGCTTGACACCAAAATCGAACATCCATTCTTATGGAGTGTCCAGAGCTACTTTTCCCAGTGTTTCCAAGGGATTCGGGGAAGGTGGCCGGGCGAGGAGCCTCGAGTTATCCACAGGCGAGACAGGCGTCGAGGCCGATTGTCAGTGGCAGGCGTTAGCGTCTTTGGCGTGAAGCGATCGACTCAAGCAAACCGGGTGGAACCCATGGCAGGAACCGACCGCGAGAAGGCGCTCGACGCCGCGCTCGCACAGATTGAACGGCAATTCGGCAAGGGCGCAGTGATGCGCATGGGCGAGCGGCCGAATGAGCCCATCGAGGTCATCCCCACCGGGTCGACCGCGCTCGACGTCGCGCTCGGCGTCGGTGGCATTCCGCGTGGCCGCGTGGTGGAGGTGTACGGCCCGGAGGCCTCCGGTAAGACGACTCTGACCCTGCACGCCGTGGCCAACGCGCAGAAGGCCGGCGGCCAGGTGGCCTTTATCGACGCAGAGCACGCGCTCGACCCCGAGTACGCGAAGAAGCTCGGCGTCGACATCGACAACCTGATCCTGTCCCAGCCGGACAACGGCGAGCAGGCTCTCGAGATCGTCGACATGCTGGTCCGCTCCGGCGCCCTCGACCTGATCGTCATCGACTCCGTCGCCGCGCTCGTGCCGCGCGCGGAGATCGAGGGCGAGATGGGTGACTCGCACGTGGGTCTGCAGGCCCGCCTGATGAGCCAGGCGCTGCGGAAGATCACCAGTGCGCTCAACCAGTCCAAGACCACCGCGATCTTCATCAACCAGCTGCGCGAGAAGATCGGCGTCATGTTCGGCTCGCCCGAGACCACGACCGGTGGTCGCGCGCTGAAGTTCTACGCCTCGGTGCGTATCGACATCCGCCGTATCGAGACCCTGAAGGACGGCACGGACGCGGTCGGCAACCGCACCCGCTGCAAGGTCGTCAAGAACAAGGTCGCGCCGCCCTTCAAGCAGGCCGAGTTCGACATCCTCTACGGGCACGGCATCTCCCGCGAGGGCGGCCTGATCGACATGGGCGTGGATCACGGCTTCGTCCGCAAGGCCGGTGCCTGGTACACGTACGAGGGCGACCAGCTCGGCCAGGGCAAGGAGAACGCGCGCAACTTCCTGAAGGACAACCCCGACCTGGCCAACGAGATCGAGAAGAAGATCAAGGAGAAGCTGGGCGTCGGTGTCCGCCCGGAGGAGCCGAGCAGCGAGCCGGCTGCGGGCACGGACGCGGCGGCGGCAGAGGCCGCTCCTGCCGAGGACGCGGCCAAGACGGTGCCCGCGCCCAAGGCGGCCAAGTCCAAGGCCGCGGCGGCCAAGAGCTAATCCGCCGTGACACGACGAACCGACTGGGCCGATGACGACGTACGCTCCGCCGTTCCCGAGGGCAGGGGGAGCGGGGGCGGCGGGGCGTATGACGACATGGCGTACGGCGAGGCCGGGGACGACGTCGAAGCGGGGAGCGGCGCGGCGGACAGGCCGCGCCGTGGTGGACGCGACCGGGGCGGGGCCGGACCGCGTGGGCGTCGGCGCCGGGGTGGATTCGGGGATCCGCCCGGCGCCGCACAGGACGACGGCCCCCCTGACTCGTCGAGGGCCGAGCGGGGGGCGCCGTCAGGAGACCCGGCTGAGCGGGCGCGGAACATCTGTCTGCGTCTGCTCACCGGGACTCCGCGCACGCGCAAGCAGCTGGCCGACGCGCTGCGCAAGCGCGAGATCCCCGATGACGTGGCGGACGAGGTGCTCACCCGGTTCGAAGAGGTGGGGCTGATCAACGACAGCGCCTTCGCGGACGCGTGGGTGGAGTCGCGGCACCACGGCCGGGGGCTCGCCCGCCGGGCGCTCGCCCGTGAGCTGCGAACCAAGGGCGTGGACTCGACGGTGATCGACGAGGCGGTCGGGCAGCTCGACTCCGAGCGGGAGGAGGAGACCGCGCGCGAACTCGTCGCGCGCAAGCTCCGTTCCACGCGAGGTCTCGACCGCGACAAGAGGCTGCGCCGCCTCGCGGGGATGCTCGCCCGCAAGGGGTATCCGGAGGGCATGGCGCTGCGAGTGGTGCGGCAGGCGTTGGAGGAAGAGGGGGAGGAAACCGAGGACTTGGGGTTCGGAGAGTAGCGACTCCGATTTTGAATCCGGCTCCCGACTCCGCGGGAGCCGGGAGCCGGGAGCCGGAGTGCCGCACTCTCGCGCCCCCGGACCAGCGCGCCCCGCTCCTCGCGCCCCCGGACCACCACGGTCTGCTGCCTCACACCTCCGTGACCGGCAGTCCCGCCGCTCGCCAGGCCTGGAAGCCGCCCACCAGGTCCGTCGCACGGTGCAGGCCCAGTTGGTGCAGGGAGGCGGCGGCGAGGCTCGACGCGTAGCCCTCGTTGCAGACGACCACGACGCGCAGGTCGTGACCGGTGGCCTCCGCGGCGCGGTGGCTGCCACGGGGGTCGAGGCGCCACTCCAGTTCGTTGCGCTCGACCACAAGGGCCCCGGGGATCAGGCCGTCGCGCTCCCGCAGCTCCGCGTACCGGATGTCGACCAGTAGTGCCTCGCCACGGGACGCCGCGTCGAAGGCGGCCCGTGCCTCGACCCGGTCCAACCCGGAGCGGACCCGCTCGAGAAGCTCGTCGATGCCCACCGGTGAGGCGCTCACTGCCAGTCCTCCGGGCGTTCCACCGACTCCAGACGCAGCACGGGACCGGTGCGGCTGTAGCGCCGGATCCGGGGGAGCGGTGGGTAGTAGGCGTGGACCGAGACGGCGTGCTCGGTGGGGGACTCGTTCAGGACCTCGTGCACGTGATGGCGGCCGAAGGCGCGTCCCTCACCCGCCGTCAACTGCCGTTTCCTGTCGACGTCCTCGGAGAGTTCCAGGGTCTTCCAGCCGTCGGTGGGAAGACGGGCGGCGAGCGAGTTCTCCGTGAGCGCGCCGCCCGCGGTCAGGAAGGCGCCGACGGACTCGGCGTGGTCGTGCCAGCCCGTGCCGGTGCCCGGCGGCCAGCCGATGAGCCAGGCCTCGCTGCCGTCGGGGCCTTCGAGCCGCACCCATGTGCGGCCCTCCGGATCGAGCGGTAGCGAGGCGATCAGGTCGCGGTCCTGAGCGACGCGGCGGACGAATGCGAGGAGGTCGGCCTGCGTGGGCGCGGCCGACGGCGTACGGGAAGGAGCCGTACGGGAATGCGCAACGGATTGCGCGGGAGCGGATTGCGTGAAACTGGACACCAGTACCGTCCTGAGAGATCGCGAGCAGCACGCGCCGCTGACGACGAAGGACGACGGGCGCGTGAAAGGAAGGGATGCGAATTCAGCAGGAGGGGTGACACACACAGCCCGCGTAGCGGATGAGGTCCATATGGACCCTCCGCCACAGGCGTACATCGGTGTCGACCGTCACGCTCCGGAGTACACCATGGGGGCAGGAGACGGTCAACTCACCGACCGGTAGGCGAGCGGTTCAGCGGCCGGCGCCGCTCTTCACCGGACCTTTCTCCTCCGCGGGCCTGGCGAGGGCCGTGCGCGCCGCCTCGTAGAGCTCCGCCGGACGCACGCCGGTCAGCGCGGTGACCAGGTGACCGTCGGGCCGGATCAGCAGCACCGTGTGCGCCGCGGCCTGTGGGTAACGCTCCGCGACGAGCAGCTCGGCCTCGTGGGGGAGTGCCGCGACGGCCGCCGCGAGCCGTGGCATCAGACCCGCCGACATCCAGTGCTTGCGCTCCCACACCCCGGTCCCGGGGGCGACGAGGACGACGAGCAGCGGCCCGCGGCCGAGCCGGTCCCGCAGGCGCACGAACGAGCCGTCGGGCGCGGTCACTTCGACATCGGCGATCAGCGCGCCGATCGCCGTGCCGACCTCCACCTGCGACTCGGAGCGCGCAGGCGCGAGCGGCGAGTCGGAGTACGCCCCCGGCGCGCCGAGCGGCCCGTGCCCCAAGTGACCGTCCGTGAGCAGCCCGTCGTGCCCCCGCGCGGCACCGGGGACGTACGCCCGCAGCCCGCCACCACCGCGCAGTATCGGCAGCGCCTGGTCCGCGGCGCGCAGCCGCCCGGCCACCACGGCACGGCGCTCGGCCTGATAGCTGTCGAGCAGCGCGTCGGCGGCGGAGCGCGCCCCGTCGTGCCAGGCGAGGGCCAGCTTCCAGGCGAGGTTGTCGGCGTCGCGCAGTCCCTCGTCCAGGCCCTGTGTGCCGAGCGCGCCCAGCAGGTGCGCCGCGTCCCCCGCGAGGAAGACGCGGCCCACGCGCCAGCGGCGGGCGAGCCGGTGATGGACCGTATGGACTCCGGTGTCGAGCAGTTCGTACGGCGGCGTGGGGCCTCCGCACCAGCCCGCGAGGGTCTCCCGGATGCGGGTCACGAGGACATCCGGGGTGACCAGGTCGCTGCGGGGCGGCAGCAGCCAGTCCAGGCGCCAGACGCCGTCGGCGAGGGGGCGGCCGACGACCTCCGAGCCCGAGCGGCCCGAGGCCCGCCACGGAGGGTTCCGATGGAGCAACGCCTCACCGGGCCACGGAAGTTCCGCACGCAGCGCGGCGACCGCGTGCCGTTCCACGGCGGTGCGGCCGGGGAAGCGGATGTCGAGGAGCTTGCGGACCGTGGAGCGCGGCCCGTCGCAGCCCACGAGGTAACTGCCGCGCCACCACGTGCCCTTCTTCCCGCGGGTGTGTGCGGTCAGGCCCGTCTTCTCCTCCTCGAGCGAGTCGAGGCGGCTGTCGACGGCGACCTTGATGAGCCGTTCGGCGTCGACGGCCCTGCGCAGGGCGTCGGTCAGATCGTGCTGGGCGATGTGCAGCGGTGCGGGCAGAGTTTCGGCGGGCGATACCGGCCCGCCGGGTGCCCCCGGTCCACCGGATGCTCCCGGCTCACCCTTCGCGCTCTGCTCACCGAAGGTGAGCACACCCATCACTTGCTTGCGGCGCATGGAGCGCCAGCCGGTCCAGCGGGTGCCGATCCCCTCGAACGACGTACCCGCGAGCCGCTCGGCCAGCGCCGCGGTGTCCTCGCGCAGCACCACCGTGCGGGCGGGTCGCTGTTCGTCCTTGCCGGGGCCCTCGTCGAGGATCACGGAGGGTACGCCGTGCCGCGCGAGGGTGAGGGACAGCGCGAGCCCGACGGGACCCGCGCCTACGACGATCACCGGGTCCACGGCGCGGCCCCTCCCGCCCCGAGAGACCCGCCGGAAAGTGCCCCGTGCCAAGGCACGGGCGGCGTACTGGACGTACAAGGACGGGCAGTTGGAGCGGGGTGCGCGTTCACAGAGCGTATGCAACCCATTGCCGGTGCTTGCGTCAAGTGACGGCGGCAGTGGCGATCACGCCACTGCCGCCGTGCAGCTCAGGCCCCGCGCCCGGGGTCGGGTCAACTCCTTGGCGAACCGGGTCCTTCGGATCGGTCATCGGTCTGCGGCCGTTCGGTGGCGGCCTCGGAGGCGGCCGCGCCGTGGCCGGCCCCGCCGGGCAGGTCCGCGGCGTCCATCAGGCCACCCTCGGCGACGGGTTCGGCGGCCGCGGCCACCTTGATGCCGGTCTTGGCGCGGCGGCCGCGCCGCTCGATCCAGTTGGCGAGCCCGGACAGGGCCAGACACATCAGGACGTAGATCGTGCCGGTCACGACGAGTACCGGAACGTACGGGTATTCGCCCTCAACAAGCGTGTTGTTGGCCAGCTTGCGGGCCGCGTACAGGAGCTCCGCGTACGTGATGATGTAGCCGAGCGAGGTGTCCTTGAGGGTGACCACCAGCTGGCTGATAATCGTCGGCAGCATCGAGCGGATCGCCTGCGGCAGCAGCAGCATGGTCATCACTTGATACTTGCGCAGCCCCAGCGCGTAGGCCGCCTCGACCTGGCCGCGCGGCACGGCCTGGAAACCGGCCCGCAGCACCTCGGCCTGAACCGAGCTGTTGTAGACCGTCAGGCCGATCACCAGCGCCCAGAAGGCGTTGTTCTCGCCGATGACGCCCAGGTCGCTCTTGTAGGTGAGGAAAAGAACCCACAGGGCGTAAATGGTGATCAGCAGCGGGATGGCGCGGAACAGCTCGATGAAGCCTGTTGCGAACCAGCGGATCGGCCGGTGGTCCGAGTAACGGGCCACCGCCAGGACGACGCCGAACACCAGCGAGAGCGCGCCCGCGGCGGCGAAGACCTTCAGGGTGGTCAGGATGCCGTCACGGATCGCCACCCGGACGTTGGCGTAGTTGAAGATGTCCCACTTGGCGGCGGCGAACTGGTCCTTGGACGCGAGCTGCGCGACCACGAAGACGATGAGGCCGACGACCGCGAGCGTACCGACGACGGTGTAGAGCCGGTTGCGCGTGCGGGCCTTGGGGCCCGGGGCGTCGTAGAGAACGCTGGCACTCATCGGGCGACCTCCAGGGTCCTCTCGAGCACCCGGAACAAGATGCTGATGGCGAAGGTGATGACCAGGTAGCCGAGTGCCACCCACAGGAAGACCCAGGCGATCGGGTACCCCTGGTCGCTCAACAGCTTCTGCCAGCCGAACAGTTCGGTGACGCTGAAGGCGCCCGCGATGGCCGAGTTCTTGGTCAGCGCGATGAAGATGGAGCTCAGCGGCGGCAGCACGGTGCGCACCGCCTGCGGCAGGATGATCAGGCCGAGCGTCTGGAAGAACGACATGCCGATCGAGCGCGCCGCCTCGGCCTGCCCGAGCGGCACGGTGCTGATGCCGGAGCGCACCGCCTCGCAGACGAACGACGAGGTGTAGCAGCTCAGCACGATCAGGGCCTTGACCCACGGGCTGAAGCCGAAGTCGAGGACCTGGGGCACCGCGAACCAGATGACGAGGAACAGCAGCGTCAGCGGGGTGTTGCGGAACAGCGTGACCCAGGCGGTGCCGAAGTACCGCAGGGGCGGTACGGGCGAGACCCGGAAGCCGGCGAGGACCGTGCCGAGCAGCATCGCGAGGAGGCCACTGGCCAGGGTCAGGCCTATGGTGCCGAGGAATCCCTCGCGGAATTCCGAAAGGTGGTCGAGCAGTACATTCACGGGGAGTTCCTCGTGGGGCGGCAGCGGTCGGGCAGGGGGAGCCGCGCCCCGTACGCCGTCACGGACGTCGTGCTCGGTGTGACGGCGACAGGGACACGGTCAACTCACTGCCTGCGAGAGACAGGCGGCTGGACGCTCAGGGGCGCTGAACGCTCAGCAGCGCTCAGTAGCGCTCCAGGGCCGGCGGCTCGGTGTACTCGGCGCCGGAGAGGCCGAGCGTCGCGTCGTAGGCCTTCTTGTAGTCGCCGTTCTTCTCGTGCGCCTCCAGGGCGTCGGCGACCGCGTCGCGCAGGGCCTTGTCGTCCTTGCCCATGCCGACGCCGTACGGCTCCTCAGTGAAGGGCTTGCCGACGACCTTGAGCTTCTTCGGGTTCTGCGCGGCGTAGCCCTTCAGGATCGCGTCGTCGGTGGTGACGGCGTCGACCTCGTTGTTGAGCAGCTGCTGCACGCACTCGGAGTACTTCGCCAGCTCGACGGTCTCGGCGCCGTACTTGGGCTTCTTGATCTCCTGCAGCGGGGTCGAGCCCTTGATGGAGCAGACCTTCTTGCCCTTCAGGGACGTCGGGCCCGTGATGCCCTTCTCGGCACTCCGGACGAGGAGGTCGGCGCCGGCCTGCATGTACGGGCCCGCGAAGCCGACCTGCTTCTTGCGCTCGTCGTTGATCGTGTACGTGCCTACGTAGAGGTCGACATCGCCCTTGGAGATGGTGGTCTCGCGCACGCCGGAGTCGATCGTCTTGAACGTGATCTGGTCGGCCTTGAACCCGAGGTCGGCCGCGACCATCTTGGCGATCTCGATGTCGAAGCCGGAGCGCTTGCCGCTGGAGTCCTGGAAGCCCAGGTACGGCTGGTCGTCCTTGGAACCGATGACGATCTTGCCGGCCTTCTGGGCCTTCTTCAGGGTCGCGGAGTCGACCTTCACATCGCTCTTCACCGCGTACGTGGGCAGCTTCGGCTGGTTCTTGCCACCCGAGGCCCCGGCGGGCTTGTCACCGGCGTTGCCGGACTCGCCGCCACAGGCGGTGGCGGTGAGCGCGAGCGCGGCGACGGCAGCGGCCGCTGCGGCGGACTTACGGAGCTTCATGGTGAACATCCTTCGTGTCGGCAGATTCGGCAGTAGGGAAAAGGCAACACGCGCGCGCGGGGCGCCAGTTGCGGCCCCGCGCGGGGCGCGCGTCTAGTGGTGCAGGATCTTCGACAGGAAGTCCTTGGCCCGGTCGCTGCGCGGATTGCTGAAGAACTGGTCGGGGACGGCCTCCTCGACGATCCGGCCGTCCGCCATGAAGACGACGCGGTTGGCCGCGGAGCGGGCGAAGCCCATCTCGTGCGTGACCACCACCATCGTCATGCCGTCCCGGGCGAGCTGCTGCATCACTTCCAGGACCTCGTTGATCATTTCCGGGTCGAGCGCCGACGTCGGCTCGTCGAAGAGCATCACCTTCGGGTCCATCGCCAGCGCCCGTGCGATGGCGACGCGTTGCTGCTGGCCGCCTGAGAGCTGCGCGGGGTACTTGTCGGCCTGCGCGGCGACACCGACCCGGTCGAGGAGCGCACGCGCCTTGTCCTCGGCCGCCTTCTTGTCCGCCTTGCGGACCTTGACCTGCCCCAGCGTCACGTTCTCCAGCACCGTCTTGTGCGCGAAGAGGTTGAAGGACTGGAAGACCATCCCCACGTCAGCGCGCAGGCGTGCCAGTTCCTTGCCCTCCTGGGGCAGCGGCTTGCCGTCGATCGTGATGTCGCCGGAATCGACGGTCTCCAGGCGGTTGATCGTGCGGCACAGCGTCGACTTGCCGGAGCCCGACGGGCCGATGACGACGACGACCTCACCTCGCGCGATGGTCAGGTCGATGTCCTGGAGCACGTGCAACGCGCCGAAGTGCTTGTTGACTCGGCTCAGTGCGACCAGTGCGTCGCCCGCAGGGGGAGTGGCGTCCTTGGTCACCGAAACTTCGGTCATCGGGGTCTTGCTCCGTCCTCCTCGGTTGGGAGGACAGTAGTAACCCCGTACGACCAGCGTCATTACATCTGAGGGGAAATTGAGCATAACGATCCGGCCGCAACCGGACACTATGCGTGAAGGGGGCGCGGGGCGCTCATACCGGCTGCATAACGGAACACGGCCGTAACCGGAAGGCTCTTGACGTCGTCCTTACTTTTCGGAGTGGATGCCTTGATGAATCGTGCGGGAGAGGTGAGGGGGCGTAATGAGACTGCTTCTCGTCGAGGACGACGACCACGTGGCCGGTGCCCTTTCGGCGGTCCTGTCCCGGCACGGCTTCGAGGTACGGCACGCGCGCAGCGGTGAGGAGGCCCTGCAGGCGCTGGTGCCCGAGGCGGACGCCTTCGGTGTCGTGCTGCTCGATCTGGGCCTGCCCGACCTGGACGGCTACGAGGTGTGCGGCAGGATCCGCAAGCGCACCACGACACCCGTGATCATGGTGACCGCGCGCGCGGACGTGCGGTCGCGCATCCATGGGCTCAATCTCGGCGCGGACGACTACGTAGTGAAGCCGTACGACATAGGGGAGCTGCTCGCCCGCATCCATGCGGTGAGCCGCCGCACCGTGCAGGAGGAACCCGCCGCCACCGTCGACCACGAGGTGCAGTTCGGGGACGTCAGCATCGATCTGCCCACCCGTAAGGTCGCGATCGCGGGAGAGGTGGTTCAACTCACCCGTAAGGAGTTCGACTTGCTGGCGCTCCTGGCGCAGCGTCCGGGCGTCGTCTTCCGTAGGGAGCAGATCATCAGCGAGGTGTGGCGGACCAGTTGGGAGGGCACCGGGCGCACCCTGGAGGTGCATGTCGCCTCACTGCGCTCCAAGTTGCGCATGCCCACGCTCATCGAGACCGTGCGGGGAGTCGGTTACCGGCTCGTCGCCCCGGCCGCGTAACAGAAGCCGTAGAGTCCTGGCGTGCGTGCCCGCCTTCTTCCCCTGCTCATCGTCCTCATGGCGGGCGTGCTGCTCGCACTCGGCTTTCCGCTGGCCGTGAGCGTCGCCTCCGCCGAGCAGCAGAAGGTGGTCGTCGACCGCATCGACGACACCGCGCGGTTCGCTTCCCTCGCGCAGTTCGTGACCACGCGCCCGGACAAGGCGGGCAAGGGCGAGAAGCTGGTGAGCGACGAGCGGCAGCAGACATTGCGCACCGAACTCGCCCGCTACCACGAGGTGTACGGCATCAAGGCGGGCGTCTTCTACCGGGACGAGGAGCCCATGGGGCGTGCGCCCGGCGATTTCCGAGTGCCGCCGCCCGGCTCCGACGGTGTGCTGCGTGCCGCGTTCGACGAGGCGCTGTACTCGCGCGGCAGCCACAATCCGCCGCAGGTGTGGCCGTGGCAGCGCGGCAGGCTCGTGGTCGCGTCGCCCGTCATCCGGGACGGGGACGTCGTCGCGGTCGTGGTCACCGAATCGCCGACCGGAGCGATGCGCAGCAAGACACTGCGCGGCTGGCTGGTCATCGGCGCCGGTGAGGTGGCCGCGATGCTGCTCGCCGTGGGCGCCGCGCTGCGGCTGACCGGCTGGGTGCTCCGGCCCGTACGAGTTCTGGACGCGACGACCCACGACATCGCCACAGGGCGGCTGAAGTCGCGGGTCGCGGCGGCCGGCGGCCCACCGGAACTTCGGCGTCTGGCCCGGTCGTTCAACGAGATGGCGGACAACGTCGAGGACGTGCTCGAGCAGCAGCGCGCCTTCGTCGCCGACGCCTCGCACCAGCTACGCAACCCGCTCGCCGCCCTGATGCTGCGCATAGACGTACTGGCGCTCGAACTGCCGGAGGGGAACGAGGAGATCGGGTCGGTCAAGGCCGAGGGCAAGCGCCTCGGCCGGGTCCTCGACGACCTGCTCGACCTGGCCCTGGCCGAGCACGCCGCCGCGGACCTTCAGCTCACCGATATCGGCGAGCTGGCCGCCGAGCGGGTGGAGGCCTGGCGCCCGCTGGCGGACCAGAAGGGCGTACGACTCGTGGCCAACTGCCCTGCGGTGACCGGCTGGGCCGATCCGGTCGCGCTGTCCAGCGCCCTGGATGCCGTGGTCGACAACGCCCTGAAGTTCACGCCCGAGGGTGAGCAGGTGACCGTCACGGCCAAGGCCACCGGCGACGCGACGGTGATCGAGGTCGCGGACGGCGGGCCGGGCCTGAGCGAAGAGGAACTCGCCCGGATCGGCGACCGGTTCTGGCGCAGCGGGCAGCACCAGAACATCAAGGGTTCGGGCCTCGGTCTGTCCATCTCGCGGGCCCTGCTGACGGCGGGCGGCGGCTCCCTCGGGTACGCGCGGCGTGAACCGCAGGGCCTGGAGGTGACGCTGCGGGTGCCCAGGACGGCGCCGGTGCCTGTTCAGGGGGCCGTGGAGGCGGGCGGCGAAGCGAGCCGCGGGGGGAACGGTTCAGGCCGGGAGACGGCCGCTCAGGGCTTGACCGAGAGGTAGTAGCGGCGCGCGCCCTCGTGGAGGGTGAGGGGGTCGGTGTAGACGGCCGTTCTGAGGTCGACGAGCTGGGCCGCGTGCACCTTCGCCCCGATGTGATCGCGGCTGTCGATGACGGTGCGGGTGACCGCCTCGGTCAGCTCAGGGTCCACCCGGTCGGTCGTCACCAGCAGGTTCGCCACCGCCAACGTGTTGACGGGCTCGCCCTGTTGGGCCGCCGGGTAGGCGTCGGCGGGCATCACGGCGGCCCGGTAGTAGCGCGAGTAGCCGCCCATGGCGTGCAATTTGTCGACCAGCGAGCCGAGTTCGACGAGCCGGATCGGGGCGTCCTCGGACAATTCCCTTACGTGGTTGGTGGGCAGACCCCCGGACCAGAAGAACGCGTCGATCTCACCGGACTCCAGGGCGCGCGGCATGGCGTCTATGCCGATGCCCACCTCGGTGACGTCCTTGTGGACGTCGAGCCCCGCAGCCTTCAGGATCCGCTCGGCGATCAGCCGGACCCCCGAACTCCGACCGCCCACCGCCACCTTCATGCCGCGCAGGTCGGCGACCTTCCGCACGGATGAGGACCGCTTCACGACGAGCTGCATGTAGTCGTCGTAGAGGCGGGCGCAGCCGCGCAGCCGGTCCGCGCCGGCCCGGCCCTCGGACTGGTACTTGGCGACCGCGTCCGCCGCGGCGATGGTGAAGTCGGCCTTTCCGGTGGCCACCCGCTCCACGTTCTCCCAGGAGCCCTGGCTGCCGGTGAGATTGACCCCCAGGTCGGGCAGGTCGCGATCCACGGCACGCTTGAGGAGCTTGCCGTACCTCTCGTAGACGCCCGTGCGCGCGCCGGTGCTGAAGGTCACCTGGCCCCGGGGTGACTGCTCGCCGAGCGGCAGCAGCCACCACAACAGCAGGCCGAACACCACGAGTCCGGCCACTGAACCCATGAGGGCGCTGCGGCGGGTCACGCGGAGGGGCGGCTGCGGCATGGCGTGATCCTGCCAGCTGGGGGCGCGCGGTGGCCAGGTTCGGAACGTCCCCTTGTGGTCACGTTCGGTGACGCCGTTGCCACGGCGCGGGGAGGACGAGGACGGCGCCACAGAAGCACTCCGGGAACCCCATACCCTTGTTGTCATGAGCAGCAGCGACCCGCGTCCGGCCGTGGACGACCGTTCACCCAAGACCTATGAAGTACTCACCTACGGGTGTCAGATGAACGTCCACGACTCGGAACGGTTGTCGGGCCTGCTGGAGGGGGCGGGGTACGTGCGCGCCCCCGAGGGCTCCGACGGCGACGCCGACGTCGTGGTCTTCAACACGTGCGCGGTGCGGGAGAACGCTGACAACAAGCTGTACGGCAACCTCGGTCGCCTTGCCCCCAGGAAGGTGTCGCGCCCGGGCATGCAGATCGCCGTGGGCGGCTGCCTCGCCCAGAAGGACCGCGACACCATCGTGAAGAAGGCGCCCTGGGTGGACGTCGTCTTCGGCACGCACAACATCGGCAAGCTGCCCGTCCTCCTGGAGCGCGCTCGCGTCCAGGAGGAGGCCCAGGTCGAGATCGCCGAGTCCCTTGAGGCGTTCCCCTCCACGCTGCCCACCCGCCGCGAGAGCGCGTACGCGGCCTGGGTGTCCATCTCGGTCGGTTGCAACAACACCTGCACCTTCTGCATCGTCCCGGCGCTGCGCGGCAAGGAGAAGGACCGCAGGACGGGCGACATCCTCGCGGAGATCGAGGCCCTGGTCGGCGAGGGCGTCTCCGAGATCACGCTGCTCGGCCAGAACGTCAACGCCTACGGGAGCGACATCGGCGACCGTGAGGCCTTCAGCAAGCTGCTGCGCGCCTGTGGCGGCATCGAGGGCCTGGAGCGCGTGCGCTTCACGTCCCCGCACCCGCGCGACTTCACGGACGACGTGATCGCCGCCATGGCCGAGACGCCGAACGTGATGCCGCAGCTGCACATGCCGATGCAGTCCGGTTCGGACACGGTCCTCAAGGCGATGCGCCGCTCGTACCGCCAGGAGCGCTTCCTCGGCATCATCGACAAGGTCCGCGCCGCCATGCCGGACGCGGCGATCTCCACCGACATCATCGTGGGCTTCCCCGGCGAGACCGAGGAGGACTTCGAGCAGACGATGCACGCCGTGCGCGAGGCCCGCTTCGCCAACGCCTTCACCTTCCAGTACTCCAAGCGCCCCGGAACCCCGGCCGCGACCATGGAGGGGCAGATCCCCAAGGAGGTCGTCCAGGCGCGCTACGAGCGTCTTGTCGCCCTCCAGGAGGAGATCTCCTGGGAGGAGAACAAGAAGCAGGTCGGCCGCACCCTGGAGCTCATGGTCGCCGAGGGCGAGGGCCGCAAGAACGGCGCCACCCACCGCCTCTCCGGCCGCGCCCCCGACAACCGCCTCGTCCACTTCACCAAGCCCGAGGCCGAGGTGCGCCCCGGAGACGTCGTGACCGTCGAGATCACGTACGCCGCTCCGCACCACCTGCTCGCCGAGGGCGACGTCCTGAACGTGCGCCGCACGCGCGCGGGTGACGCGTGGGAGAAGCGCAACCAGGAGGAGCAGGACAAGAAGCAGGGCGTGCTGCTGGGCCTCCCGCAGATCGGCGTTCCCGAGCCGCTGCCCGCGATGACCGGGGGATGCGCCGTCGACTGACCGGCCTCGCCTCCTGGTGGAGTGCGGCCTGGTGGAGTACGGCCGCCTTTCCCGTGCGTGGCGGGCGCCCAGTAGGCTGCCGATCATGCTTGTCGCCGCTGCCGCTTGCCCGTGTCCGCCCCTGCTCGTGCCCGAGGTCGCCGCGGGAGCGGCTCCGGAACTGGACGCCGCGCGCGCGTCCTGCGACGAGGCGATCGCGGCGCTGCTCGCGGCGGAGCCCGACCTGGTGTGGGTCATCGGCGAGGGCCCGCGCACGGGCATCCACGAGCCGGGTGCACGCGGCTCCTTCCGCCCCTTCGGCGTCGACCTCGATGTGCATCTGGGTACGGCGCCGTCCGACGCCGTGGAGGCGACGCTCCCGCCGTCCCTCTCCGTAGGCGCGTGGCTGCTCGCGCGCGCGGGATGGACCGGTGAGGTGCGCGGCTACGAGGTGGCGGGTGACGGCTCGGCGTTCGACCACGCTGATGGTGCGCTCCGCCTCGCGGAGAGCGGGACCGGAGCGGAGCGCGTCGCGTTCCTCGTCATGGGCGACGGCACGGCCTGCCGCACACTGAAGGCCCCCGGCTACCTGGACGAGCGCGCCGAGGGTGTCGACGCGGCCATCGCGGCGGCTCTGCGCGACCTCGACGCCGACGGCACGCTCGCGAACCTCGACGCCGACCTCGCCCGCGAACTGAAGATCTCAGGACGCGCCCCGTGGCAGCTCCTCAGCGCCGCCTGGGGCAAGCGGGCCGGCACGGGCCGTCTCCTGTACGAGGACGCACCCTACGGAGTGGGCTATTTCGTGGCGTCCTGGACGTAGGGCCTGTCTTCAAACTCCGGTCACCTAGTGCGAAACGCCCCACAGACGGCGACGGCCGCGAAACCCCATGGGTTCGCGGCCGTCGCCGTCTGTGGGAAGCGCGGGGTCACGATGGCGCGGAAGGGGGCGATGGCGGGGTGTTCCCACCGTCGGTGTCCTTGGCGTTCTTGCCCTCCGTCGCGGACATTCGGTCGACGGCGTCCTTCGCCTTGTCCGTGCCCATCTGGATCTTGTCGCGGTACTTGCCCTTGGTCTTCTCGTCGACCATCTTGCCGGCCTTGTCCAAGCCCTGGTCGATCTTGTCCCCGTGCTGCCGCGCGAGGTCCGAGGCCTTGCCCTTGAAGGGGCCGAACTTGGCCTTCAACGAGTCCAGGAAGCCCATCGCTGCACCTTCCGTCGCACCGAGCTCTCGGGAGCTACTTGCGGGCGCCCTCACTGGCTTCGTTGTCGGCGGCCTGCTCCGCGGACTGCTGCTTCGGGATCTCCACGCCCTCCGCCACGGCGCCCTCGGTCGTCTCGCCGTCGGCTGCGGCCTCCGTGGCCTCCTGCTCGGCGGCGGGAGCCGTGGCGGCCTCGGTGGACTCCTCGGCGTCCGCCACCTCCGGATCGGCCGTCAGAGTGGCGACCTGGGCCTCGGCGGTTGACGCCTCGTCCGCAGCGTTGGCCTTCCGGCGAAACCTGGCAAAAACGCCCATTTCATCTCCATACGTTACTCGTGTGGGCGAAATCCCGCCCTACCCGGTGCGTCCCATTGCGGCGACCGGGGCGCCGGCTCTCGAAACCGGCGGCTGGAACCTCGCAACAGGCAACGAACCCGAACCTGTGGCGTCACGTCGCTCATTCGTGAACAGGTGCCCGGGTTTGCGAGACTGGGGCGGTGAGTAGCGCAGCTCCCGCCCCGCGGGTCATCGCCGTCGTCGGGCCGACCGCGGCAGGAAAGTCAGATCTAGGCGTGTTCCTCGCCAGGGAACTCGGTGGCGAGGTGGTCAACGCCGACTCCATGCAGCTGTACCGGGGGATGGACATCGGCACCGCCAAGCTGACGCCCGAGGAGCGTGCCGGTGTGCCGCACCACCTCCTGGACATCTGGGACGTCACAGAGGCAGCCAGCGTCGCCGAGTACCAGCGCCTCGCCCGCGCGGAGATCGACCGACTGCTCGCGGCGGGCCGCTGGCCCGTCCTCGTCGGTGGATCAGGGCTCTACGTAAGGGGCGCCGTCGACAAGATGGAGTTCCCCGGCACCGACCCCGAGGTCCGCGCCCGCCTGGAGGACGAGCTCCGGCTGCGCGGCTCCGGCGCCCTGCATGCGCGCCTCGCCGCCGCCGACCCGGAGGCGGCCACGGCGATCCTGCCGAGCAACGGCCGACGCATCGTCCGCGCCCTTGAGGTCATCGAGATCACCGGCAAACCGTTCACCGCCAACCTGCCGGGACACGACTCCGTCTACGACACCGTCCAGATCGGCGTGGACGTGGCACGGCCCGAACTCGACGAACGCATCGCCACGCGCGTGGACCGTATGTGGGAGGCGGGCCTCGTCGACGAGGTGCGCGCGCTGGAGGGTCAGGGGCTGCGCGAGGGGCGTACGGCGTCGCGCGCCCTCGGCTACCAGCAGGTGCTCGCGGCGCTCGCGGGAGAGTGCACGCTGGACGAGGCGCGCGCGGAGACCGTCCGCGCCACCAAGCGCTTCGCGCGCCGTCAGGACTCGTGGTTCCGGCGTGACCCGCGGGTGCATTGGCTCAGTGGGGCCGTGGCGGAACGCGGGGAACTCCCGGCTCGCGCAATGTCGTTGGTCGAACGACCGGTTACAGCCTGATCACGTGATGGCATCGGGACGCTCCGCCCGTCATCGCGGCCTCTGTGGGCGTGCCATCATCGACCATCGATCGACCAGTGGAGTCCGGAGTGGGAGGGCGCGTGGCGATGGAGGCCGGCCCTCGTGACACCGCACCAGGCGGAGAGCAGCTCAGTACCGATGGTCCTGAGGCGGGCGTCGACGGCGTGATCGCCGACGGCCCGACCCCGGAGGAACTCGCCGCGCAGGACGAGGGCCAAGAGGTCGAGGTCGAGCTGCGCCCGCAGCGCAGGCTCCGCATCTGGCAGCTGGCACCCATCGTGATGCTGGCCACGATCGGCTCCCTGATGTTCGCGTTCCCGCTCTTCTTCGAATTCGGCGACGGCGGCGCGGTCGTGGCGATGCTCGGCCTCCTGATCAGCTCCTGCGCCGCTGGCTGGGGCATGATGGCGGCCCGCAGGGTGGGCTACACGCTGCCGGGACTGCCGTCGCGCGGCTCGGGCCGATGGCCGGACTGGCGGGTCGTGGGCGCGTACGTCGTCGTGGTCGCGGCCGTCGCGGTGCTCGCCGTGTGGCGCGTGGCACGGCTCCGCTGACCGCGTTCCGCACCCCCATGCGGCACTCCGCCGACCGGATTGTCGGACCGATCTCGTACGATCGAGAAATGAGCACCTTCCTCAAGGGTCACGGGACCGAGAACGACTTCGTGATCATCCCGGACCCGGAGAACGCCATCGCGCTCTCGCCGACCGCCGTCGCCGCACTGTGCGACCGTCGGGCCGGCATCGGGGGCGACGGCGTGCTCCATGTCGTGCGCAGCGCCGCGCACCCCGAGGCGCGGCACATGGCCGACGAGGCGGAGTGGTTCATGGACTACCGCAATGGCGACGGCTCGGTGGCCGAGATGTGCGGCAACGGAGTGCGGGTCTTCGCCCGCTACCTCCAGCACGCGGGACACGTCGGCGAGGGAGACCTCGCCGTGGCCACCCGAGGCGGCGTCAAGGCGGTCCACATCGACAAGGAAGGCCTGATCACGGTCGGTATGGGCAGGGCGACGCTCCCCGAGGGCGACGTCACGGTCCGTGTCGACGAGCGGACCTGGCCCGCGACGAACGTGAGCATGGGGAACCCGCACGCGGTCGCCTTCGTGGCCGACCTCGCGCACGCGGGCACCCTGTACGACGCGCCCTCGTTCGCGCCGGCGAACGCGTACCCGGAGGGTGTGAACGTCGAGTTCGTCGTCGACCGCGGCCCGCAGCACGTCGCCATGCGCGTGCACGAGCGGGGCTCAGGCGAGACCCGCTCCTGCGGCACCGGCGCCTGCGCCGTGGCCGTCGCGACCGCCCGCAGGGACGGCCTGAACCCCGCGGTGACCGGGGCCCCTGTCACGTACGAGATCGATCTGCCCGGAGGCAGGCTGACGATCACCGAGCGTGCGGACGGCGAGATCGAGATGACCGGTCCCGCCGTGATCGTCGCGGAAGGTCGGCTCGACACCGACTGGTTCGCGGCAGTCGAAACCGTAAACCAGTGAACCTTCGCTCGAATGGGTGATCCGTTTCACGCTCGGCGAGAGCGGGACTGCGCCACGTGATGGGCTCGGTAGCATCAAGCACCGGTCCGGACGGGTGCCGCCGCCAGCCCGCCGCCGGTCGACAATGCCGGAGGTGCTCATGAGTGCGGAGGCGACCAACCCCGCGAACCCGGGACCGATCACGCCCGGATCGCCGCGTCGACGTGGCCGCCCCCGGATCGACCTGCGACGTCTCGGCCGCGCCGCGTTCCTCGGCCCCACCGCCCGCGGCCGCCTCCCGGACGCGATCGGCCACGTGGCGGAGGCCCACCGGGCCCACTACCCCGACTCCGTCCTGGAGCCCCTGCATCGCGCCTACGTACTGGCCGAGTCCTCGCACCGCGGCCAGATGCGCAAGAGCGGTGAGCCGTACATCACACACCCGCTCGCGGTGACGCTGATCCTCGCCGAGCTGGGCGCGGAGACCACGACGCTGACCGCATCCCTGCTCCACGACACCGTCGAGGACACCGAGGTCACGCTCGACCAGGTGCGCAAGGAGTTCGGCGAGGAGGTCGCCTATCTCGTCGACGGCGTGACCAAACTGGAGAAGGTCGACTACGGGGCGGCGGCAGAACCCGAGACCTTCCGCAAAATGCTGGTCGCGACCGGGAACGACGTGCGCGTCATGTCGATCAAGCTGGCCGACCGCCTGCACAACATGCGCACCCTCGGCGTCATGCGCCAGGAGAAGCAGGAACGGATCGCCAAAGTCACCCGCGACGTCCTGATCCCGCTCGCCGAGCGGCTGGGCGTGCAGGCCCTGAAGACCGAGCTCGAAGACCTCGTGTTCGCGATCCTGCGGCCCGAGGAGTACAGGCAGACGCGCGAGCTCATGACGGCCTACGCGCAGCAGACCGAGGACTCCCTCGCGGGATTCGCCACCGAGCTGCGCTCAGTACTGCGCGAGGCAGGTCTGAGCGCCGAAGTCCTCATCAGGCCGCGGCACTTCGTGTCCGTCCATCGGGTGCGGCGCAAGCGCGGCGAGATGCGCGGGGCCGACTTCGGACGCCTTCTGGTCCTCGTGTCCGAGGACGCGGACTGTTACGGCGTCCTCGGCGAACTGCACACCTGTTTCACGCCGGTGGTCTCGGAGTTCAAGGACTTCATCGCCGTACCGAAGTTCAACCTGTACCAGTCGCTGCACACCGCGGTCGCCCGCGCGGATGGCGAGGTCGCCGAAGTCCTCATCCGTACGCACCAGATGCACAAGGTGGCGGAGGCGGGCGTCGTGGCGCTCGGCAATCCGTACACGCCCTCCGGAGAGGAGCACCTGGACACCGCAGGCGAGCGCGCCGACCCCACGCGCCCTGGCTGGCTGAACCGGCTGCTCGACTGGCAGCAGTCCGCGCCGGACACCGACACCTTCTGGTCGACGCTGCGCGAGGACCTCGCCCAGGACCGTGAGATCACCGTCTTCCGGCCCGACGGCGGCTCCATCGGCCTCCCCGCCGGCGCCAGTTGTGTCGACGCCGCGTACGCGCAGTACGGGGAGGACGCCCACGCCTGCATCGGCGCGCGGGTCAACGGCCGCCTGGCGACGCTCAGTACGGTCCTCGGTGACGGTGACACCGTCCAGCTGCTCATGGCGGGGGTGGAGGGCAGCGCCGCGTCCGAGCCGTCGGTCGCCTGGCTCGACCACGCCCGTACGCCCGCCGCCCGCATCGCCATCCGCCGCTGGCTCGCCACCCACCCGGAGGGGCCGAGCGCGCCCGCCTCGGCGCCCCGCGCGCCCTACAGCGGCCCCTCGGCGCGGCCCTCCGCGGCGAACGCCGTGGTCGACCAACCGGGCGCCACGGTGCGCCTCGCGGGCTGCTGCACGCCCGTACCGCCCGACGAGGTGACCGGGTTCGCCGTGCGCGGCGGCGTCGTCACCGTGCACCGTGTCTCCTGCTCAGGAGTGGCGCGCATGAAGGATGCGGGGCGCGCGGAGGTCGGTGTGCGCTGGGCGGACGCGGAGGCAGCCGAGTACCGGGTGACCCTGATCGCCGAGTCGTTCAGCCGTCCCCATCTGCTGGCCGACCTGACCGAAGCCATAGCGCTGGAGGGCGTCGCCATCATCTCGGCGACCGTCGACCCGCCCGACCAGGGCCGCGTCCGGCACACCTACACGCTCCAGCTCCCGGACGCCGCACACCTCCAGGGCCTCATGCGGGCGATGCGGAACGTGCCGGGCGTGTACGACGTGGGGCGCACGCGGCACGCGGCGGCAGGCGCCCTGTAGGCCCACCCGGGACCCTCGTTCGGGTGGTGCGGCGCGTGCCGCACCGTGCGCCGAGGCGCGCGCTGATAGCCGTAGTTCATGCTGCTCAGCTCCCGAACGCCCCGCGTCGCCGCGCTTCTGGCCGTCGGCGCCTCGCTCGCCCTTGTCGCCGCGGCCGCACCCGCCGAGCCGCTCGGCATCGGCGACCGGCTCTTCCCGCATCTTGGCAATCCCGGCTACGACGTCACCGACTACGACATCTCCTTCACGTACCACGGTGACAACGGCAAGCCCCTCGACGCCGTCACCAAGATCGACGCGCGGGCGACCTCCTGGCTCGACCGGATCAACCTCGACTTCTCGCACGGCACCGTGCGTTCGGTGACGGTCAACGGGGCGCGGGCGCACTACGCAAGCAAGGGCGAGGACCTGGTCGTCACGCCCGCCGCGGCCGTGGCTCCCGGCCAACCGCTGAACATCACCGTGCGGCACACCAGCGACCCGAGGCCCGGCAAGAAGGAAGTCGGTTGGGTGCGCACCAAGGACGGGCTCGCGATGGCCAACCAGGCCGACGCCGCACACCGCGTCTTCCCGTCCAACGACCACCCCTCCGACAAGGCCTACTTCACCTTCCGGGTCACCGCCCCCAAGGGGTACACGGCTGTCGCCAACGGTCTCCCTGTCGCGAAAACGCGACAAGGAGGAGCCACGAAGTGGGCCTACCGCACCGCCCACCCCATGGCCACAGAGCTGGCCCAGGTCTCCATCGGCCGTTCCGCGGTGCTGCACCAGGAGGGCCCGCAAGGACTTCCCGTACGTGATGTCGTGCCGGCCAAGGACGCCAAGGCGCTGAAGCCGTGGCTCAAGAAGACCCCCGGCCAGATCTCCTGGATGGAGGGGAAGGTCGGCAACTACCCCTTCGAGAACTACGGGCTGCTCATCGCCCAGGCGTCCACCGGTTTCGAACTCGAGACGCAAACGCTCTCTCTCTTCGAGAGAGACCTGTTCAAGGAACCCGCGTACCCGAAGTGGTACGTCGAGTCGATCATGGTCCATGAGCTGGCACACCAGTGGTTCGGCGACAGCGTCAGCCCCCGCACCTGGTCCGACCTGTGGCTCAACGAGGGCCACGCCACCTGGTACGAGTCCCTGTACGCCCAGGAGAAGGCGGACCGGCCCATGGCGAAGCGGATGCGCGCCGCCTACCGGGCGTCCGACGCCATGCGCGCCAACGGTGGACCGCCCGCCGCGCCCAAGAAGCCCACGAGCGACGGGAAGATCAGCATCTTCCGGCCGGTCGTCTACGACGGCAGCGCCCTCGTCCTCTACGCCCTGCGTCAGGAGATCGGCGCGGACGCCTTCCAGCGCCTGGAGCGCACGTGGGTGAGCACGCACCGTGACTCCACCGCCACGACCGCGGACTTCGTGAGGCTCGCCTCGCAGCTGACGGGGCGGGACCTGAGCGGCTTCTTCGACGCCTGGCTCTACGGGAAGAAGACGCCGCCCATGCCGGGCCATCCGGACTGGAAGTCCGACCCGGTGTCGAAGCACTGACACGGGGAATCAATCCAGATGACGAGACGGCCCGTACCGTGCGAATATCGTCGACGTCGACGGCGCGGGCCACCGGATCGGCGCTCGCGGGAATCCCCGGAGCAGGCCGGGCGTTGTCAGAGATGACGGGTGGGACACCCGTCGCGTATCCCGAATCCCACAGACGTAAGGATCCAATGACCTCCTCTTCTTCCCCTTCCCAGGACGCGCAGAACATGGTGCAGAACCACACCGAGAGCCTTCGGGCCGATGCCCTGATGGAAGAGGACGTCGCCTGGAGCCACGAGATCGACGGAGAGCGGGACGGTCATCAGTTCGACCGCTCCGAGCGCGCGGCTCTGCGCCGTGTCGCGGGCCTCTCCACCGAACTCGAGGACGTCACCGAGGTCGAGTACCGACAGCTCCGCCTGGAGCGCGTGGTGCTCGTCGGCGTGTGGACGTCGGGAACGGTTCATGACGCGGAGAACTCCCTCGCGGAGCTCGCCGCCCTCGCCGAGACGGCGGGCGCGCTCGTGCTCGACGGAGTCATCCAGCGCCGCGACAAGCCGGACGCGGCGACGTACATCGGCTCGGGCAAGGCCCAGGAGCTGCGCGACGTCGTGCTCGAGACCGGAGCGGACACCGTCGTGTGCGACGGTGAGCTCAGCCCCGGCCAGCTCATCCACCTCGAGGACGTCGTCAAGGTCAAGGTGGTCGACAGGACCGCCCTGATCCTCGACATCTTCGCCCAGCACGCCAAGTCCCGAGAGGGCAAGGCGCAGGTCGCGCTCGCGCAGATGCAGTACATGCTGCCGCGGCTGCGCGGCTGGGGTCAGTCGCTGTCCCGGCAGATGGGTGGCGGTGGCTCCTCCGGTTCTGGTGGCGGCATGGCCACGCGTGGTCCCGGTGAGACCAAGATCGAGACGGACCGGCGTCGGATCCGCGAGAAGATGGCGAAGATGCGCCGTGAGATCGCGGAGATGAAGACCGGCCGCGACATCAAGCGCCAGGAGCGCCGCAGGCACAAGGTGCCTTCGGTGGCCATCGCCGGATACACGAACGCCGGCAAGTCCTCGCTCCTCAACCGCCTCACGGGCGCGGGCGTACTGGTGGAGAACTCGCTGTTCGCCACTCTGGACCCGACCGTGCGCCGGGCCGAGACCCCGAGCGGTCGGCTGTACACGCTGGCCGACACGGTCGGTTTTGTACGACACCTGCCGCACCACCTCGTCGAGGCGTTCCGCTCGACCATGGAGGAGGTCGGTGACTCCGACCTGATCGTGCATGTGGTCGATGGTTCGCACCCGACACCGGAGGAGCAGCTTGCCTCCGTACGTGAGGTCATCCGCGACGTCGGCGCGACCGACGTGCCCGAGATCGTGGTGATCAACAAGGCGGACGCGGCGGACCCGTTGGTGCTGCAGCGGCTACTGCGCGTGGAGAAGCGCTCGATCGCCGTCTCGGCCCGGACGGGTCAGGGCATCGAGGAGCTGCTCGAGCTCATCGACGCCGAACTGCCGCGCCCCGCGGTCGAGATCGAGGCCCTCGTGCCGTACACGCACGGCCAGCTGGTCGCGCGGGCGCACGCCGACGGCGAGGTGGTCTCCGAGGAGCACACCCCCGAGGGCACGCTCCTGAAGGCACGCGTGCACGAGGAACTCGCGGCGGAACTCGCGCCGTACGTTCCGGCGGCGGTCGCGGGCTGACGGCTCGTACCGAAGAAGTACCGAAGAAGTACCGAAGAAGTACCGAACATGGCTGAGCCTCTCTCCGGTCGACCGGAGAGAGGCTCAGCCATGGGGCCCGCCGCCTGCGCGGCGCGTGCTTACTGCCCGGCGAACTTCCTGCTCACCGAGTCGTAGATCCCCTTGGCCTCCTTGCCGAGCCGCGGGCCCGCGAGCCAACCCGCCGTCACCGGGCCGATCGAGGTGTTGGACACCAGGGCTGGCTTGCCGTCGGATCCCTGCGCGACCCAGCCGCCGCCGGACGAACCGCCCGTCATGGTGCAGCCGATGCGGTACATCGTCGGGTCCGCGTCGTTCAGCGAAAGACGGCCCGGCCTGTCCGCGCACTGGTAGAGCTTCTGCCCGTCGAACGGTGCCGCCGCCGGGTAGCCCTTCGCGGTCAGCTGCGAGACCTTCGGCACCGCCGGCGCGTTGAAGTTCACCGGCAGCGCCGAACCCACCGTCTCCTCAAGGGACTTGGTGGTGCCGCCCTTCTCCGGCGTCACATGGATCACTGCGAAGTCGTACGAAGCGCCCGCCCCGCCGCTCGGGCCGCCCTGCGCGATCCACTGGTCGGACGTCAGAGCCGCGTCGCCCCACCACACGCCGTACGGCGCGACTTCGTTCCTGGGTGCGTTCTGCAGCTCCTGCGCGGACTTGCCGCTGTCGTTGTACGAGGGCACAAAGGCGATGTTGCGGTACCAACCGCCGTTCTTGCCCGCGTGCACACAGTGGCCCGCCGTCCAGAGCATGTTGGACCGGCCGGGGTGCGCGGGGTCGGTGACCACGGTCGCCGAGCAGACCATCGAACCCTTGGGGCCGTCGAAGAAGAGCTTGCCCGCGTACGGTGCGTTCGCGTGGTACGGAGTGGACACGCCCGCGGCCGCCACCGGCTTCGGCTCCGGGTCCGTCACACCCTGGTCGCCGGAGAGGTCGTTCTCGTCGACCTCGCCCCCGGTGGGCTTGTCGGCGTCCCGCATCCGGTTGCTGTCCCACAGCCCGTCGATGATCGGGTTGACGAAGTCTTGCGCCTCACGCAGCCACTGGTCCTTGTCCCAGTTCTTCCACTCGCCGTCCTTCCACTTGTCCGGGTCGATCCCGTGCTCTTTCAGCCGGTCCTGGATGTCGTCCGGGATCTTGAACTTGCCATCGCCCGCGGATGCCGAGGCAGTCGGCTTGTCGTTCGCGTTGTTCTCGCCCGAGCCGCACGCCGTGGCGGTCAGAACGAGCACAGCACCGAGCGCGACCGCCGCCGCCACGGGGGACGTTCTGCTTCGCGCGCCTCGAGTGCGGCGCGCGGCGAACTGCGGGCGTATGGGTCGCATGTTGTGAATCCCCCTGGGCTTCGAAAAGGTTGAACTGCCGTACGTGTGCGGTGGAGTCGGGTCGAGACCTCGTCTCCGAACGGCACACCACCCTATGCCGGTGCCGTCGGGGACGGCCGACGGAACAGCAACGGTTCCGTCACGGAGGGATCTTCCGGCCGGTACGGCTCGTTACGGGGCAGCGCGTCCTGGGCCTGCGGTGGAAGAGCGGCGGCTGCGGTGCTCCGCCGGCACCGCGGACACCTGGCAAAGGTCTGCTCATGAGTCCCCTACGAGCCGTGTTCCCGTGCCCGTCCCGTCGTTGGTACGTACGGGGGAACCGCAGTCGGTGTTCAGTGCGCGCCGACGCGCCCCGCCGATCGGTGAGTCGAGGGGCCTTTTCGGCCGTATATCCAGCAGGAGGACCAACAGCCGTGGCGGTGACCGATCCTGTGCCTGTGACCGAGCCTGAGACCGTGACGGTGCCGGCCCCGTATGGCGGGGGGACACCCAGGGACCCTGTCCGCGACACCGTCGCGCACGAGGGGATCCTGCGCCGTCAGTGCGCGCGGGAGTCCGCGGCGCGCACCTACGCGCGCGCCCTGCCGATCGTGCCGGTACGGGCCCGCGGGCTCACCATCGAGGGCGCCGACGGCCGCCGCTATCTCGACTGTCTGTCCGGCGCGGGGACCCTCGCGCTCGGCCACAACCACCCGGTGGTGCTCGAGGCCATCCGCAAGGTGCTCGACTCGGGCGCACCGCTGCACGTCCTCGACCTGGCGACCCCGGTCAAGGACGCGTTCACCACGGAGCTGTTCCACACGCTGCCGCCAGGCCTGGCCGATCGGGCCCGCATCCAGTTCTGCGGTCCCGCGGGCACCGATGCCGTCGAAGCCGCGCTGAAACTGGTCCGCACCGCCACCGGGCGCTCGGGACTGCTCTCCTTCGCGGGCGCCTATCACGGGATGACCGCAGGGGCGCTCGAAGCGTCCGGTGGGGCGCAGGACGTCCGTGTCACGCGTCTGCCGTATCCGCAGGACTACCGCTGCCCCTTCGGCATCGGGGGCCCGCGCGGCGCCGAACTCGCCGCCCGCTGGACCGAATCGCTCCTCGACGACACCAAGTCCGGGGTGCCGCAGCCGGCGGGCATGATCCTCGAACCGGTGCAGGGGGAGGGCGGCGTCATCCCCGCCCCCGACGCCTGGCTGCGCCGGATGCGAGCCGTCACCGAGCACCGCTCGATCCCGCTGGTCGTCGACGAGGTGCAGACCGGCGTCGGCCGCACCGGCGCCTTCTGGGCCGTGGAGCACAGCGGTGTCGTGCCCGACGTCATGGTCCTGTCCAAGGCCATCGGAGGCAGCCTGCCGCTCGCCGTGATCGTCTACCGCGACGACCTCGACGTATGGCCGCCGGGGGCGCACGCCGGCACGTTCCGCGGCAACCAGCTCGCCATGGCCGCGGGTGCCGCCACCCTCTCGTACGTCCGCGAGAACGCCCTCGCCGAGCGCGCCGCCACCCTTGGCGCCCGTATGCTCGACCAACTGCGGCGACTGTCCGACGAGTTCGCGTGCGTCGGCGAGGTCCGCGGGCGTGGCCTGATGATCGGCGTGGAGCTCGTCGACCCGGACGGCGCCGTCCCCGCTCCCACCGCGGTGGAACTCGACGACGACCCGCTGCTTGCCGGGCCCGCCCCGCTCCCGGCCGCACCCCAACTCGCCGCCGCCGTGCGCGACGCCTGCCTCCACCGCGGCCTGATCGTCGAACTCGGTGGCCGCCATTCCAGCGTCGTACGCCTGCTGCCACCCCTCACCATCACCGACGAGCAGGCCGCGGCCATCGTGGACCGGCTCGCGGACGCCCTGGCGGCCGTCGCCCGCACCCGCCGTCACGAGTCGTAGGAGCGCCCGACGACACACCATGACCAGCGACGGCAGTGGCACGCCGGACCGGCCGGAGTCCCGCCTCATGGAGCCCACCACCCCACGCAAGGAAGCCAGTTGAACGCCACCCCCGCATCCGACGGCCGTTCCCGTCCCACCGCCGGCGGATCCTGTGACACGCAAGCCCCGCGCGCCCAGGAGCGCGACTCGATCCCGCGGCAGCAGGGCGGCGACCAGGAGGCCGGGCGTCCCAGCACCCGCGTCGAAGATCTCCTGGAACACCCGGACCCCGCGGCTGCCGCCCAGGTGGCAGCGGTCGAGAACCTGCTGCGCTGCTGGGTGCGCGAGAACAACATCGCTCCTCCTTCCTTCGGTACGCTCCGCATCCCACTGCCCGCGAGCGGCACCGTCCTCCAGGTCCCGGTCCACTACTGGTCGCTCTCCGGATGGCACCGCTTCGGCCTGCCCTGCCTGGAGAACGCGCCGCCGCACGCCCCCGGCGTGGACGCCGTCGCGCTCGCCGCCCTCCTGAGCAGGGAGTCGGCCCACGGCGAAGCCGACGCCCCTGCCTCCTCCGGTGGCCCCGCCCAGGGAGCCCGCGATCCCGGAGGCGACAGCAGCGAACTGGTGGTCCGCGTCGCCGACTCGATGCGCCGCACCACCGACTTCATCGCGGACCGCCGCCGGAGCCCCGAGGACCAGGCCGACCCCTTCCTCGCCGCCGAGCAGGCGCTGCTCCTCGGGCATCCGTTGCACCCGACTCCGAAGAGCCGCGAAGGGCTCTCCGATGCCGAAGCGGGCCTCTACTCACCGGAGTTGCGTGGCTCCTTCCCCCTGCACTGGATCGCCGTGGCCCCGGACGTCCTCGCCCACGACTCGGCCTGGACCGAACAAGGCGGCGCCCGCACCGCAGCCGACCTCACCTCCCAACTGGCAGGACCGGGGCTCCCGCTGCCCGCAGGGCATGCTGCGCTGCCCGTGCACCCATGGCAGCTGCGCGAACTGCGTGAGCGCCCCGACAGTGCCGCTCTCCTGGACGCCGGCCTGCTGCGCGACCTGGGCCCGCACGGTGAGCCCTGGTTCCCCACCTCCTCCGTCCGCACGCTGTACCGGCCCGGTGCGCCGGCCATGCTCAAGCTCTCCCTCGGCCTGCGGATCACCAACTCCCGCCGGGAGAACCTCCGCAAGGAACTCCACCGGGGCGTCGAGGTCCACCGGCTCCTCGGCACCGGTCTCGCCGCGCAGTGGCAGGCCGCGCACCCCGGGTTCGACGCCGTCCGCGACCCGGCCTGGCTCGCCGTCGACGCCCCGGGCGGCGAACCGGTGCCGGGCCTGGACGTGATGATCCGCACCAACCCCTTCCGCTCCCACGACGACGCGGTGTGCGTCGCCGGCTTCGTCTCGCCCAGGCCGACCGCCGACCCGGCCGACCGCACCGGCCACCCGGCCATGAGCTCCCGCCTCGCCGACACCGTGACCCGGCTCGCGGCCCGCACCGGACGGCCCCGCGGAGCCGTGTCCGCCGAGTGGTTCCTGCGGTATCTGGAACACGTCGTACGCCCCGTGCTCTGGCTCGACGGCGAAGCAGGTGTCGCCCTGGAGGCCCACCAGCAGAACACCCTGGTGCTCCTGGACGCCGAAGGCTGGCCCGTCGGCGGGCGCTCCCGGGACAACCAGGGCTACTACTTCCGCGAGTCCCGCCGCGCCGAACTCGACCGGCGCCTGCCCGGCATCGGCACGCACAGCGACACCTTCGTCGACGACGACGTCACCGACGAGCGGTTCGCCTACTACCTCGCCATCAACAACGTCCTCGGCCTGATCGGAGCCTTCGGTTCCCAACGGCTCGCCGACGAACAGCTGTTGATCGCCGCGTTCCGCCGCTTCCTCGGCGAAGCCGCCGCCGGTCCGCACCGGCAGCGCAGCACACTGCCGAGCCTGCTGCTCGACTCGCCCACGCTGCGCTGCAAGGCCAACATGCTCACCCGGCTGCACGGCCTCGACGAACTCGTCGGCCCCGTCGACACCCAGTCCGTCTACGTCACCATCGCCAACCCCTTTCAATCCCGTCGTACCTGAGAGGAGCGTCGCCGTGCCTCCCACCGATGCGAGCACCGACGCCGACACCACTCCCACCGCCGGCCCCCACGTCCCCGCCCCACCTACGGAAGGCGCGGAAGGTGCGGAGGTCACTGAGAACGCGGAGCACACGCGGAGCGCGGACGGCGCGGACAGCGCCGACTTCCAGGACACCCTGGACCTGCGTCTCCCCGACGAACTGCTCGCGCTCATCGCGGAGCAGGACGGCGGGCACCGACTCACCCCCGACCCCACGGCCCTGACCGAGCACGACCTGCTGGACGACGTGAGGGAGTGGGGACCGGTCACCACTCCCTCAGGCGTGTTCCAGCTGGTCCCGGTGCGCATCGAGCGAGACCTGGCACTCATCAGCCGCTGGATGAACGACCCCGCCGTGGCCGCCTTCTGGGAGCTGGCGGGAGCCGACACCGTCACCGCGGACCACCTGGTGCCCCAACTCGACGGCGACGGACGCAGCGTGCCCTGCCTCGGCGTCCTCGACGGCGCGCCCATGAGCTACTGGGAGATCTACCGCGCCGACCTCGACCCGCTGGCCCGCCACTACCCCGCCCGCCCGCACGACACCGGAATCCACCTCCTCATCGGTGGCGTCGCCGACCGCGGACGAGGACTCGGCACCACGCTGCTCAAAGCCGTCGCCGACCTCGTACTCGATCATCGCCCGCGCTGCGCGCGCGTCATCGCGGAACCCGACCTTCGCAACACCCCCTCCGTCTCCGCCTTCCTGGGCGCGGGATTCCGCTTCTTCGCCGAGGTGGACCTCCCCGACAAGAGGGCCGCGCTCATGGTCCGTGACCGCGCCCTGCGCAACGTGCTCCAGCCCAGTCACTCTCTGTAACGAACCTCGACCCGATCCGGTTCCCGTCCGAGGAGTCTTTGTGCCGAATCCGTCCGTCGCCCCGAGTTCCGAAGAGCCGACCGAGCTGTACGACCCGCCCGAGCTCACATCCGGGAACTGGGACAGGGCGGGCGCCAGGCTGCTGGCCAAGCTGATCGGCGAATTCGCCTACGAGGACATCCTGCGACCGACGGCCCTCGCCCCGGCCGGCCCCGGCCTTCGCCCCTACGCCCTGCACCTCCCTGCTGCCGGTCGGACCGACGGGACCGATGGGGACGGGGCCGACGGGGACGGGATCGACGCGAGCGGCGCCGATGCGAGGGGGACCGGCGGCACCTTCCACTTCCGCGCCCGCCGCGGCGCGTACGGCAGTTGGCAGGTCGACCAGGCGAGTCTGGAGTGGGAACCCGGTCTGCCGGGCAAGGACGGGCCGGCCGGAAAGGCGGAAACCGAGCCGGTCGGGACAGCGGGAACGGCCCCCGCCGAAGGCGGACGCGTGGCGCGCGAGCCCCTCAACGACCCGCTCACCTTCCTCCTCCGCGCCAAGCACGCCCTCGGCCTCGACGGCAGCACCCTCGGCCATCTCATCCGCGAACTCACCGTCACCCTCGCCGCCGACGCCCGCCTCGACCACACGGCGCTCACCGCCTCGCAGCTGGCCGACCTCGGATACGCCGAACTCGAGGGACACCAGACCGGCCACCCCTGGCTCGTACTGAACAAGGGGCGTCTCGGGTTCTCCGCGACCGACACCTCACGCTGGGCACCGGAATCGCGCCGCCCCACCCGCCTCCCGTGGCTCGCCGTGCACACCGGCCTCGCCACCTACCGAGGCGTCGCGGGTCTGGAGGACCCTGCCTCCCTCTACGCCGGTGAACTCGACGAACCGACCCGGAAGTTGTTCGAGCAGGCGCTCCGGTCGCGCGGCCTGGACCCGGCGGCGTATCTCTATCTCCCGGTGCACCCCTGGCAGTGGGACGACATCGTGCTGCCGCTCTTCGCGCCGTCCATCGCCACGAACGACATCGTTCCGCTGCCCACTGACGGTGATCTGCGCCTGCCCCAGCAGTCCATCCGTACGTTCCTGAACACGGCGCGTCCCGACCGGCACACCGTGAAGTTGCCGCTCTCCATCTTCAACACCCTTGTGTGGCGCGGTCTTCCGACGGAGCGCACCTGGGCCGCGCCTGCCGTCACCACATGGGTGCACGGATTGCGCGATGCCGACCCCTTCTTGCGTGACGAATGCGGCGTCGTCCTGCTGGGCGAGATCGCATCCGTGACCGTGGAACACCCGCTGTACGACGGGCTCGACGAAGTCCCCTACCAGTACAAGGAATTGCTGGGCGCGATCTGGCGCGAGCCCCTCTCCCGGCAGCTCGCGCCTGGAGAGCGCGCCCGAACGCTCGCCTCCTTGTTGCACATCGACACTGAAGGGCGCGCGTTCGTCGCGGAGCTCGTCGCCCGCTCGGGCCTGGAACCGAAGGCATGGCTCCGCAGGCTCTTCGCCGCCCTGCTGCCCCCACTGCTGCGCTTTCTCTACCGCTACGGAACCGTCTTCTCTCCTCACGGAGAGAACACCATCGTCGTCTTCGACGACCAGGACGTGCCCGTGCGGCTCGCGGTCAAGGACTTCGTGGACGATGTCAACATCAGCTCGGAGGCGCTGCCCGAGCACGACTCCATGCCCGACGACGTGCGCGAGGTCCTGCTCACCGAGGACCCCGCGTTCCTGACCCAGTTCATCCACTCGGGACTCTTCGTGGGCGTCTTTCGCTATCTGGCGCCGCTGTACGAGGAGCAACTCGGTCTCCCCGAGGACGAGTTCTGGGCCCTGGTGCGGGCCGAGATCCTGCGCCACCACGCGCGCTTCCCGGAGCTCAAGGAGCGGTACGAGATGTTCGACCTGCTCACCCCGCAGATCGAGCGCCTGTGCCTCAATCGGAACCGACTGCACCTCGACGGTTACCGCGACCGGGCCGACCGCCCGCACGCGGCCGTGCACGGCACCGTCGCCAATCCGCTGCATCAGCCGTGATCGCGGGATTGTCAGTGGGTCCGTTTAGGGTGGTCGAGCTATGACGAAGCCCTCACTCCCCGAGCTCCTGCACGCCGCCGTCACCGCTGTCGGCGGCACGGAGCGCCCTGGCCAGGTCACCATGGCCGAGACCGTCGCCGAGGCGATCGACGGCGGTTCCCATCTGCTCGTCCAGGCGGGCACCGGTACAGGTAAGTCGCTGGGCTACCTCGTGCCGGCCCTGGCTCACGGGGAGCGCGTCGTCGTGGCGACCGCCACACTGGCGCTGCAGCGCCAGCTCGTGGAGCGGGACCTGCCGCGCACGGTCGAGTCGCTGCACCCACTGCTCCGGCGCCGCCCCAATTTCGCGATGCTCAAGGGCCGGTCGAACTATCTGTGTCTGCACCGCCTCCACGAGGGCGTACCGCAGGAGGAGGAAGGGGGCCTCTTCGACCAGTTCGAGGCGGCCGCGCCCACCAGCAAGCTGGGCCAGGACCTGCTGCGCATGCGCGACTGGGCGGACGAGACGGAGACCGGAGACCGGGACGACCTGACGCCCGGCGTCTCGGACAAGGCCTGGTCGCAGGTCTCGGTCTCCTCGCGCGAGTGCCTGGGAGCGTCGAAGTGTGCCTACGGCCAGGAATGCTTCGCCGAGATGTCACGGGAGCGCGCCAAGCTCGCCGACGTCATCGTGACGAACCACGCGCTGCTCGCGATCGACGCCATCGAAGGCGCGCCGGTCCTGCCGCAGCACGAGGTGCTGATCGTGGACGAGGCGCACGAGCTCGTCTCGCGGGTGACCGGGGTGGCGACGGGGGAGCTGACCCCCGGCCAGGTCACCCGGGCGGTGAGACGCGCGGCGAAGCTCGTCAACGAGAAGGCGGCAGACCAGCTGCAGACCGCCTCCGAAGGCTTCGAGCGGGTCATGGAGCTGGCCCTGCCCGGCCGCCTGGAGGAAGTCCCCGAGGACCTCGGCTACGCGCTCATGGCCCTGCGCGACGCGGCCCGTACGGTGATCACCGCGATCGGCACCACGCGCGACAAGTCGGTCCAGGACGAGGACGCCGTCCGCAAGCAGGCCCTCGCCGCCGTGGAGACGATCCACGACGTGGCGGAGCGGATCGCGAACGGCTCGGAGTGGGACGTCGTCTGGTACGAGCGGCACGACCGCTTCGGCGCGTCCCTGCGCGTCGCCCCCATGTCGGTGTCCGGCCTCCTGCGGGAGAAGCTCTTCACCGACCGCTCTGTCGTCCTGACCTCGGCGACGCTGAAGCTGGGCGGCGACTTCAACGGGGTGGGCGCCTCCATGGGCCTCGCTCCCGAAGGCATCGAGGGCGAGGACCTGCCGGTCTGGAAGGGCGTCGACGTCGGATCGCCGTTCGAGTACCGCAAGCAGGGCATCCTCTACGTTGCCAAGCATCTGGCGAAGCCGACGCGTGACGGCACGCGCACGGACATGACGGACGAGCTGAGCGAGCTGATCCAGGCGGCCGGCGGCCGTACGCTCGGCCTTTTCTCGTCGATGCGGGCAGCCCAGGCGGCAGCCGAGGAACTGCGCACGCGGATTCCGGAATTCCCGATCCTGTTGCAGGGCGAGGACACTCTGGGCGAGCTGATCAAGGCCTTCGCGGCGGATCCTGAGACCTGTCTGTTCGGGACCTTGTCACTGTGGCAGGGCGTGGACGTACCGGGCCCGAACTGCCAGCTGGTCGTGATGGACAAGATCCCGTTCCCGAGGCCGGACGACCCGCTGATGAGCGCGCGCCAGAAGGCGGTCGAGGAAGCTGGTGGCAATGGCTTCATGGCCGTGGCCGCGACACACTCGGCGCTGCTGATGGCGCAGGGCGCGGGCCGCCTCATTCGGGCAACGGGCGATCGCGGTGTGGTCGCGGTCCTGGACCCCCGCCTGGCGACTGCGCGCTACGGCAGCTATCTGAAGGCCTCGATGCCGGACTTCTGGTTCACGACGGACCGGAACCAGGTGCGGCGCTCGCTCTCGTCGATCGACGCGGCGGCGAAGAAGGCGGACGCGGAGTAGTACTCGGCCCGCACGCACAGGGCCTGGCGCGGACAGCGCTGGGCCCCGGAACCGGCGCAGTTGGTCCCGGGGCCCGGTCAGGGAGGAGCGTCACACGCGCCGCAGAACGGCTACCACCTTGCCGAGGATCGTCGCCTCGTCACCGGGGATCGGCTGGTACGCGGAGTTGTGCGGCAGGAGCCAGACGTGGCCGTCCTCCCGCTTGAAGCGCTTGACGGTTGCCTCGCCGTCGAGCATCGCGGCGACGATGTCGCCGTTCTCCGCGACGGGCTGGCGGCGGACCGTGACCCAGTCCCCGTCGCAGATCGCGGCCTCGATCATCGAGTCGCCGACGACCTTCAGGACGAACAGCTCACCGTCACCGACGAGCTGGCGGGGCAGCGGGAAGACGTCCTCGACCGACTCCTCGGCGAGGATCGGGCCGCCGGCGGCGATCCGGCCCACCAGGGGCACATACGAGGCGGCGGGCTTGCCCGCGGTGTCCGTGGGCTGCGCGCTGGGCTGGTCCGAGCCACGGACCTCGTACGCGCGCGGGCGGTGCGGGTCGCGGCGCAGGAAGCCCTTGCGCTCGAGCGCCATCAGCTGGTGCGCGACCGACGAGGTGCTGGACAGGCCGACCGCCTGGCCGATCTCCCGCATGGACGGCGGGTATCCCCGACGCTGCACCGAGTCACGGATGACCTCGATCACGCGGCGCTGCCGATCCGTGAGCCCCGAGCTGTCGGCGCGGATCCCTGGGGGCCGGCCGGGCAGCGAGCGCCCCGGCTTGGGGCCCTCCTGACTCATGGCTGCGTCATTCATGGCATGCACCGGCTCGAGTCGGCCCTGGGCGTGGCCCTGGGCAGTGATGGTGGCACTGTCTGCGGTCGTGGTCACGTCGGTAGGCCCCTCTCGAGAATGTCTCCCTAGCTAGCCAACGGTAGTTCCTTTCGAAAGGTTGCGCCAAACACACGTTCGAGTGAAAAACCGTCGATTGCTTGTCGTGATCATGCACCTGGGTGTAAGGCGACCTCGAAGCGGAGCGGCAATTCAGCTCAATCCGGTACGCTTCTTCGCTGGAGTCGAGGTTCGGCCCGCGGGTCTCCCAGTCTGCCACTCGCCTCTCCGCCGACCAGGCACCGCCCTCGTTTTTTCTTGAGTCGTGGCCCGGTACGCATGCGGGCGCCACGCGGCCCCGCCGCTCCTGGTGCGATGCGTTCCGCACGTGCGACACGCGCGACACGCGCTAGGGCTCAAAATGCGACCGAACCCCAGATGTAGTGGTTGGATTGGATCCGCAGCCCAGAAGTTGTGGTCCCCGGTCCATCTTGGTCGTGGTCATCGCCTATGCTTGGGGCTGCTTCGAGAGGCGTGAACCAGCCTCTCGTGGCTATCGAGTCGTGCCGTGAAGGAGGGTTGGGAGTTCATGCACTGCCCCTTCTGTAGGCATCCCGACAGCCGTGTCGTCGACAGCCGCACCACCGACGACGGCACGTCGATCCGCCGACGCCGTCAGTGCCCGGACTGCTCCCGTCGTTTCACGACGGTGGAGACGTGCTCACTGATGGTCGTGAAGCGGAGCGGGGTGACCGAACCCTTCAGCCGCACCAAGGTCATCAACGGCGTACGCAAGGCGTGCCAGGGGCGTCCGGTCACCGAGGACGCCCTCGCCCAGCTCGGCCAGCGGGTCGAGGAGGCGGTGCGCGCCACCGGAAGCGCCGAACTGACCACTCACGACGTGGGCCTGGCCATACTCGGCCCGCTTCAGCAGCTGGACCTCGTTGCCTACCTGCGGTTCGCGTCCGTGTACCGGGCGTTCAACTCGCTGGAGGACTTCGAGTCGGCGATCGCGGAACTGAGGGAACAGACGCCCGGCGCCGAAACGGACGGCGCGGGCGGAGAGCGCACACAGAGCGAGTGCGGGCCCGGAGGGACTGTAGAAGTCCCGGTGCCCGCCCACGCCGCCGACTGACGGCCACGGGCCGGGCGGCGGCGACCCCAAAGACCTGTTGCGGGCGGCAAGAGCGGCGTCCGCAATACAAGACACACACCGTGCGCGGGAAGATCCGGGCACTTTAGGGCGTTTTAGCCCAGTATATGGGAGGCGGCATGACAGAGACGGCGAGCGGCCCGGCACGAGGCTCCCGAGCCAAGGGAGCCAAGGCCAACAAGGGTCTGCGTGTCGAGCGCGTCCACACCACCCCTGGCGTGCACCCGTACGACGAGGTGGAATGGGCGCATCGTGACGTCGTCATGACCAACTGGCGCGACGGCTCGGTCAACTTTGAGCAGCGTGGCGTCGAGTTCCCCGAGTTCTGGTCGGTGAACGCGGTCAACATCGTCACCAGTAAGTACTTCCGGGGCGCCGTCGGCACCCCGCAGCGCGAGGTGAGCCTCAAGCAGCTCATCGACCGCATCGTGAAGACGTATCGGAAGGCCGGCGAGGACCACAAGTACTTCGCCTCGCCCGCCGACGCCGAGATCTTCGAGCACGAGCTGGCCTACGCCCTCCTGCACCAGATCTTCAGCTTCAACTCGCCGGTGTGGTTCAACGTGGGCACGCCGCAGCCCCAGCAGGTCTCCGCCTGCTTCATCCTGTCCGTCGACGACTCCATGGAGTCGATCCTCGACTGGTACAAGGAAGAGGGCATGATCTTCAAGGGCGGCTCCGGCGCCGGCCTGAACCTCTCCCGCATCCGCTCCTCCAAGGAGCTGCTCTCCTCCGGCGGCAACGCCTCGGGTCCCGTCTCCTTCATGCGCGGTGCCGACGCCTCCGCAGGAACGATCAAGTCGGGTGGCGCCACGCGCCGCGCGGCCAAGATGGTCATCCTCGACGTCGACCACCCCGACATCGAGGGCTTCATCGAGACCAAGGTGACGGAAGAGGAGAAGATCCGCGCCCTGCGCGACGCGGGCTTCGACATGGACCTGGGCGGCGACGACATCACGTCCGTCCAGTACCAGAACGCCAACAACTCGGTCCGCGTGAACGACGAGTTCATGAAGGCCGTCGAGTCCGGCTCGAAGTTCGGCCTGCGCAGCCGCATGGACGGCGAGGTCATCGAGGAGGTCGAGGCCAAGTCCCTCTTCCGCAAGATGGCCGAGGCCGCCTGGGCCTGTGCCGACCCCGGTATCCAGTACGACGACACCATCAACCACTGGCACACGTGCCCGGAGTCCGGCCGCATCAACGGCTCGAACCCGTGCAGCGAGTACATGCACCTGGACAACACGTCCTGCAACCTCGCTTCGCTGAACCTGATGAAGTTCCTGAAGGACGACGGCAAGGGCCACCAGTCCTTCGACGTCGAGCGCTTCTCGAAGATCGTCGAGCTGGTCATCACCGCGATGGACATCTCCATCTGCTTCGCGGACTTCCCGACGCAGAAGATCGGCGAGAACACCCGCGCCTTCCGTCAGCTCGGCATCGGCTACGCGAACCTGGGCGCCCTGCTCATGGCGACCGGCCACGCCTACGACTCGGACGGCGGCCGCGCCCTCGCCGGCGCGATCAGCTCGCTGATGACGGGTACGTCCTACAAGCGCTCGGCCGAGCTCGCCGCGGTCGTCGGCGCGTACGAGGGCTACGCGAAGAACGCCACGCCGCACCAGCGCGTCATGAAGCAGCACGCCGACGCCAACACGGCGGCCGTCCGCATCGACGACCTGGACACCCCGATCTGGGCCGCCGCCACGGAGGCCTGGCAGGACGTCGTCCGCCTCGGCGAGAAGAACGGTTTCCGCAACGCCCAGGCGTCCGTCATCGCCCCGACCGGCACCATCGGTCTCGCGATGTCCTGCGACACCACCGGTCTCGAGCCCGACCTCGCCCTGGTCAAGTTCAAGAAGCTGGTCGGCGGCGGCTCGATGCAGATCGTCAACGGCACCGTGCCGCAGGCCCTGCGCCGCCTGGGTTACCAGGAGGAGCAGATCGAGGCGATCGTCGCCCACATCGCCGAGCACGGCAATGTGATCGACGCCCCGAGCCTCAAGCCCGCGCACTACGAGGTGTTCGACTGCGCCATGGGCGAGCGTTCCATCTCCGCGATGGGTCACGTCCGCATGATGGCGGCCATCCAGCCGTGGATCTCCGGCGCCCTGTCCAAGACGGTCAACCTGCCGGAGACGGCGACCGTCGAGGACGTCGAGGAGGTCTACTTCGAGGCCTGGAAGATGGGCGTCAAGGCGCTCGCCATCTACCGCGACAACTGCAAGGTCGGCCAGCCCCTCTCCGCCAAGAAGAAGGAGCAGGAGAAGACCGAGGTCACCGAGAAGACCGAGGCGACGATCCGCGAGGCCGTCGAGAAGGTCGTCGAGTACCGCCCGGTCCGCAAGCGCCTCCCGAAGGGCCGTCCCGGCATCACCACCTCCTTCACGGTGGGCGGCGCCGAGGGCTACATGACCGCCAACTCCTACCCGGACGACGGTCTCGGCGAGGTCTTCCTGAAGATGTCCAAGCAGGGCTCCACCCTCGCGGGGATGATGGATGCCTTCTCCATCGCCGTCTCGGTCGGCCTCCAGTACGGCGTGCCGCTGGAGACCTACGTCTCGAAGTTCACCAACATGCGCTTCGAGCCGGCCGGCATGACGGACGACCCGGACGTGCGGATCGCGCAGTCGATCGTCGACTACATCTTCCGCCGCCTGGCGCTGGACTTCCTGCCCTTCGAGACGCGCTCCGCGCTCGGCATCCACTCCGCCGAGGAGCGCCAGCGTCACCTGGAGACAGGTTCCTACGAGCCGAACGAGGACGAGGTCGACGTCGAGGCCCTGGCCCAGTCGGCGCCCCGCGCCCAGGAGTTGAAGGCCGTCGAGACGCCGAAGGCCGGGGACGCCACCGCGCAGTCCGTGCCGCAGCAGGCGCACACCAGCGCCGAGCTCGTCGAGATGCAGCTGGGCATCCAGGCCGACGCCCCGCTCTGCTTCTCCTGCGGCACGAAGATGCAGCGGGCCGGCTCCTGCTACATCTGCGAGGGCTGCGGCTCGACCAGCGGTTGCAGCTGATCCGGCTGAACGTCTGGTCCGGCTGAGCGCCCGACCGGGCTGAGCGCCTGAACCGAGGGGCGGCGGAACCATTACGGTTCCGCCGCCCCTCGGCGTTGACGGCGCGGACTCGGCCGCGAAGCCGTCAGCGCATCTACAGAGAGCCCATCGCCGCGGCGAAGGTCGTCAGATCGCCGTCGAAACCGCGGACCGTCTCCTGGAACGACCATTCGCCCTCGGTGTCCCTGACGAATTCAGCGATCGTGGTCGAAGGAGAGGCGCCGACCGTCGAGAAGTCGTGTTCCGACAGGTCGGTGTAGCCCTCCCGTATGCGCACCGCGGTGTTCGGCACGTCCGCGAACACCTTCGCCCTGGCTGCCTCATCGGTCTGTTGCTCGCCCTGCTGGATGGCCACGCCCACGACCACGCGCGCGTACCGCGATGCCAGCCGGTCCAGTTCGAGCGTCATCACCTCGTCGAAGCCAAAGCCCTGCCCGGTCCTGCTGTCCCGGTTGAGCGTGATGGTCCCGTCCGGCGAACGACTGTCGAAGTGGACGATGTAATCCGGGCTGCCGTGCGGATCGTCGCCCGTGTACGTAGCGGCGACGAGGTCCAGATCATGGGGCGGCGAACCCAGCGGACTCGGGTCCCACTTCAACGCGATCTCGATCTTCTCGATCCCCTTGCGGAGGCTGCTCACCGAACTCCCCCTCCTCGGTGCGATGTTGAGTGCTACCGATACGCTACGTGGTCCCACTGACAACAACACGACCATCCCCTCGGAGGCGTCTCGACCGTGGGTTCGGGACCACCACGGCAGGTGGCCGCCGCGCCGTACGATGGCGCGGTGCTGGTCAAGTGGATTCGTTGCACTGTGGTGGATCGTCGGGGTTTCGAGCGGGGACAGCGGAAATGGGCGGGGCTTCTGGGAGAGCCGGGATTCCGAGGTCAGGGTGGAGGCTGGAGCAGGCAACGGCCCGATGTGGCCCACGTCTTCGGCTTCTGGGAGAGCCGTGCCTTCTACGACTCCTTCATGGCGCGCTCCCACGACCGGCTTGCGGCCGCGCAATCGGGGACGTACAAGAACATCCAGGTGAAGCTCTTCGACCATCGCTTCGATGTGAAGACCGGGTTCGAGCCGCGGTTCACGGACGCGGACGTTGTGCGGGTGGCGCACTGCACGGTGCACGCCGAGCGGGCCGAGCACTACACGTTGATGCAGCAGAAGGTGTGGAACCCGGCGATGGCCGGTTCACCCGGCATGGTCCGGGGGCTGTTCGGCGACGCCCCGGGAGACGAGTTCCTGGTCCTCTCCATGTGGCGATCAGCGGCCGAGCACGGCAAGTACCAGGTCGACCGGGTGGAGCGGCTTTCGGTGCGCGCCCAGACGGATGTCGACATCGCGGCCATCACGGGGGACATCGTCGACCTGGAGTCGACCTGGACGGTCTGAACGCGTGACTACGCGCGCGTGCACGACGGTCGACCGCTGTGGTCCTCGGGATCTCCGCCGGACAACCCGCACGGGTGCTCGAAACCGCCCGGCGATCTAGGGTCGTGTGCATGGCACGACCGCGGCGCATCGTTCTTGTCCGGCACGGCGAATCCGAAGGCAACGCCGACGACACCATCTACGAGCGCGAGCCCGATCACGCCCTGACGCTCACCGACAAGGGGTGGCACCAGGCCGAGACCACCGGCGAGGACCTCCGGCGGCTCTTCGGACGCGAGCGGGTGAGCGTGTACGTCTCGCCGTACCGGCGCACCCATGAGACCTTCCGCGCTTTCCGGCTCGACCCCGATCTCGTACGCATCCGGGAAGAGCCCCGGCTCAGGGAGCAGGACTGGGGAAACTGGCAGGACCGCGAGGACGTACGGCTGCAGAAGGCATATCGCGACGCCTACGGGCACTTCTTCTACCGGTTCGCCCAGGGAGAGTCGGGGGCGGACGTGTATGACCGGGTGGGCGCGTTCCTGGAGAGCCTGCACCGCAGCTTCGAGGACCCGGACCATCCGCCGAACGTCCTGCTCGTGACGCACGGGCTGACCATGCGGCTGTTCTGCATGCGCTGGTTCCACTGGTCCGTCGCGGATTTCGAGTCGCTGTCGAACCCCGGGAACGCGGAGATGCGGTTGCTCGTTCTCGGGGAGAACGGAAAGTACAAAATGGACCGCCCCTTTGACCGCTGGTGCGAACCGGAATCGTACGGAGTCACCGGATAGAGTGTCGATGCGATGACCGCTGACTCCTCACCCGACGGGCGCTTGAACCGCGCCCTGTCCAGCCTGCGCGGACTCTCCGTGGGAGACGCGCTGGGATCACAATTCTTCGTTCCTGCGAACTATCCGCTGCTCAAGGCCCGCGCGCTGCCGGACGGCACATGGCAGTGGACCGACGACACCGAGATGGCCGCCTCGGTGGTGTCCGTCCTGGCCGCTCGCGAGCGTGTCGACCAGGATGAGCTGGCGCGATCGTTCGCGGAGCGCCAGGACGTCGACCGCGGGTACGGCCCTGCCGTGAACCGGCTGCTGCAACAGGTCCGGGAGGGTGCGGACTGGCGGACCCTGGCCTCCGCGCTGTTCAACGGGCGGGGGTCGTGGGGGAACGGCGCGGCGATGCGGATCGCGCCGCTCGGCGCCTATTACGCCGACGACCCCGAGCAGGCCACGCATCAGGCCGAGATCTCCGCCTACCCGACGCACCAGCATCGGGAGGCCGTCGTGGGGGCGATGGCAGTGGCGGCCGCGGCCGCGCTGGTGGCGGATGCCGCGGGGCCGCCCACGCCGCAGGACCTGCTGGACGGCGTGATCTCGCTCGTGCCGCGCAGCGCGGTGGGCGCCGGCCTGCGTCGCGCCAAGGACATGCTCGACTACGGGGACGCGTCCACGGTGGCGGCGGTCCTCGGCTGCGGCCGGAGGACGACCGCCCACGACACCGTGCCGTTCGCCATCTGGTCGGCGGCGCGAGGCCTCGGCGACTTCGAGGGGGCCTTCTGGAGCACGGCCCAGGTCGGCGGCGACATGGACACGACCTGCGCGATCGTGGGCGGCATCGTCGCCTCCGGCGCGGACGGGGCGCCCTCGGCCGAGTGGCTCGGGCGGACCGAGGCACTGCCGGCCTGGGCGCCGACCGCGTAAAGCACAGAACGGGTCCGGGGGAGTGCCCCTCAGGCCGAGGCCCCGGACTTTCCGCTCAGCGCATCCAGGTCGCTCTTGCGCACCTGGATGATGAACAGGGCGATGAGTGCCGCGACCACGGCCAGCGAGGCGGCCGCTATGAAGGCGTTGCTGATGCCGTGGGCGAGCACCGAGTCGTTCCACGGAGCGGGCAGCCGGTGGGTCCTGGCGAACTCGGCCTTCTGTTCCGGTGAGCCCTCGGCGAGGAACTTCGGGATCTGCTTCTTGGCCTCGCTCTCGCTGGCGCTGCTGAAGATCGTGGTGAGGACCGACAGGCCGAGGGCGCCGCCGACCTGCTGTGTGGTGTTGAGCATGCCGGACGCCGCGCCGGACTCACTGTCGGCTATGCCGGAGACCGCGGTCAGGGTCAGCGTGACGAAGTTCAGGCCCATGCCGAACCCGAACAGGAGCATCGGGCCGAGAATGCCGCTGGCGTAGGAACTGCCGGGGTCGATGAAGGTCAGCCAGCCCATGCCGGTGGCGGTCAGCAGACAGCCCACGGTCATGAAGGGTTTGGGGCCGAGCCGGGGCAGCAGGTTCGTGGCGATCCCCGCGCCGAGCACGATGGCGGCGGTCACCGGGAGGAAGGCGAGGCCGGCCTTGACCGGGCTGTAGTGCAGCACGTTCTGCACGAAGAGCACGATGAAGAAGAACATGCCGAACATCGCTGCGGCGAGGCTCAGCATCATCGCGTAGGTGCCGGACCGGTTGCGGTCCCTGAACAGTTTCAGAGGCGTGATCGGTTGGCTGGTGCGCCTCTCGATGGCGATGAAGGCGATCAGCAGGACCGCGGCCGCGCCGAAGGACGCGGTGGCGAGGCCGTCGCTCCAGCCTTCGGAGGCGGCACGGATGAATCCGTACACGAGGGCGGCCATGCCGAGGGTCGAGGCGAAGGCGCCCGGCAGATCGAACCGGCCGGGGTGGCGCTGCGACTCGTTGATGTAGCGCGGGGCGAGGAGGGCGATCAGTACGCCTATGGGTACGTTGACGAACAGCACCCAGCGCCAGTCCAGCCAGTCGGTGAGCATGCCTCCGGCGAGCAGCCCGACGGCGCCGCCACCGGCGGAGACGGAGGCGAAGACCCCGAACGCCCGGTTCCGCTCGGGTCCTTCGGGGAACGTGGTGGCGATGAGGGCCAACGAGGTGGGTGACGCGATCGCGCCGCCGACGCCCTGGAGCGCGCGGGCCGCGAGCAACTGCCAAGGCTCCTGGGCGAATCCGCCTAAGAGCGATGCGAGGCTGAACAGGGCGATACCGGTGATGAACATGCGGCGGCGCCCGAGAAGGTCGCCGGCCCGGCCGCCCAGGAGCAGCAGTCCGCCGAAGGTGAGCGCGTAGGCGTTGATCACCCAGGTCAGGTTGTTGGTGGAGAAGCCCAGTGCCGTCTGGATGTGGGGCAGGGCGATGTTCACGATGGTGGCGTCGAGCACGACCATCAGTTGGCATGCGGCGATCACTGTCAGAGCGATGCCGGGTCGGCGTGGGCGCGCGGTGGCGCGGGGCTTGCTGGGTGGAGCCGGATGTGCCTGGATCTGATCCTGTGTCACGAGCGACCCCCCATGGGCATGATTAGAGAACGGTCACGTTCCCTGTGTGGGATCGTAGCGTCAGCGTCATAGTGAACACAAGCGTTCTTTACGGGAGTTGGGCATGCGCCGGAAGAACCTTGCCGTCGACCCGTCGAAAGGAAGGGGTGAAGCCTGAGATGCTCGGTGGTGGCTCCCCATCAGTGCACGTGAGCGTGTGCTGAGCTCGCTGCCGCGCGTCCGAACCGCTCTCGGACGGCTCAACGGAGAGATGATGATGGTTAGTTCACGTCGGACGGCCGCCCCCGCTCAGGCGGCCTCCGCGCTTCGCAGGCGTGGCCCCGTTCTCGAACGGGCCATTCTGGAAGCGGCGTTGGATCAGCTCAGTACGGTCGGCTGGAACGGCCTCACGATGGAAGGCGTCGCCGCGGGTGCGCAGACCGGCAAGGCCGCGGTGTATCGGCGCTGGCCCTCCAAGGAGGATCTCGTCGTCGACGCGCTCCAGGCGGGACTGCCCGCGTTGGACTCGGCGCCGGAGTGCGGAAGCGTGCGGGAGGACCTGCTGGAGCTGTGTCGCCGGTTGCGGGCGGCCATGTACTCCCGGCCCGGCTACGCGCTGCGCTCCGTGCTTCACGAATGCGACACCCTCACCGCCGAGCGCTTCCACGGTGTGATCACGGAAGGCGTTATCGAGCCCAGCGTCGAATTGATCAAGGAAGTCGTACGTCGTGGTGTTGAGCGAGGTGAGGTGCGCCCGGACGTCGACGAGGCGAGCGTGTGTGACGTGATTCCGGCGCTGATGATGTATCGCTCGAAGGTGTGCGGAAGCGAATGGGAGGAGGGGGATCTGGTGGAGATGATCGACCACGTGATGGTCCCGTTGTTGCGTCTCCAGGCGCATTGAGGTGAGCCGGGTGTCGCGACGGTACTCGGGCGGGCTACGCTGTTTGCCGCCATGCCGTACGAAGCACCCACTCACACCGTCGAGCGCTCACTGCGCGCCACTACCGGTGCCAAGATCATTGCCGGTGTCGACGAGGTCGGTCGCGGTGCTTGGGCCGGTCCCGTCACCGTCTGCGCCGCCGTCACCGGGCTGCGCCGTCCGCCGGATGGCCTCACCGACTCCAAGCTGATCAGCCCCAAGCGCCGCGAGACCCTCGCGGTCGAGCTGGAGAGCTGGGTGTCCGGGTATGCCCTCGGGCATGCTTCACACGAGGAGATCGATGGTCTGGGCATGACGGCAGCCCTCCGGCTCGCCGCCGTGCGCGCCCTCGAGGGCCTGCCTGTGCAGCCGGACGCGGTCATCCTCGACGGGAAGCACGACTACCTGGGTGCCCCCTGGCAGGTTCGTACGGTGATCAAGGGGGACCGTTCCTGCATTGCCGTCGCCGCGGCGTCGGTGATCGCCAAGGTCCGCCGCGACAAAATGATGGCCGAACTGGGCATCGACCATGCAGACTTCGGGTTTGCGGCGAACGCCGGATACCCGTCGCCGGTGCATCGCGCCGCGTTGGAGGAACGGGGGCCCACCCCGTACCACCGGCTTTCGTGGGCGTATCTTGATGCGCTGCCCCAGTGGCGGCACCTCAAGAAGGCCCGCAGTTGGGCGGACGTCGGCGTTCCAGAGATCGAGGGCCAGCTCGGCTTCGACTTCTGACCGCCACGCTCGCACTGACGTGCCACCCGTTGACGCGAGCCGCACCTGCGTTTGATAGATATCAGCTCATGCCTCTCAGTCCCGAGGAGCCTCAGATTCCCGAGAGTGCCCAGGGTCCCCGCGCCACGCCCACCAGCGGCCGTACCGCGTCGACCCCCCGCCCCGTACCCGGCCCGCGTCCCGCGGCGCCACCGCGACCCGGACGTCCGGGTCCTTCCAGGCCCATGCCGCCCGCGCAGCGAACCCCGCGCGAGTCGGCGGGTGTCCACAAGCCGGGGCCGAACGCCCCTGCCGCCACGTCGACTTCGGCTTCCCAGCCGCAGATCCAGCTCATCCCGGCTTCGGTCGAGGGCGCACTGGACGCTGCGGAGGAGGCCCTCGACATGCTGCTCGACTCGGGCCGCGCGCCCGGCGACGTCCTGGTGGTCACCACCGGTGACCCGCATCCGTGGGCGGCCCACGAGCTGTCCTTCGGTGAGGACTCCTACTGGGCGCAGCACGAAGCGCGTGACGACGTCTTCTACGCCGATGCTTCCGCTCTGGGCCGCGCCGCGTCCCGTCCGGTGGTCGTCGTCGCCGTGAACGGCGGAGCCGATGAGGTGGCCACCACAGCGCTGCCGATCGCGCTCGGCCGGGCCGGTGCGCTGCTCGTCGTGTGCGGCGATCCGGAGCGCATCAACTCGTTGCTGGGCGCCGGGGTCTGACGCGCCGCTTGCCGGCTGCCCGCACCGCGAAGCGGTGTCCGGGGAGTCCGGCAGGCGGGCGTGCGACGGCCGCCGTGCCGTTCAGCGCGCCGCGGCGCGGCGGAGCACCTCCGTCGCGGCGCCGCCGGTGCGCGGCGCCGCCGGCTCCCCGGCCCCCAGGGCCTCGGCCACGGAGCCCACGCTCGGGCGCCGACCGGCCCTGCCCTCTCCGAGTACCTGCCAGCCGTCCCGCGTCATCGTGATGTACGCGCCGCAGCGCAGGCCGTGCAGCGTGCACGCGTCGCGCAGCCCCCACATCCAGGCCCCGTCCTCCTCCGTCCAACGGGTGTCCCCCTCGCGGCAGTACAGCATCACCGCGGTGCGTACCGGCGTGCGGCGGCGCAGATCGTGCGGGATCACCCGGCGCAGCTGGGACAGCAGGGCGTTGCGGAACGTCCAGCCGTCGGTGGCGCTCTCGTGGCGCACGAACGAGGCGCTGGCCCGCAGCCGCTCGTCGGGGTCGAGCACGGCTACGACGACGGTCTGTGGGATCGGTCGGTGGCGGGAGTGCAGCCCGCTGACGACCTCGCGCGGGTTGCGCAGCAGCGGGATGCCCGCTGCCGCCCACTCCGCGGGTTCGAGCAGCCTTGTCGGTCGGTTGACGGAATCGGCGGACCTCTCGGTGCGCATCAAGGACGCGGACATCGATACCGCCGAGGACGGAGCGAATCCGAAGGCCACGGTCCTCCCTTCGGCTACACGCCCACACTGAGGGCGGGGTCGGACTGGGGAGCGCACTGCGACACAGCTCTACCATCCACCGGATCACGGGGAGCCGCGCGGGAGCAGCTCCAATTCTTCCCGTCGTAGTGGCAGACGGCAACGAGCAATTGGGACCGCGTTCCTGTATCTGACGATGCGTCGCCAATATCCCTGCCCAAAGGTTGGATCGCTACGCGTTCCTCACCCCTGTACCGCCAGGACCAGTGGCAACACCGCCTCGGCGCCCGCCCGGCGCAGCAGCCGGGCGGCCATCGCCAGCGTCCAGCCGGTCTCCATGTAGTCGTCGACGAGCAGTACCGGTCCACCCGCGCGCGCGAGCGCTTCGGACAGCTCGGTGGGGAGCGTCAGCGTGCCGTCGAGGGCGCGCAGCCGCTGTGCGCTGTTGCTGCGCGGAATGTGCGCGGTGTCGCTGCCCGGCGCGTACGAGACGCTGCCCAGTAGCGGCATGCGGCCGACCTGCGCGATGCCTGCGCCCAAGGACTGGATGAGCTGTGGGCGGGTGTGGGACGCCATCGTCACCACACCTACGGGGCGCGGTGAGGCGTCGGCGGAACCGGACGCCCAGCCGCCCGGCCCCTTGGCCCAGTCGGCGAGCACCTCGACGACGGCTCCCGCCACGTCGTCCGGCACCGGTCCGTCCGGGGCCTGCGGCGCGAACATGGGGCGCAGTCGGTTCCCCCAGCCGATGTCCGACAGACGGCCGAGCGCCCGGCCGGCCCCGGTCTGCTCACTGGCGGGGATGCGGCCCTTGAGGTCGATGCCGACGGCCGCGAGCCCGGTGGGCCACATCTTCCTGGGCTCCACCTCGACGCCGGGGCGCCCGAGTTCACCGCGCGCCGAGTTCAGTGCTTCGGGCGAGACGGCGTCGGAGAACCGCGGCGTCGCGCAGTTGTCGCAGCGGCCGCACGGGACCGCCTTCTCGTCGTCGAGCTGACGGCGCAGGAACTCCATGCGGCAGCCGTCCGTCGTCGCGTAGTCCCGCATCGCCTGCTGCTCGGCCTCGCGCTGCTTGGCCACCCACGCGTAGCGCTCGGTGTCGTAGGCCCAGGGCTGGCCCGTGGCGATCCAGCTGCCCTTGACCCGGTGCACCGCGCCGTCGACGTCGAGGACCTTGAGCATGGTCTCCAGGCGTGACCGGCGCAGTTCCACCAGGGGTTCGAGCGCGGGCAGGGAGAGCGGCCTGTCGGACTGAGCGAGCACGTCCAGCGTGCGCCGCACCTGCTCCTCGGGAGGGAACGCGAGCGAGGCGAAGTAGCGCCAGATCGCCTCGTCCTCCTTGCCCGGGAGCAGCAGTACCTCCGCGTGGTCGACTCCGCGGCCTGCGCGGCCCACCTGCTGGTAGTAGGCGATCGGCGAGGACGGGGAGCCCAGGTGGATGACGAACCCGAGGTCCGGCTTGTCGAAGCCCATGCCGAGCGCCGACGTGGCGACCAGCGCCTTCACACGATTCGCGAGGAGGTCCTCCTCGGCCTGCTGCCGATCGGAGTTCTCCGTCTTCCCCGTGTACGAGGACACGGTGTGGCCGCACTGTCGCAGATAGGCCGTGACTTCCTCGGCCGCGGCGACGGTGAGGGTGTAGATGATCCCGGAGCCCGGAAGCTCCTCCAGATGGTCGGCGAGCCAGGCCAAACGGTGCGCGGCGTCCGGCAGCCGCAGGACCCCGAGGCTGAGACTCTCGCGGTCGAGCGGGCCGCGCAGCACCAGGGCGTCGGAGCCGGAGCCGGTGCCGAGCTGTTCGGCCACGTCCGCCGTCACGCGCGCGTTGGCCGTCGCCGTCGTCGCCAGGACGGGGACGCCCTGCGGCAGATCGGCCAGCATCGTGCGCAGGCGGCGGTAGTCGGGGCGGAAGTCGTGCCCCCAGTCCGAGATGCAGTGGGCCTCGTCGACGACGAGCAGGCCTGTGGCCGCGGCGAGTTGGGGCAGCACGTTGTCCCGGAAGTCGGGGTTGTTGAGCCGCTCCGGGCTGACCAGGAGCACATCGACTTCGCCGGTCGCCACGTCGGCCCGCACGGCGTCCCACTCCTCGGTGTTCGACGAGTTGATGGTGCGGGCGCGGATGCCCGCACGCTCCGCCGCCTCCACCTGGTTGCGCATGAGCGCGAGCAGCGGGGAGACGATCACGGTCGGGCCGCCGCCGCGGTGGCGGATCAGCGCGGTCGCGACGAAGTACACCGCGGACTTGCCCCAGCCGGTGCGCTGCACGACGAGGGCCCGTCGATGGTCGGCGACCAGGGCCTCGATGGCGCGCCACTGGTCCTCGCGCAGTCTGGCCGTGCCGCTCGGGTCGCCGACGAGGCGGGCGAGAACGGTATCGGCGGCTGTCCGCAGCTCTTCGTTGCTCATGCCCCCATGCAACCCGATCGCACTGACATCACGCGAACGAGCCCGCCGGCTGTGGACAACTCCTGTCGTGTCCCTGATCGAGGTTATCCACAGGCCGAACCGGAGTGCTGCGTTCCGGGGCATGGTCGGCGCATGACGAATCACAGCGAGCCGGCCGGGCTGACCGGCGAAGCAAAGATCACCCTCCGCACGGCAGGTGAACTCGCGGAGGCGCTCCCGTACTTGCTCGGGTTCCGACCCGACGACAGCATTGTCCTGGTCGCCCTGCACAAGGGCCGTTTCGGTGGTCGTGTGCGCCTCGGCATCCCCGAGCGCACCGAGGACTGGGAGGCCGTGGCGCGACAGATGGCCCAGTGCCTGATCGGCGAGTGCGAGCGCAGGGACGGCCACCCCGACAGCGTCGTCGCGTTCCTCTGCCAGGACGCCTCGGCCCCGGGCCCCGACGCGGGGCCGCGGATCATGCAGTGGCTCAGGCCGCTGGCCCAGCTGCTGCGCACCGAGTGCGGCGCCCTCGACGTGCCGGTCACGGAAGCGCTGTGCCTCTCGGAAGGAAGGTACTGGTCCTACTGCTGCGCCCGCGCGAAGTGCTGCCCGGCGGAGGGCAATGTGATCGAGACCGACGGCACCTCGGTGATGGCGGCCACGGCAGCCTTCGCGGGCATTCAGGTACGCGGGTCCCTGGGGAGGTTGAGGGCGCGTCTGGCCCCCTTGGAGACAGCGCTCGTCACGGACCAGACGCGCGCCCTCGACGCGGCCGCGATGGACCTCGTGCCGAGGATCCTCGCCGGGACTCCCCGCAAGGAGGTGGAGGCGGCGACGCTGGATCTGGCCCACCTGGTCATGCGGCGCCTCGCGGACGCGCCGGGGGCGGCCGACGCGCTCGCGGCCGATCTCAAGGACGACGAGCTGCTGGCGCACGACGAGGCCGCGTCGCTGATCCTTGGCCTCCAGGACCGGCTGACCAGAGACCGTGCGGCGGAGTGGATGGAGGGCGAGGAGGCCGTCCACGCCCTGCGCCTGTGGCGGGCGCTGGCACGCCGGTGCGTCGGTCCCTACGGGGAACACGCCGCCGCGCCGTTGGCACTCGTGGGTTGGGTGGCCTGGTCGCTCGGCGACACCGTTGAGGCGGACCAGGCGCTGGAGATGGCCCTCGGCGCGGACCCTCGCTACACGTTCGCCCGCCTGCTCAACGAAGCACGGGCCGACGGACTCGACCCCGAGCCCGTGCGGCGCTCCCTGCGGGCGAGGCGGACGGACCCGGACCCGGACCCGGACCCGGACCCGGACCCGGACCCGGACCCGGACCTGGACTCGGACTCGGCATCGGACACATCGGCCGGGACGGTCGAGGGTGAAGCCACGAGTGCCGGCGGAGTCGATGGGCCTCGGCCTTCGGCGGTGGCCGTCCCCGGAGGCGCCGCCGATCCCGGTATGTCCCGTGCCACCCGTGGCCTGGAGGCCGCCCTGCGCCGGCGAGGGGAGCGGC